>QIKW01000024.1 GCA_003231975.1 Acidimicrobiia bacterium
GCCAAACCTCCCATGGGGCCAGCCCCGGATACTTGCGGGGCACCAACTGAAGGTCCACCTTGGCCCCCAGCTTCTCTGCCATCTCGCCAATGGCGGAAGACAAGCCTCCCGCCCCGCAGTCGGTGATTGCGTGATAGAGGCCCAGATCTCTGGCCGCCAGGATCACATCGATCAGGCCCTTTTCCACAATCGGGTCTCCGATTTGCACCGAAGAGCCAGCAACCTCGGCGGTCTCAACGCCCATGGTCTGAGAGGAGAACGTGGCACCGCCAACTCCGTCTCGGCCAACGGCTCCGCCGAACACCACAATCGAATCACCGGCTTGGGCCCGGGTTGGATTAGACCCCGTCGGCAACAGCCCGAAGCAGCCTGCGAACACAAGCGGCGTGGTGGTGTACGCCGGGTCGTGCACAATCGCCCCCGCCACGTTTGGCACTCCGATCTTGTTCCCGTAGTCGCCAACTCCGGCGATCACTCCGTCTCTGATCCGCTTGGGATGCAACACCCCGTCTGGCACCTCAGAAGGCGCCAGATCCTCTGGGCCGAAGCACAGAACGTCAGTAACGGCAATGGGCTTGGCCGAAACACCAAGGATGTCTCGAACCACCCCGCCCACTCCGGTGTTGGCCCCGCCGAAGGGTTCAAGGGCAGACGGATGGTTGTGGGTTTCGGCCTTGAGGGCGATGTCCCAACCATCTTCAAAGGCAACGATTCCCGCGTTGTCGACAAAGGCGCTTCGCACCCACGGTGCTGCTATCTGGTCGGTGGCGGCACGAAGGTAAGACTTCATGAGGCCGTCAACCACCTCAGGCGGCCCGTCCTCGTTCTGGACCGTGATTCTGGCCCGGAAGGTTTTGTGGGAGCAGTGCTCGCTCCAGGTTTGAGCCAGCGTTTCAAGCTCGGCATCGGTTGGGGGCCTGTCGACCGAGTCGAAGTGGGCCTGTATGGCCAGCATCTCCTGGGGGTCGAGGCCCAGGCGGCGGCGTTTGTTCAGTTTGGCCAACTGTGCGGCGTCCAGGCCGGCAAGGGCAACGGTTTTGGTTGCGGGAGACACCGCCCCCTGGTCGGTGAGGGGTGGGGCCAGCGAGCCAACGGCCCAGCGCTCGATCACCTCGTTGTGCAGAACCCGAACGGCGAGGTCACCGACCTGACCGTCGTCCAAACTTGCCTTGATCACCCAGCGGCGGCCAACCGATGCAGTATCCACTGCAAAGCCAAGCTGGGAGGCGCTGCGAACTAGCTCGGCCCCTTCCCGATCGGTAACCCCGGGGCGCAGGCCGGTTTCCACAACCAAACCATCAGGTTGATGGTCACTCCCAGGCAGCCACCACTGGCCAATTGGGTCAACCAGCAGCTGATCTGCCAGCTCAACAAGCTGATGCACCGGCAACTCTCCGTCAATGTGAACCAGACGGAACTCGGCGATCTCTTGCACCGGAAGCTCGAACAGCTTGGCCCTGGCCAGCGGGCCATCGGCCGTGGTGTCTACATGACCCGGCCCAACAAGAACTGTGTACGTGTTCCCCACAGCCAACATAATGACGGAGCCGGAGGCCGGTGCGGTTGACCTTTCGCTGATTCAACAAAAGTTCAGCTTCGGGCCACCAAACCAGTAGCGTGCAGGCGTGAGCGGAAGCTTCATCTTCGGTGTCGACCTCGACGGTGTCTGTGCTGACTACACGGTTGCCTTCAGGCAAATTGTTGCCGAGGAACTTGGGGTAGAGCTGAGCTCGCTACCGCTGGAACGGTCTTGGGACTTTCGGGAATGGGGCCTAACCAAGGAGTCTTTCGAACGACTGCACAACCATGCGGTTGCCGACCGCCGATTCTTCCGTGACCTGCCAATGATCGATGGCTGCGCCGAAGCACTCTGGCGCCTGTCTGACGCCGGCATCTGGATCCGCATCATCACCCACCGGCTGTATGTAAATTGGGGCCATGCCGCGGCCGTTGGAGACACGGTTTCCTGGCTCGACGCCCACCAGATCCCGTATCGAGACATCTGCTTCCTCGGGGCCAAACCGCAGGTTGAGGCAGACGTCTACATAGACGATGCCCCCCACAACATCGATGCGCTGCGAGGCACCGGCAACCCCGCAATCGTGTTCGACCAGCCCTACAACCAAGATCTCACCGGCCTCAGGGCCAACACGTGGGCCGAGGTTGAAGAGATCGTGCTTGAGATCGCCTCGCAGAAGAACGCCGTGCAACCACAGCTACCCGGAATCGACGCCGGCGCCGATCGTCTGGTGCGCCGCCAACAATCCTGACCCAGTCACAAGCTTCTAGCTGTCGATACTGGAGTTCCCCACCCCCGAAAAATCGTAGTAGGGCACTCCAGAACGGCTGAAAGCGGGCCGGTGTGGACTAGTGGGCAAGCTCGGGGCTGGTTAGACGCCGGATGTCTTCAAGGGCGCCGACCCACCACTCACTTGGCACGGAGCTGTTCCCTGGGGCCTCGGCCAGCCAGCGGTCGACAAGAACAACGGCCGCTTCGTTGGGTGCGGCGGCGAGTCGAAGGTCAAGCAGATTGTCTACCACCCGGCTCTTTTCGATCACCTGCCCGTGTTCCTTGGTTTGGAGTTCACTGATGAGGACTGCCAGCGCGTCAGACATACCCCTATGTTGTATCCGATTCTGGCCGTTGTCACCCCAGTCATTCAGCCCGAATTTTCCTGTGCTTCTGGCCCATAAAGAATCGAAAATCCACCAATGTTGCCTAATTTTGGTCACACACCTGGCCGATAGTTGGCAATAACATGCGAATCTTGCAACGAACACGCCTCGGTGGCTCGCTAACCGCTGTGCTACTGGCCTTTTTGGCCATTCTTGGCCTCCCCGGCTCCGCGGTGCTGGGCCAGGAGACACCGCCCTCCCAGGCAGAGCTCCCGCAGGAAGAGCCAACCGAAGACGAGCCGGCACAGGAAATTGCAGAGAAACCACCAGCCGGGCCAATCACGGGGCCGATCGACGGAATCGTCCCCGAGCCGCTGTTTGAGAGGGCCGACCAGGTGTCTGCCAATTCAATTGCGTATTCAGGAGCAGCGAACAGCTCCAACGCCAAATGGCTGGTTGATCTTTACTCAGACGTGCTGTTGCGAGACGCCGACGAGAGCGGGCTCGACCACTGGCTAGCATTGGTGGCAGCGGGCGGTAACCGCAGCAGGAGGGCCGTAGCTGGATCCTTCTTAAACAGCATCGAAGGGTCCCGAGGCGAGGCAATCCGGGCCTACGCCGACATTCTTGACCGCGCTCCCGACGCTGGCGGGCTGGTCTACTGGACCGAGTTCCTGCGCACCGGATCGGTTCTCGTCCTTCGCTTCCAACACTTGGCCAGCGACGAGTTCTATCTGAAGGCAGGCGGCACCGACGCCAAGTTTGTAGCCGCGGTTTACCAGCGGTTGCTGTTTCGAGGCCCCGACGCCGGGGGCCTTCAGTACCACGTTGGCCTGCTTCAAAGCGGCGTTGGGCGGCCAACGATTGTTGAAAACATTTACAGCGGCCCAGAATCCATGGCCAACCGGGTAACCGCCTACTACCGAGAGATCTTCGATCGAGACCCAACCTTTGAAGAAACACAGGCCGGCAAAACCTTGATTCTGAATGAAGACGAGCGGGCTCTTCGAGAATGGCTGCTTTCAAGCGACGAGGCCTACGAGGCGTTCGACGAAAGTGCCAACAACTGATGGCGCAGGTGTCGTCGATCGTCGCGGTTCTGCTTGCTCTGGTTCTGTTAGCTGCCGCCGCAGCCAAGTTACGTCGACCAGACACCACCGCGGGCGACTTTGCCGCCCTTGGCCTGCCTGCCCCAAAACTGTTGGCCCGTTTGGTTCCTTTCGCCGAGGTGGCGGTTGCGGCGCTCTTGTTGGTTCTTCCCGGCTGGGGCGGCGTGGCGGCGTTCGCCATGCTTGCAGGCTTTTCCGCGCTGTTAGTTGGACTAATTCGTTCCGGCAGCCAGGTGGCGTGCAGCTGTTTCGGAGCAGTCAGCGACGAGCCGGTTTCATGGGTTGAGATTGCCCGCAACCTCGTGCTTCTGCTGATGGCCGCCGGGGCGGCAACCCTTGACCGGCTGGTGGCGCCAACCTTCGAAGCGATCGTTCTGGTAACTGCTGCGGGCGTGATCGCTGCAGTGATGACCCAGCTGGTTGCATTCAAACGAGACGTTGGGGTTATCTGGTCAACCACTCTGGCAGGCGAGGCCCAACAGTGAGTGGCGGCGTGTGGATTGCCTCATACGTTTTGCTTTGGATCGCGGTTGGCGTTCTGGGGTTCGCGGTTGTTGTGCTGCTGCGCCAGATCGGGGTTTTGCACACCCGAGTCTCCCCGATGGGGGTTCACTTTGCGGGGGAAGGCCCGGACCGAGACACACCAGCACCCGACGCGGCAGCATATGACTACACCACTTCGCCCTTCACCCTCATTGCCTTCACATCGCCAACCTGTGAAATCTGCGCCACCCTCGAGCCTGCTCTGGTGCGCATGGCTCAGTCCTACCGCGAGGTAGAACTCCGGGTTGTTTCTTCCGAAACTCACCAGCCGACGTTCAGCGCCTTCAAGGTGCGATCAACCCCGTATCTGGTTGCGGTAGACCAGGCGGCAATGGTGCGAAGCCGCGGCGTTGCCAACACTGTTGACCAGGTCGAGGAAATGTTGGCCGAGGTACTTAGCCCAGACCAGAACGAGCCAGACCAAGCAAAGACGGAGACTCCTTAATGGCCGACCGAGCAACCACCCCACTGCTCGACAGGGGTGTCGAGCGGATCTCTCGGTGGGCCGCGGCCCGCACAACCCGCCGATCGTTTCTCCACCGGTTTGGCCAGGTGGCCGTTGTGGTTGCTGCCGGGCCTGCCATAGCGACGATCCGGTCTCGCC
>QIKW01000264.1 GCA_003231975.1 Acidimicrobiia bacterium
CGACCATATTGGCTGGTGATACTGGAGTGCCCTACCCCCGAAAAATCGTAGTAGGGAACTCCAGAACGAGAAAAACGGCTATTCGGTGCGGCGGTTTACCACGTTCATGGTGGCGTCAAGTCCATCGGTCAGGAACTGCTCGACAGCGTCTGCGGCGCGGGCAATGGCAACGTCAAGCACTTCCCGGTCGGCCTTGCCGGGCCGGCGAAGCACAAAGTCACGGGGAGCCTGGGAAGTTGGTGGTTTGCCGATTCCTATGCGCAGCCGGATGTAGTCGGTGGTGCCCAGGTGCTGAGTGATTGACCGCAGGCCATTGTGGCCGGCCAGGCCGCCGCCCTGTTTCAGCTTCAAGCGCCCCGCATCAAGATCAAGCTCGTCGTGAACCACCATTAGATGTTCGGCATCTTCGATGCCATGACGGCGGGCCAGAAGGCGAACGGACTCACCCGAATTGTTCATAAACGTCTGCGGGAACGCAACCGCAACCCGGTGCGGCCCAATTCTCAGCTCGGCTGTGAGCGCCCGCTCTTTGCCGCGCGTCAGTTTTTCACCGTGCCGCTCGGCCAGAAGCGACACCAGCTCGGCGCCGACGTTGTGGCGGGTGTCGGCAAAGTCGGCTCCGGGGTTGCCGAGGCCAACTACTAGGAGGTCTGCCGGGGTTCCCCGTCGACGAGCCTCGCCCGGTCGACGAGAAAGCAGAGACACCTTGAAAGGCTAGTCGCCCGAATCCTCGGCGCTTGCCTCGCCCTCGCCCTCTTCGCCCTCTTCGCCCTCGAAGCCCTCTTCGCCCTCTTCCAGCTCGGCTTCTTCTTCGGCGCTCTTGAGCCCACGAGGCACAACCGTTGCCACAACAGTGAGGTTGCCCGGAATAAGGGAAGTAACACCATCGGGAAGCACAAGCTGGCTAACGGCAAGGCGATGATCCATGTCCATTCCGGAAATGTCGACCTCGATTCGATCCGGGATGTCCTTTGGGGCCACCTTGACCAGCAAAGTGTGGCGCTTCTGCTCGATCATGCCGCCGTTGTCAATCACCTCTGAGGCCCGGCCAATAAGGATGACTGGAACCTCAACCTTTACCTTGGTTCTCTCGTCTACCCGCATGAAGTCTGCGTGGGTGACCATGCGTTTGATTGGATCCCGCTGAATCTCCCTGACGATGACCGTTTCTTGTTCACCGTCTACATCGATTGTGAGAACGGTGTTCAAGCCGGCGGGCCCGCTGAGCGCATCACGAAGAGACACATAGTCGACGTGCACGGGGAGGGGCTCAGCGCCACCGCCGTAGAGAACTCCGGGGAGTTGGCCTTCGCTCCGAAGGCGTCGAGACGGACGGGTGCCCAGTTCTCGGCCGGTGATTGCAGTAACACCGCTGGTTGCAGTAACAACAGACATGAATCGACCTTCTGGAAACGGCGCGAATGAAGCGCGCATTCAGCTGACAGAGGCTAGCGGCGCTACTGCTGATTATGACCGCCGAAGATCTCAGAAACCGAGGTATCTGAGAACACCGCCCGGATGGTGTCGGCGATCAAAGGGGCGATGGAAACCACTTCCAACTTGTCAAACCGCTTTTCGGGGGGGAACGGCAGTGTGTCGGTGACGATCACCCGTTGGATGACCGAATTCTTGAGCCGATCTACTGCCGGGCCGCTGAAAACACCGTGAGTGGCAGCAGCCAACACCGATGCGGCACCGCGGTCAATCAGCAAATCCGCGGCCTGGCAAATGGTGCCTGCGGTGTCGATCATGTCGTCGATCAGAACGCAATCTCGGCCCTCGACGTCTCCGACGATATCTTTCGCCTCGACGGTGTTCATGACGCCCTTGACCCGTCGTTTGTGAACGATTGCGAGATCGGCGTGCAGCTGCTGGCTGTATCGCTCGGCCACCTTCACCCGGCCCGCATCCGGCGAAACCACGACCAAGTTCGAACTGGACCGTTCGAGGCGCTCGATGAGCACCGGCATGGCTGTGAGGTGATCAACCGGCCCGTTGAAAAACCCCTGAATCTGACCGCTGTGCAAATCCACCGATATCAGCCGAGATGCGCCGGCAACGCTGAACAGGTCGGCCATCAGGCGAGCCGTGATTGGCTCTCGCCCTTCAGACTTTCGGTCCTGGCGCCCGTAGGCATAGAACGGCATCACCGCCGTGATGCGCTTGGCCGAAGCCCGCCTGGCGGTGTCGACCATTATCAAGTGCTCCATCACGGCATCGTTCAGCGAACGGCCGTCGAGGTTGCCGTGGCTCTGGATCAGGAATACATCAGAGCCTCGAACGGACTCGCCGAACCGGCAGTGCGTCTCGCCGTTGGCGAATTGACCCAAGTGAGCCTCGGTTAGCTTCTCGCCCAAACAGGCGACAACTTCTTCGGCCAGTTCGGTGTTGTGCCTCCCGGAGAACACGTGGAGCTTCTTCGTGGTGACAGTTTCCATTTTGAATCCCCCGGGCCCCGCAGCTCTCTAGATGAATCTGTCGGCTATCTGTAGTTAACCCTCTTCGGCTGGCTCTGGGGTGGTTCTTGGCGGTTCTTTTTATTAGTCGCCGCTGCCAGCGACATAGAACGGCCCAGTGACGGTGCCGTCGGCTAGCTCGGCCCCGGGCTCAATGACCGCGAAAGGGCCAACATTGCACTGATCGCCGATGCGTGCACCCAACGCAGTGGTCTTTTCGACAACGGTGTCTCTGCCAACAACACAGCGGTCGATTCGGGTGTCGGGGCCGATCTCACAACCGTCGCCGATCACCGTGTTGCCCTGCAAGATGGTGCCAGGAAAGAGCGTGATGTCGATCCCGAGTTGAACGGTTGAGTCTATGTAGGTGCGTTGGGGGTCGACCATGGTGACGCCCCGGTCCAGCCATCGTTCGTTGGTCCTTCGACGCAGTTCGGCCTCGGCATCGGCCAGCTGCCTTCGATTATTGACCGGGTGCATGGATGCGGCATCGGAGTCGATAACCGCGCTGACGACAGGGTGACCCGTTTCGGCCAGAATGGCCGCCACGTCGGCCAAGCGATGTCGGCCATCTGCAAACGCGGGCGCCGTGCGTCGCGCCGCAGGTGCCAGCAACCCACGGCGAACACAAATCACGCCAAGAGAGATCTCGTTGACCGAGAATTCGTCGCCGACCAGGTCGGAGTCGGCTGCGACACCGCTGACGTTTCCTCGCTCGTCACGCAGCACACGGTCTTTCCCGACGGGGTCATCAACAACCGCAGACAGCAAGGTGAGGGCGGCGTCGTGACGGCGATGCTGAAACAGCAGTGTGGCAAGCATCTCGGTGTCGATCAGCGGGATGTCGGCTGGCACAACGAGGAGGTCTCCCTCATCCTCAAAATCGTCGAACCCGGTGAGGCCCACCAAGGCGGCATCCGCGGTGCCCCGGTTGCCTCGCTGCTCAACGAACCGGACGGGGAATCCCGGCGGGTCTTCCATAACCCGTTTGCTGACCCAGTCTCCACGGGGGCCGGTAACAACCACCGTGTTGCCAACGTTCACGCCGCCAAGCGCCTCAAGAACGTACGAGAGCATGGGCTTGCCGCAGAGGAGGTGAATTGGTTTTGGCCGTTCGGACCTCATCGGAGCGCCAGAAGCGGTGGCAACCACCAAAGCAGACAGGGGGCGATCTGGCATGTCTCTGTTGTAACTCCGATCGGTAACAGTAGTCGGCTCTTGGGCTCCCAGGGTTGGAATCGAACCAACGACTACCAGATTCAAAGTCTGGCGTTCTACCGCTGAACTACCTGGGAAGGCGGCCCACTGCTTGGTGAGCCTGTTTCGCGATGGTACTGGCTCCCGAACGACCCCGATGCGCAGTTTCGCTGCTGTTTCAGCCCTGCGCCCAGTTATGATCTGTCGTCTAATGGGATCGCTGATCAAGAAGCGCCGCAAGCGCATGCGTAAGAAAAAGCACCGCAAGCTACTGAAGCGGACGCGCGTTCAGCGTCGCAACAAGAAGAAGTAGCCCCAGCTCCGCTGGCCTTGGCTAAGGCTCGTTACGAAGGTTCCCAGCCCGCAGGGGTTGTTTTCGTGATTACTCTGCCCGGCCCAGGGTGAGCGCCGGAAACGAACCAGGTGGAGCCGCTACCGGCAAGAGTTGGGCGCTGTCCCGTGTCGGCCCAAAGCTCGTCTCGCCAAGCCTCAAGCTGGGGGGCCACCCGAATTGCAGCTGGTTCCAAGTCGTTGACGCCAGCCTCGTTGCGCGGGCCGCCCAGTTCGTCCCACGCTTGATAGACAGCCGGTGTTGGGCAGCTCAGCGGCGGCGTCACAAGGGTGACCGTTCGTTCCTCGAATGGCAGCGGCTGAACAATCTCGCCAATCCCAGCAACCCTCGCTCGTCCTCCAATCAGGCAGAACGCAACGTCTGCGCCCAGTTGCGCCGCCCCCACAAGGTCGTCAAACCCGGCCCAGCGAAGCACCGCTGCGGCATCGGAGGAGCCTCCACCCAGCCCGGCCTGTGACGGAATCCGCTTAGTGAGGGCAACAGCCGCCGTTCGACCCGCTAGGAGAAGCGCCTGATTGACCAGGTTCGTTTCCCCCGTTGGCACATCAGGAGCACCACCGATTACCCGCAAACCGCTTCCCCCAGGATTGATCTCAAGGGTGTCGTACAGGTCCAAGGTGACCATCTCGGCATCAATGAGGTGGTAGCCATCTTGGCGGCTGCCGACCATGCGAAGCGACAGCGTGAGTTTGGCCGGGGCGTAAACGATTGTGTTCAACGATGACACCTCGTTGACGCTAGGGCTCGTCGGCCAGGGCTGCCAGCCGACCC
>QIKW01000144.1 GCA_003231975.1 Acidimicrobiia bacterium
GGATGGGAAGATCCGGGGGTGAGGTAGGAAGATTCGGGGGCCTTGGCGGCGCGGGTCTGCTTGGCCTCCCAGGGCGCTGAGGGGGCTGGATGTTTCCGGTCACAGGCCTGGCCTACTGAGCTGGCGGTGTTGGCGGCGGCGAGGGGGCCGGGTCGTCGGGCGGCAAGGGTGGCGGCGTGGCGAACAGTTGCTGAAGCGCAGGCACCGTGTTTGCTGCGGCCCAGCCCGCCATCCCGGCGGTCCACACCTGGCTGGTTGGTTGCATCTGGCCGTTGCCAAGCCCGGCCCGCATCTGCTCCATCGAGAAGGGGCCCTGTTGCTGACCGTTGATGGCCACGTGATACATCGGGCCCTGGCTAGGAAGCGGTGGGGGACCAGCCGCGGCCTGGCCCGATTGCTGTGGCTGCATGGCGCCGCCCATGGTCTGAGCCATCTGGCCCGCCATGGCCACGCCCATTCCCATTGCCATCATGTCTCCCATGGCTCCGCCGCCGGGATTCTCAGCAGCCGCCACCATGGCGTCCGCGGCTTTGGCTTGCTGATACCGATCCAGATTCCCGACATTGTCAAGGAATCCGCTCTCCTCAACGCCTCTGGCCACGCCTCGGGTCATTGCCTGGGTGATCTCGTCTGGCAACGAGATGTTCATTGTGAGTTCCGGAATGGCAAGGCCGTATTCGTCGTCAACCCGGTCTTGCACGAAGTCTCGGAGCTTGGCCGACAGCTCAACCTGCTGGCCCTGTAGATCTATTACGCCTAGCCCGGATTCAGTGATCATGTCGGCGAACGCCAAGGTGATTACGCGCCGCAGCAGCTCTGTGATCTCGTCAATCTCAACTGCGCTGTCGGTGCCGATTACCTCACGAAGGAAAATCTGTGGATCGGCCACCTTCACAATGCACAAGCCGTTGGCTCGAACCTGCACCATCTTGAAGTCAGGGTCGCGCACCGTCACGGGCTGAGGCGTGCCCCAGCGAAGGTCGGTAACCGGCCTGGTGTTGATGAAGTAGATCTCGCTCCTGAAGGGCGAATTGAAGCCGTGCTTCCAGCCCTGAAGTGTTGACAGAAGCGGCAGGCTCTCGGTTGACAGCTCATAGTGGCCGGGACCGAATTCGTCTGCCAGGGAGCCCCGGTACACAAAGACCGCTCTTTGGCCTTCGCGAACAATTAGCTCGGCCCCGTTCTTGATTTCGTTCTGATAGCGGGGGAATCGCCAGGCCAAGGTGGATCTTGAATCGTCGATCCACTCGATAATGTCGACTAGCTCCCCGCGGAGTTTCTTCATTAGTCCCATTCGTTCCCTCCAAGACCGACGCCAAGATTGACACTCATTCTGGTTCGAGTATCGGCACTCTGCCTAACGATGTGACCAGTTGGTTGGTTCCTGCTTGTGATGAGTTGGCGCCGCTGGCCTACTGCGGTCGCTGCCACTACGGTCAAAGCTGTGGCTGGGGGGCCGAATCTGAGAAAGAAGGACGAATGCGAGATGGAAGCGGGGTAACGGTAATTGAGCACGGGAAGCTGGTTTCGGGTACCGGAGCCGAGCCGGCAGACGATTCGACCGTCGTGGTCAAAGACGGTCGAATCAGCTTTGCAGGCGCCAGGGACGCTGCTCCGGCCATCGGGCCCGAAGCGACGCGCATCGACGCAACAGGCCGCACGGTTATGCCCGGGCTCGTGGAGGCTCACTGGCACGCCTCGTACTTCAACATCACCGTGCTGGAGGATCTCGACATCGCTCACCCCCCGGAAACCGTTTCGCTTCACGCTGCCTTCAACGCGCGCCTCGCTCTCGAGTGCGGCTACACGTCGGCCCGGTCTGCGGGTTGCCTCTTCAACACCGATGTAGCGCTGACAGCGGCGATCGACGCCGATCTGGTTGTTGGACCGCGTCTGGTGCCGAGCGGGCAGGAAATCTGCGGTGCGGGCGGTCTGATGGACTGGAATCCTGAGTTCCGCAAGATCGGCATGGAGGGCGTAATCCTGGTGGTCGATGGCCCGGATCAGGCTCGTTCGGCGGCCAGGAAGCTGGTAAAGAACGGGGCGCACTGGCTCAAGACCTATCCCACCGGCGACGCGGCCGCGCCTGGCACCAACGATCATCACACGTTGTCGATGACTTATGACGAGATGGAGGCAGTCGTGCAGGTGGCTCACAACCATCGGCGTAAGGTGTTCGGCCACTGCCGTGCCACCGAAGGCATCAAGAACGCGCTCGTTGCCGGCTTCGATTCGATCGAACACGGCACCTTCATGGACTCAGAATGCCTTGATCTCATGTTGGAAGGCAATGTCCCCTGCGTTCCTGCGCTCCAGTTCGAGTACGCCTCGGTGCACTACGGGCCCGACTTCGGCATGGCTCAAGCGGTGATCGACGGCCATCAAGAAACGCTCGAGGCTGGCGCCGAGAGCGCCCGTATGATCCACGAAGCCGGAGGCGTCCTCGGCATGGGCGGCGACTACGGCTTCGCCTGGAATCCCCACGGCGACTACGCCAAGGAACTCTCGTTCTTCACCGACTACGTTGGGTTTTCGGCGATGGACACACTGGTCTGTGCCACCCGCAACGGGGCTCAGATCATGGGGCTCGACGACGAAGTCGGCACTCTCGAGGCAGGCAAGCTCGCCGATCTGCTGGTGGTGGAAGGCGATGTGCTCGCCGACATCAGCATCCTTGAGGATCGAAATAACCTCGCGGTAGTCATGCAGAACGGGATTGTCAAGGCGGGAACGATGGCAGCTTTCACCTCGACCGTCGTCCCCGCTCTGTGAACCTTGGGCCAGCTTCGGGGCTGTGGTCCAATGCCTAACTGCGTCACACCAAAACGGGTCTTGATGGTCTAGTTGGTTTTGAGAGAGTTTGAATTCACCCTCTGGAAACAATCGGGAAACGTTGCCGCTTTATCGTCGCTTCTTGCTGCCAAACACTTGGCCACCACGTACTGGAGCGCACATGAGACGCAAGTGGTTAACCGGAGGCGGCGTGGCCGTGTTCGTTTTCGCCTGGTTGGCCAGCCCGGCTGGTGCTCAGGAATATGAGTGGACCACCCAGGACATTCTGGACAACACCTGGATCGGGATTGCGGCCATTCTGGTGATCTTCATGCAGGCGGGTTTCGCTCTGGTTGAGACCGGAATGACCCGCGCCAAAAACGCAGCCAACATCATGATGAAAAACATCATGGACCTGTCGGTCGCCATGGTTGCCTTCTTTGTCGTTGGATACGGCTTTGCCTACGGGTCCGATGCGGGTGGTTTCATTGGAACCGACCTGTTCTTTCTGAAAGGCGGCGACGCGTACCAGGGCGGGCTGTCTCTTGAAACCAACTTCTTCTTTCAGGCTGCATTTGCCGGGGCCGCAGCAACCATTGCGTCGGGAGCCATGGCAGAGCGCACGAAGTTCTGGACGTACTTTGCGTTCACCATCGTGATGACCGCGCTGATCTACCCCGTGGTTGTTCACATGTTCTGGGGCGGGGGAATCATTGCCGATCTTCAGATTGGCACCGCCAAATTCGGTGACTTTGCCGGCTCAACAATCGTGCACTCGGCTGGCGGGTGGGCTGCATTGATGGGAGCCATATTCCTGGGGCCCAGAATCGGCAAGCTTGACCGCAAGGGCAACCCCCGCCCGATCCCCGGGCACTCCATGCCGCTGGCGATCACCGGCGTGTTCATCCTGCTGATCGGCTGGTTCGGCTTCAACGGCGGGTCTGAGCTGGCAGCAGACCAGTTTGTTCCAGGAATCCTGCTGACAACTATCTTGGCCGCGGCGGCCGGTGCGCTGGGTGCTACCGCCGCCATCACCTACGCCGCCAAGAAGCCAGATGTTGGCATGGCGGGCAACGGTGTTCTGGCCGGGCTGGTCAGCATCACAGCAGGCACCGGCACGATCACCCCAGTCGGGTCGCTGATCGTTGGCTTCCTTGGCGGTGCGCTGGTGGTTGCCTCAGTGCTTTTCATAGATCGCAAAGGCATCGACGACCCGGTTGGAGCCGTTTCGGTTCACGGGGTTTGTGGTGTGTGGGGCACACTGGCGGTTGGGTTCTTCGCGGTGAACGGCGATGCGTTTGTTGATGCCGCCTTCCCACTTGAGGACGGAACCGAGTACTCAGCATCGGGGCTGTTCTACGGAGGTGGCATCAATCAACTCGTTGTGCAGTTCCTGGGAGTTGTGATCGTTGCGGCGTGGGTGCTGCTTGCATCCGGCGTGCTGTTTGCCGCCTTGAGGGCAACGATGGGGCTGAGGGCCTGGACGTACACGAACACGGCGCGCCAGGCTACGGTCCTGACGTGACGGTCTCGGCCTAACCGAGAGGAAGAAAAACATGCAACTCATAACCGCAGTTATCAAACCTCACATGCTTGATGAGGTGAAGGAAGCTCTTGCGTCGGTCGGGATTCAGGGCATGACTGTCACCGAGGTAAAGGGTTTTGGTCGCCAGGGTGGCCACACAGAGACTTACCGGGGCGCCGAGTACAGGGTTGACTTTGTGCCAAAGGTGAAGCTTGAGATCGTGGTGGCCGAAGGCGACGTTCAAAAAGGGACCGAAGCAGTGGCAGGCGCGGCCCAGACCGGCAAGATCGGCGACGGCAAGATCTGGGTCACCCCAGTGTCTTCAATTGTCCGAATCCGCACCGGCGAACTGGACGGCGACGCCATCTAGTTGCGCTGGCTGGCAGCACCGGGCCTGGCCGCCGGGGAGCACCGCTAGTAGTTGTTTGCCAGCTGCGACATCAGCTGGATCTGGTCTGGGTTAGGGGGGCTGCCAAGGTTGGATCTGTAGTAGGTGGCGCCAACCTGCCAGGCGGCGAACGACTCGGCGAAGTCGCCTGCTCCGACCGAGAAGTCGGTTGCGCCACTTGAGGGCCACCATGCCGTACTGGCGATGCCGCGGGCGTCCTGCCACGAGCGGCGGTCGTCTCCGCTGTTGAGGGTCAAGTCGACCGCGTGACCAAGCTCGTGAGCAATCACGTGGGCCAGAAGCGCATCCGAGATGTTGTCGCGAACGAACACTTCGATCTCTTTGCGGTCGGTGTAGGTGTACCCAAGAATGCCGGAGCGACCAGGGCTGAACTTGATGGTCCACTCCGGCAACATCTGTTGCCACGGATATGAGAGATCTGTCAGCGCAGCGAAGCCGCGCTCTTCGAATCGGTCTCTTGGCGGGGCAGTTGTTGTGGTTGGCCTACCAGGATGAACAGCGAGATCAATGAGGCTGAGCGGGGTTTCCGCCAGGAGGGCTACAGATTCTGTTGTGGTCGGCGTGGCGTTCGTGGTTGGCGCGGCCGCAGTTGTTGGAGGCGCCACCGTGGGTGCAGGCGCCGAGGTGTCGGCTGTGACCTGACCAGGCGTCTCGCTGGTTGAGGAGCCAGGCTGATCTGTGGGCTGCGGCCTTTCGAGCAACGAAACCCCACCCCGGGCCTGATCCTGTTCGTTGAGGCTGATCGTGGTCGAGCCGATTGGGACGTTGGGAAACGATGAAGGGCTTAGATCTGTGTCGGCCAGCCATGCAGGCGCAACGCCAACAGAGGCAGCAGGTATGGCAAATGCAGCAGCCGCCATTGCGGCGCGTCGAATACGCACGGTGGAGTGACCCCGTTTCACGTCCGTCGATGACACCCCCGCGGGCGGAGGCGGTTACGTTCGGCTTATTGCAATCTCAGGAGACTGCGTTGAGGCCCTGAAAGAGCCTGCGGCATCAAGGCGATGCTGGCTGTTACGGACGCTAAACGGAGTCACTGAACCTGGGAATCAGCAGTTTCTCCCAGACGGGAACTTCGCCTCATGCGCGGCTGGGTCAAAGGGCTCGGGTCAGTGGGTCTAACGACCACGGGGGCCAAGCCATTTCCAAGTTTCCGAGCTGCTCAGGAAGCCGCAAGCTCGCTTTCAGCGCGCTGTGCCAGCAAGGCGGCCGGTCTCATAAGCCCACAACGCCAGCTCAACCCGGTTGCGAACACCAAGCTTAGTCATCAGGTTGGCGGCGTGAGTTTTCACCGTGCTAATCGAGATGAACAGCTCTTCTGAGAGTTCTCGGTTTGTACGCCCAAGGGCAACACCAACCAGTAGCTCCTCTTCACGTTCGGTGAGGGGGCTAGTTGGCTGGGCCAACTGGCTGCCTGCTGCCAGAGCGTTCATGTCCAGGCTCTCAAGCAGTCTTGTCGTGATCGATGGGGAGATAAGCGAGTCTCCGTCGTTGGCCGCCTGGATGGCCTCAACTAGAAGCTGTGGGCCTGCATCCTTCAGGAGAAACCCCTTTGCCCCTGCCTTCAGAGCGTCGTAGACGTACTCATCAAGATCGAAGGTTGTGATGATCACCACGTTCAATGGGTCTTCGATCCCGGGCCCGGCCAACTCTCTGGTCACTTCGATTCCGTCCATTTCGGGCATTCGGATGTCTAGCAGGCACACATCGGGCCGCAGGTGCTTGGCTTTGGTAACCGCTTCTCTGCCGTCGGCAACCTGGGCTATCACTTCGATTGACGGCTGGGCATCGAGGATCATGGCCAACCCGGCCCTAACCAGCTCTTGGTCATCTGCAATCAGAACCCGAATGGTCACCAGAGAAGTTTGCCACCTCGTGGCCGTTTCGCTGGCCTAGGCCAGCGGAAGCTTCGCCCGAACCTGCCAGCGGTCTCCGGAAACCGGCCCGGCAACGAGGGAACCGCCCAGAGCTTCGGCCCGTTCAGTCATCCCGATTAGACCAAATCCGGCCTGGCCAATGAGCGCTCCGGTATTTGCCGGATTTGTGACGACGAGGTTTATTGCTCCGTCGGCCCGACTGACGGTTACCTCAATTGGTTCCCTGGCGAGGCCGTGACGCCTGGCGTTGGTGATTGCTTCCTGAACAATTCGATACGAAGCCGCAGCAATCGACACCGGCACCGAATCGTCCAAGACGCCGGCCCCACTCAATCTCACCGCCGGTTCGCCGGTGGCATCGGCTAGGGAACGAAGAGAAGCGCCCTCAGCTATTGGTGCCCGGTCGCTGCCTTCTGCCCGCAAGATGCCAACCATTCTGCGCATCTCGGTAAGGGTGGTAGATGCGGTGGTCTCGATTGCGTGGAGAATCTCTGAAGTGGCCGCAGGGTTGGTCTCAGACACTGCTTGAGCGGCCTGAGCCTGCACGGCGATGGCAGACACATGATGGGCAACTACGTCGTGCAGTTCTCGAGCCAGGTCTTGCCGCTCTTGCAGCCTTACCTGTGCCAACTGCTGGTGGCGCAAGCCAGATCTGAATCGCATCGCCAAAGCCAGGGCAGCTACCAGGAACCAGGAGACGAGGATGTTGACTGTTTCGTCCAACAGAGGCAGGTCGGATTGTGGGGCGGCAGCTAACCGCACACCGAGAACGACCAGCATGCCGAGGGCGGCGACTCGGGGAGGGCTCCACCGACAGAGCGCATACACCACGGCAACCGTGGCAATCCCGAACCCGAATGAGAGCTGGCGCTCAGAGCTGAGGAGTTGGGTAGCTACTCCAATGGCTGTGACGGTGAGCAGTGAAGCTACCGGCCACTGCTTCCGGTACAGAACGGCTGCGGCGCCGACCAGGCCGAGGAATACCACGAGCAAAGGGTCAAGGGCGCTGGCCGTGCCGACTGTGTTGAGAACAGCCTCAATGGCGGTTGACACCAAGACAAGGGCAACGATCAACCAATCCAGCCGCCCGCGCTTGGTTGGCACCTCTTGCACTGCGATGCTGTTCAGTTGACGCTTCAGCCAGGATCGCATGGAGCGAGCGTAGAACCTCAAATCGGCTGTGTCGTCGTTCGTTTGGCTGGCAAGCTAAGGCTCGTCTCGTCCTTTTGGCCGATGGAGACCAAGTCGGCGGGCTGAGGTCATCGGGGCCTTGTGCGCTCACGATGGATACATGCACACAGCCACCCTCTCTCCCCCAAAGAACATGGCCGCTCAAACGGCGGACCTGATCGTGTCGGTATCCGGCTTGACCAAACGGTATGGCGACGCAGCGGCGGTTGACGACGTTTCGTTCACTATCCCAAGGGGCGGCGTTGTTGGCCTTCTTGGCCCGAACGGAGCAGGCAAGACCACAGTGATGAAGATGCTGCTTGGCCTGGTGCGACCGACAAGTGGCGAGATTGACTTGCTTGGCACAAGAGTTGGGTCTCGCGGTTGGGGGGCAACCCTACAGAGGGTTGGTGCCATCATCGAGGCCCCACCCATCTACGAGCGCTTGACCGCTAGGGACAACCTTCGTTACCAGGCGCTCTCGCTTGGTTTGGGAGCCCACGATGATCGAATTGACGAGATTCTCGATCTTGTTGGGCTGGCCGATCGGGCCGATGACCGGCCGCGGGGCTATTCGCTTGGGATGAAGCAACGGCTTGGAATTGGCATCACTCTGGTTGGCTCGCCCGAGCTTGTGATTTTGGACGAGCCGGCGAACGGGCTTGATCCCCACGGGATAATCGAAATCCGAAACTTGCTGCGTCGCATGCCAGACATGGGCGTGACGGTTCTTGTGAGCTCCCATCAGCTTTCCGAGGTGCAGCAGGCGTGTGATCAGTTGGTGATTCTGGCCAACGGCCGAACCATTGCCTACGGATCGACTGAGGAGATTCTGGCTCAGCACGCCGACAACTCCATTAGCTTCACGGTTGCCGAGAAAGAGATGCCTGATGCGCTTGGCGCCCTCGGCAACTTCGGGCAAGTGTCGCCGCTGCCGCCAACAACCATCTTGGTTAAACCGAAGCCCGGCGTCACCGTCTCGGGCAGCGAAATGAACCGAGCACTTGCGAACTGCGGAGTCTTCGCCGAACGCATTACGGCCGAGGGAGGAAACCTGGAAGAAGTCTTTCTAGACCTGACCACCTGACCGCCGTTCCTCGGCCTTGCGGCCTCGTCTCTTCC
>QIKW01000185.1 GCA_003231975.1 Acidimicrobiia bacterium
CTCTTCTGCTCGGATCGGCTACCGCCTCCCGGGCTTCGCCCCATCCGGGTCAACCCGATCTCGCTGGCCGCCGAAGGCGACCACGCGTGATAGCTGGCAAATAGGGCCCGATTTCATTCAACTGGCATGGATTAGTGGCGAAAACGCACCTAATCCATGCCAGTTCCCCCTCTTGCGATCGCTGTTCCTCGGCCTGCTGGCCTCGTCTCTTCCCGAGTCTTTCTCACTCCGCTCCAGAACTCGCCCACCTAGTGACCCAGATGGGCGAAGCCCGGTCTGCCACAGCAGACCCAATATGGGAGCCGAAGCCCGGTCTGCCACAGCAGACCCAAAACAACAACGCGTAGTCGCCATCGGCGACCAGCGAGGAGGAAACGACCCAGATGGGCGAAGCAATTGAGCTACTAGGGTTGCAGGATGAACGAGAACTCAGTGGGTGAAGCCCGAGACGCTGCAGTTGGCGCCGCGATGAACGACATTCAACAGATCGAGACTGAGCAGGGAGTGACAAGAGAAAGCGTCGACGCCATCCGCCAGCGCCTGTTGAAATTGGCTAATCAGCGAGACCTCTTTCCCCTTGACGACTTTCCTGCTCCTGGCGCTGATGCCGAGCAGTCGAACGTGATGTATCGACTGGCTCAAGGGGCCCAAGACAGGTTCGCCTTGTACGCCCAATCTGGGCGCGGAACCGTTGAGACCCCGCCCCACAATCACACTACGTGGGCCGTGATCGTTGGCTTCCATGGTCAGGAGCTGAACAAATTTTACCAGCGGACCGCCGACGGCGGGGTTGAGCAAACCGGCCAGTTCATCGTTGAGGCAGGCAGCGGAGTGGCCATGCTGGCTGAGGATCTTCACTCGATCCACATCGAGGGGTCCGGGCTCAACTTCCATTGTTATGGGCTCGCCCTCGAACGACTAGACCAGCGCCAGTACTACAGCGAAAGCAGCGGCGAATGGAAGATCTTCTCAGCAGTTGGCGAGATCCGTGAGGCCCGAACCAACCTCCAGAGCTGCTAGTGAATCCAAGCAGTGTGAACCCGGCAACCCTTGAAGAGTGGCTGCTGGGTGATCAAGAGTTGGCGGTGCTGGATGCCAGAGAGCAAGGTGTCTACTTCGATTCCCACCTGTTTCACGCGGCCTGCGTGCCTCTCTCTCAACTGGAGCTTCTGCTTGGGAACCTGGTGCCTCGTCTCAGCACCCGCCTGGTCTGGTGCGACGACGGAACGGAGCCGGACGGAAGCCGCCCTCTGGCCCAGCGGGCGGCCGAAAGAGCAATAGCCCTTGGCTGGACAAACGTACATGTGCTCAACGGCGGCACCACAGCCTGGGCGGCCGCTGGAGGAGAGCTGTATTCGGGGGTCAACGTTGCGTCGAAGGCCTTTGGCGAATATGTCGAACACTGCTACAACACACCACGGATTCCGGCAACCGAGCTGGCTGCGAAGCTAAGCCGAGGCGAAGACCTGGTGGTGCTTGACTCCCGCCCAATCGAGGAGTTCCGCAGAATGAGCATCCCGTCTGGCACAGACTGCCCTGGCGCCGAGCTTGTGCACCGGGTGAAAGATATGGTCGACACCCCAGACACCCTGGTTGTTGTGAACTGTGCTGGCCGCACAAGAAGCATCATCGGGGCGCAGTCTCTGATCAACGCTGGTCTGGAGAACCAGGTGGTAGCTCTCGAGAACGGCACCATGGGTTGGGAACTGGCAGGCTTTGAAGTTGAACGGGGCAACGAGACAAGCGCCCCCTCCCCCTCAGGCTCGGCCCGGGAATGGGCCACTCAGGCCGCGGCACGCGTCGGCAGCCGCTTCGGGGTGCGTCTCATTGATCGTTCCGAACTGCAGGTGTGGCAGACCGAGGGCACCCGCACCACATTTCTGCTTGATGTTCGCACCCCCCAGGAATTCGAGGCAGGCCATCTGCCAGGCAGCGCCAACGCGCCGGGCGGCCAACTAGTGCAGGCAACCGACGAATACGTGGCAACCCGCAACGCCAGAATCGTTGTGGTTGACGACGACGGCGTCCGAGCCACGATGACCGCGTCTTGGCTGCGCCAGCTTGGCTGGGTGGATTGTGTTGTTCTCGAAGGCGGCGTCGGATCAGCTGGCCTCCAACAAGGCTTGGCGCCCCGCAAACAGCCCGCGGCTAGCCAAACAACTAGCCCAACAATCTCGGTTTCCGAGCTGGCCGAAAGGTTGGCTGACGAACAGCCCAGGCTGGCCGTTCTAGACCTCGGAACCAGCATCAAGTACCGTCGAAAGGGCCACATCCCCGGGGCATTCTGGGGAGTTCGCAGCCGTCTGGACCAGGCCAAAGCAGCGATGGACCCGATCGAAACCCTGATTCTCACCTCGTCCGACGGGCGCTTGGCCAAGCTGGCCGTTGCCGACGCCAAAGTGCATTGGCCAAACGTTCGCGTGCTCGCCTTGGCAGGCGGAACCCGGGCTTGGCGCCATGCTGGCCACCAACTGGAACCGGGGTTCACCGCACCAACTACGGAGGCCAACGACGTGTGGTACAAGCCCTATGACCACAGCGCAGCTGTGGCGAAACAACACATGAGGGACTACCTCACTTGGGAAGTCGCGCTGGTTGAACAACTGGACCGAGATCCAACCGTGTCTTTCCCCACCTTCAGCTGACCCCTACTATTCAACCGTGACCTACTCGCTGGGAATCGATCTCGGAACCACGTACACCGCCGCCTGCGTGGCCGATGCAGACGGCCTTCGGATGGCGGGGTTGGCCCACGACCGTGTTGCGGTTCCATCGGTGATTGCCGCAGCCAGTGGCGGGCTGGTTGTTGGTGAGGAGGCGCTTGCGGTAACAGCCACGGCACCATGGAACGTTGCCAAGGAGTTCAAGCGACGTTTTGGTGATCCAACACCGCTGATCTTCGGCGACCAGCAAGTGACCGCCGACGCCCTGACCACTCGCCTTCTTGGCTGGGTGGTTAATCGAGTTACCGAACTGGAAGGCAGCCCTCCAAGCCAGGTCGTCCTAACTCACCCCGCTACCTGGGGAGAATTCAAGCTCGACCTGCTGCGCCAGGGCGCGGAGTCTGTTGGCCTGGCCGGTGTTTCACTTCTGAGCGAGCCCGCGGCCGCCGCGGTTCACTACCACGACCGCAATCGAGTGCCAGACGGCGGTTGCATTGCCGTCTATGACCTCGGCGGCGGCACGTTTGACGTGGCCGTGCTAGAGCGAGACACCGACGGCTATCACCTCCGTGGCCAAGCCAGGGGCCTTGACCGGGTGGGAGGAGTCGACCTTGACGAGGTTGTCTTCCAGCACGTGATCTCGGCCATCGGAGACCAGATCAACGAGATTGACCACGAAGACCCAGTCGCCATCAGGGCGGCGGCGCGTCTGAGGGAAGAGTGCGTCAGGGCCAAGATCGGCCTCTCATACGACACAAGTGTTGTGATCCCCGTACTCCTGCCCGGAGTGGTGACAGAGGTACTGATCCAACGTTCGGAATTCGAACGAGCCATTTGGGGGGTCCTTGACGAAACTGTTGCGGTAACCGCCGAGGCAATCGAGAGCGCCGGGCTAACACCCAAGCAGCTCTACTCGGTGCTGTTGGTTGGCGGGTCTTCCAGAGTGCCACTAGTGACGCAGCGCCTGACCGAGGGTCTTGGGCTGTTGGTGGTGGTTGACAGCCATCCGAAACAGTCAGTGGCCATGGGGGCGGCGCTCTCGGTGCTTGACCGCAGGCGCGACGAACCAGAAGTTGCAACCGTCGAACCGCAAATGGTTCCCGATCCGACCATCCAGGTCGACATTGCCTCGCTGACCAATGAGCTCACCAGACAACACATCATTGTGCTGAGCGGCGAACGGGCTGGGCGGCTGATAGAGCTGCCGGAGGGCACAACCATTTTGGGCAGGGATGATCGAGAAGACATCGTTGGCCTGGGAAACCCGCGAACCTCGCGTCGCCACGTGGCTGTCACTCGACGCGGCTCATCGGTCACGGCCAGCGACCTTCGTTCGACGAACGGCACCCTGGTGGAAGGCGTGCCCCTCACCGAACAAGATCTGACACTTGAACAAGGCACGATTCTGGACATCGCAAACACTCTGGTGTTGATCGATGGCCCCGGGGCTCGACTCGACTCGGTTGCCGCCTTGTCTCAGTCTGGTGCGCTGCCGGAGGCTCCTTCTTCTGGTCGCCTCCGCCGGTTGCGCAGGCGCGGCTCCGAGGAACAATGGCTTGGCGAACTTTCGAGCCGAGTTGGGCCGCTGCGAAACCTTACGGTTCGGATCTCAAGAGCTCGCCGATACCAACAACCAAGTGGGGCGCTGCTGAAGTATTGGCAGGCCTGCCTGCCGGGCCGAATCGTTGAACGCATCCCCACAGACGCGACATATGGTTCTGTGGTGATTGGCTATGCCGATCTCCCGTCGCTGCTGAACCTCAACTTGCCTACCGGTTTGTCCCGCTCTACCCAAGCCGAGGCAGAAGCTTTGCTTGGACGGGCCGCCCTTGACCCACTCGTTCCGCTGTCGGTGCCGTTGCTGCATGGGGTCACTGTTCTGGTTTCAGCCGATTCAGCCGGACTCGACCTGGTCCGATCGATGTGCTTTGAGTTCCAAACCCTGCACCCCCAAGAACCGCTGACCCTTTTCGGCCTGCCAAACGAGCTACGAGCCTCAGAGAGCCCGAGTGTTCGCCCAGACGGGGGACTAGTTGTTATCGATCACTCCAGGCTGAGCCAGGTCGAAGTAGACGAGGCAGGCCGGGCGGCCCAAGCGGCCAGCGGGAGCCTGTGGCTGCTTTCAAGTACCGACTCACCAATCAACGCCAACAGGTTGATCAGCGTTGGGACAGAGGGTGGGACCTACCAAGAACCGGCTGACAGCCCCGGGGTGAGCTTCACAGCGGCAACCCTGAGCGAGCCCGACTGTTAGGGGCTGAGGCCGAAGGTTGGCACAAGAGTGACAACTGTGAAGGTTGGGCCAAAAGTTCCGATGGTTATCCCTGGATTGACTAAGACAGCCGTGGTTGGGGCAGCCGTGGTTGGGGCAGCCG
>QIKW01000021.1 GCA_003231975.1 Acidimicrobiia bacterium
TGAAACGGTGGTCGTTGTCTGGCCAGGCCTGGCCCGTTGCTGAATCTACGTAGGGGTGGGGGCGGGCCATGCCGGGAAAATCAACAAGGATGACCTCGCCAACCGCTTGAGCGATCCCTCGCCTGGCCCGGGCGGGGGCTAGCCATTTCGGAACCGGGAGTTCCCAGGTTTCTTCGGATGAGAGCTTGACGTTGCCGTAGTCGGGCAACACCGGGGTGACAGCAACGCCTAGAGCCTTGAGGGCCCGGACCAAACCAGCGGTTGCCTCGGCCAGCCCGCCAACCCGCGCCAATGGCGCCAGCTCGGCTGTTGCAAACAGCACACTTGGGCTCACGAAGAGCCATTTTCGCGAAGCACAATCACCGACCATGACGGAACGGTGACGCCGCCAACAACCGGCCTGTCTGGGTCCTTTGGCGAAGCCGAATCAACCTCTACCCGCCAGAGGCGGTGGCCCAGTTCGGGTGGGACCGAGAATCGTTGCGGCTCGTGGTGAGCGTTGAAGAGCACAAAAAAGCTGGTATCGGTGATGCGCTCTCCCCGGGCTCCAAGAGTTGGCAGCTCGTCTCCGTTCAGGAACACCGCGAGGGTGCGCCCCGATGGCTGCTCCCAGTTGGCCAGGGTCATTGTTTCGCCCTTTGGGGTGAACCAGCAGATGTCGGCCAGGTCTCCCTCCATTATGGATTCGCCCTCGAAGAAGCGGCGGCGCCGGAACACCGGATGCTCGGTTCGCAGCTTGATCAGCCGCTTGGTGAAGGCCAGGAGATCCTGGTCGACACTTTCCCAGTCGATCCAGGAAAGCTCGTTGTCTTGGCAGTAACCATTGTTGTTGCCTGCCTGGGTGCGCCCAAGCTCGTCGCCAGACAACAGCATTGGCACGCCTTGAGACAGAATGAGGGTGCAAAGCAGCGCCCGTTGGCGCCTGCGGCGGACCTGAGAAACCTCTTCGTTGTCGGTAGGGCCCTCTTCGCCTGAGTTCCAAGAGCGGTTGTGTCGTTCGCCGTCTGCGTTGTTCTCGCCGTTGGCCTCGTTGTGACGCTGGTTGTAGGACACCAAGTCGGTAAGGGTGAATCCGTCGTGCGCTGTAACAAAGTTGATACTCGCCGAAGGTCTCCTTCCCGTCTTTTCGTAGAGGTCGGAGCTGCCGGTGAAGCCCGACGCGAAATCGCCAAGCGAGCCCGGCTCACCCCTCCAAAAGTCACGAATCGTGTCTCGGTAACGGCCGTTCCATTCAGACCACAAGGGCGGGAAGCGACCAACCTGATAGCCACCTTCGCCAACATCCCACGGTTCGGCAATCAGCTTCACTTGTCGCATAGTTGGGTCTTGGTGGATGATGTCAAAGAAGGCTGCGAACTGGTCGACATAGTGTTCCTCACGAGCAAGCACCGAAGCCAGGTCGAACCGGAAGCCGTCTACATGCATCTCCTCAACCCAGTAACGGAGTGAGTCCATGATCATCTGAAGCACGTATGGCTGGGCCACGCTGAGGGTATTGCCGGTGCCCGTGTAGTCAATGTAGTTGCGGCCGTTTTCTGGAGACAGACGGTAGTAGCTGGCGTTGTCGAGGCCTTTGTGGCAGAACGTTGGGCCAAGGGCGTTGCCCTCACAGGTGTGGTTGTAGACAACGTCGAGAATCACTTCGATGCCGCCCTGGTGAAGGGCCCGCACCATGTGTTTGAACTCTTGCACCTGCTGGCCCGCCTGGCCCCAAGCCGAGTATTTGTTGTGCGGGGCGAAATAGCCGATGCTGGCATAACCCCAGTAGTTGCTGAGTCCGCGGTCAACCAGGAACTGCTCTTCCAGGAACTGATGCACCGGCATCAACTCGATAGCGGTAACCCCAAGGTCCACCAGGTGCTGGATCACGAGCGGGTGAGCCATGCCGGCGTAGGTGCCACGAATCTCATCAGGGACCCCGGGATGGGTTGCGGTTAGGCCCTTTACGTGCGCTTCGTAGAGGACGGTGTCTCTGCGGGGCCGCTTGGGGCGGCGGTCGGTGCCCCAATCAAAGTAGGGGCTGACAATCACAGACCGGGGCACAAACGGAGCCGAGTCGGTTGAGTCTGGGTGGTCTCGGTAGTCGGCCTGATGGTCATACACCGCACGATTGAAGGTGACTTCGCCTTCGATAGCTCTTGCGTACGGGTCAAGCAGCAGCTTGGCCGGATTGAAGCGATGGCCCCGCTGCGGGTCCCACGGGCCGTGGGCCCGAAACCCGTAGCGTTGCCCGGGGCCCAAACCTGGCACGTATCCATGGTGCACAAAGGCGGTGGACTCTGGAAGGTCAAACCTGGTTTCTGTGTCGTCGTCGTCGAACAGGCACAGCTCGATCCGCTGGGCGTGTTGGGAGAAGACCGCGAACGACGTGCCCGATCCGTCCCAGGTTGCTCCGAGGGGGTAGGCCGTTCCTGGCCAGACTTCAGGCATTTTGTGCGCTCGCTTCGGGTTGGGAGTCCTGCTACTCAGACGGTGGCTGAACGGTAGCAACCGACTGTGGTGAAATCGGCCAAAGGGCAACGTTCTGTAGGTTCGAGCCAAGATGGGCCAGACTGGGGCGATGAGCCTCACTGGTGCTGATCTCCTCGTCCAAACCGCGGTGTTGAACGGAGTAGACCACTGCTTCGCCAATCCGGGAACCACCGAGCTGCATCTGGTTCAGGCCCTGGACCGGGCCGAGAACATGCGCAACGTTCTGTGCGCCTTCGAGGGAGTTTGCTCTGGAGCCGCAGATGGCTTTGCCCGGATGGCCGGACGGCCGGCGCTTGGTCTCTTTCATCTTGGCCCCGGCTACGCGAACGCCCTGGCCAACCTCCACAACGCCCGCAGGCACCACACTCCGATGATCAACCTAATTGGAGACCAGGCGTCGTGGCATCTCGAGGCAGACGCTCCCCTTACCTCCGATGTTGACTTACTTACCGGATGGACCGGGGCGACGCTGCGGTCAGGCGGAGCGTCCGACACCGGGCGCATAATGGCCGAGGCGGTCAAGGCCGCAGTGGATGGCCCGCAGCGAATTGCAAACATCGTCATACCGGCGGATCACGCCTGGGGCGAAACCGACCGTTCCCCCGGCGCGGCCCTTCCTCAGGCGGCCGACACTGGCCCCAATCCCAAGGCGGTTTCTGAAGCAGCTGCCGCACTGAGAGAAGCGGCACAGAGCAAGGAAGGCGCTGCTCTGATGCTTGGCGGCCCCTTGATCAGCGCGGGCTCCCTCCGCTTGGCCGACGGAATCAGGGCCGCCACGGGCTGTGAGATATTCACAACGAGGGCCGCCAGACTCGAAATGGGCCAACATCTCCCAATCGTTTCAGAGCTGCCCTACTTCCCTCAGCCCCTGTTCGCCGCCCTTGCCGATGTGCGCCACGCCGTCATGGCTGGGGCAGAGGAACCTGTCACCTTCTTCGGCTACCCCGACACGCCCTCGCACCCCTTGCCAGCGGCTGCACAGCGTTACGTGCTGAGCGACCAGAACCAAAGTTTGGAGCTGGCCCTCGAGGCGCTGGGCGCCGAACTCGGGGTTTTGGAGGGAGGGTCGACCGAGCGACCGGCAGGCGACCTCAGCCAGCTTGACCGCGGCCCGCTTGACCCCAGGAACCTTGGGCAAGCCTTCGCCCGCGGGATCCCAGAAGGTGCGGTGGTGGTTAGCGAATCAATCACCTCTGGGGGCGGCTATCGGGCCCTTGCCGCTCATGCCGCCCCACACACGCTTCTTTCGGTCACCGGCGGAGCCATCGGCGGTGGGTTGCCTGCTGCGGTGGGCGCTGCGGTTGCCTGCCCAGACCGCCAAGTTCTCTCGCTCCAGGCCGACGGTTCAGCGCTCTACACCATCCAAGCACTCTGGACAATGGCCCGCGAATCGCTGGACATCACGGTGGTGATCTGCGCCAACCGCCGCTACCAGATCCTGGACATCGAGCTTCAGGCAGCCGGAATCGAGCTCAGTGACACCGGTAGCTCGCTAACCGACCTGTCTGGTCCCCACGTTGACTTCACCCAAGTGGCGGCAGGCTTTGGCGTGCCAGCGGTGTCTGTTCAGAGCGGCGAGGAACTGGAGGCTGCTTTGGCCAGGGCCGCGGTCGAACCAGGCCCGAACCTAATCGAGGCAGTCATGGTTCCTGCTATCCAACCATCACCAGGGTTTGGGAAAATCGCTTAGACCGAATCCTGCCTAACTCAATGCGAGGCTCGATCGCTCCGATGAAGAGCCATGAATGGTGCGCGGGCAAGAAGAACAAGCCAAGTTTTCCTGGCCCTCAGTGGGTTGCTGCTGATCGGCGGATGCTCTCAGATTGAGACGGTCGAAGCCGGTCAGCCCATCGCAACGATCCAAAGCAACGAGCCCGTCGGAGGTTCTGGACAGAAAACGGGTGGCTCGACGCCAGCTCTTCAGACCGTGTCGGATCAGCCGGATCTAACGATGGCAGACGTTCTGGCCGCCCTTGAAGCGCTTGACCAGCCAACTGCCGCCACGGTCCAACTCATTGAGCGGGTAGCGGTTGACGGCCAGATCCTGTCGAGAGAGCAATCTGCCACCTCTGACCCGACCACAGGAATCACCTATATTCAGGTTGATTACTCCGAGGTGAGCCAAGCCGCCCTCGATGCAATCGCCACAGACCTCGCAGAGAGCGAAAGCTCGCTCGGTTCGGCGTGGGCAACAACTACCGCGAGTGGG
>QIKW01000259.1 GCA_003231975.1 Acidimicrobiia bacterium
TTGTTCTCCCAAGATGAGGTTGGCCCGGATCGGGTCTTCTCTTGCCGTACTCCCGGACGGCAAGATCGCTGTTGGGGCGCCTGGGGCCAACGCGGGCGCAATCTACATTTTCGACCCGAGCAAGAACGACAATAGCGAGATGTTGAAGATAGTTGCTGCCGACACCCCAAACGGGGAGTTGTTCGGTTGGCTACTGGCTTCCAACTCCAATGGCACCATCGTTACCATCGGGGCGACTCGAAGTTTGAGCTTAAAACATGTCCTGTACGTACTACGGCCAGACGGCAACGGCAATTACACCGAAACCTCGATTGTTCCTCCTCCCGCTCCCGACCTCTTTCCAAAAGACAGGATCTCATCGATCGACATAGCCGACAATGGCACCATCGTGATAGGGCAGAACGGATTCGGATCCCGAGGGGTCGTCACCGTCTACAGCCCCCAGGACGGAGATTACGCCGTCATTCAAATCAGAAAACCGTCAGAACTGAGCCTAGACGGAAACTTCGGCGCACCGGTCAGTATCTCCAGCGACGGCAAGCGCCTAGCAGTCGGGGCCCTGGGTAAACGTGAAAACAGAAGCCAGAGCGACGGCTCGGTAGTCCTCTACGATCTCACCGCCCAGGAGCCTGCACTCGGGACAGTCATCGCTGGTCTTAGGGTCAATCGCACGGATCGGTTTGGTGGTTTCGTGCGCCTATCGCCGGACGGAAGGCTCGCTGTTGGGGCCCCTGGGGCTAGTGCCCAACTCGATGGATTCACCGCCTACGGAGTGGGTGCTGTCTACATGTATGACGTGGGTTCGCACGCGCCAGAGGTGCCTTCCTGTTCGATTGATCGTGACGGCAACCAGGTCACAGTCCGCTGGGACGCGGTTGATGCCACTGGATACTTGATCAGGCGAAGTGTTGAGGGCTCGGCGTCTTACTGGCGAGGACGAGCTGAGGCTGGCGAAACGGTCTTCGTTGATTCTGACCGCGCCGGCTCATTGACCTACACGGTCCACGCCCGCTACGGCTCCCAAGAAACAGCTGGCGTAGCCTGTGGGTCCGATGCCCTAGCAACTCCACCCACGCCTGAGGTCACACGGATTGAGCGGACCAAGGTGGTACTTCGCTGGGCCCCAGGCACAGCGGTTGAGATAGAGCGCGATGGCACCACAATTGGGGCCGACGGCCACGGATGGTTTGTCGACACGGGGCTACTTCCGGGCACCGCCCACACTTACCGGCTTCGGTTCGTTGATGACTCTGGGCCAGTTTCAGATTGGTCCGAGCCGCTGGAGGTCACCACTGAAGCCTCACCAGTCCGCCAGCCCCCGGCTGCCCCCGCTAACTGTTCGATTTCGACGGGCGGCAACGCATATCAGATCGGCTGGGACTGGCCACCGACCGCTACGGCGATGGTGATTGAGCGCCGGGTGAATGGTGGCCGGTGGTGGTGGAGAGGCAGTGTTGGCACCAGCGCGTCGGCCTTCGGCGACACCCCTCGATCTGGCTCTGTGGAGTACCGGGTGAGAGCCAAGAGCGCCGACGGATTCAGCCCACCAACGCTCTGCCTCGATTAGTATGCCGCCTTGCCAGCTGCGGCGAGCCGGGCCGGTTGTTGCCGCACCTTTGACCCTTCCAATCGGCACCCCTATTTGGGCCAAACCTTGACATAATGGCCTGAGGCTGTCTCAATAGTGGGTCAGCCGGGCGGAGGTCCCTCACCTGAAGGAGCCCTTACTGTGCCCCGACCCATATGGAGCGGTGCTATCAGCTTCGGATTGATCACAATCCCGGTCCGACTGTTTCCTGCTGTCAGAAAGAAGGGTATTTCTTTCAACCAGCTCGATTCACAGAGCGGTTCCAGAATCAAGCAAAAGCGGGTTTCGGCCGAAACCGGCGAAGAAGTGCCATACGAAAACATCGTCAAGGGCTATGAGATCACGAAGGGCAATTACGTGATCATCAGCGAAGAAGATCTGTCTGCCCTTGACCCAAAGAAGAGCCGGACGATAGACATCCAAGAGTTCGTCTCGCTGGCTGAGATAGACCCTGTTTTCTTCGACAATGCCTACGTGATTGCGCCAGATGAGCTTTCGGCAAAGGCATACGCCGTTCTGACCCAAGCAATGGAAGCATCGGGAATGGTGGCAATTGCCACCTTTGTAATGCGAACCAAGCAGTACCTGGCGGCGGTCCGGGCCGCAGACGGCAAGCTGCTGATATCCACCATGGTGTACGGAGACGAGGTGGTTGACTTCGACGAGATCGAAGCTTTCGAACACCTGGAAGACGTAGTTGTAAAGCCGGCCGAACTGGCAATGGCTGAGCAACTAATCGAGTCGCTAAGCGAAGAGTTCGATCCGTCCAAACACGAAGACGACTACCGCCAGAGCGTGCTTGATCTGATCGAACGCAAGGCGGCAGGTGAAGAACTCGTCGCCGTAGTAGACGTTGAGCCAGAAGAGAGCAACGTGATAGACCTTGCGGCGGCCCTCGAAGCCAGCGTAAAGGCGGCCAAGGCGGCCAGAGAGCGCCATCCAACCGCCACACCCAAGGCCGCTAAGAAGGCGAAGGCCAAACCGAAGGCCAAGTCAAAAGCCAAGGCAACAAAGGCCACGGCTTCAAAGCGGCCTAAGGCCAAGAAGGCGGCCACCCGTAAGTCGGCGTGATCGCCAAAAAACAGAGGGTGATGCTGGCTACGGCAGGCGATGAGGGCCTGGTCGATGGGTTGCTGGCCAGAGAGGCAGGCCAGTGGCTCTTCGAGGTCAAGCAAGACGGTTACCGCGTGGTCGCAGCAGGGGAAGACGGCCAGGTAAGGCTGTGGACCAGGAACGGGATCGACTGCACGTCGGCCTACCCCGAAGTGGTCCGGGCTCTCAATGATCAGCCATATCAAGACTTCGAGATCGACGGCGAAGTTGTGGTCCGAGACGCCTCTGGCCAAGCTCGGTTTGAACTGCTCCAGCAGCGCGGGGGCATCGCAGCCGCCAGAGCCGGGGTTGAAGAAGAGCTGGCGGCCACCTACGTGGCCTTCGACATCCTGAGCCTGGACGGTGTGGATCTGACCCCAATCACTCTTGACCGTAGGCGAGGCCTGCTGGGCGACGCTTTTGAATTCGGCGGCGCCTTGGAACTGAGCGAATTGCTTGAAGGCGATGCCGCCGAGCTGCTGGCCAAAGAGTGCGCAGCCGGGGGTGAAGGTCTCATCGCCAAGCGAACCAGCAGTGGCTACAGGGCCGGGCGCAGCAGGAACTGGTACAAGCTCAAATGCCTCCGCAGAGACGACATGGTCATCGCCGGATACACCGAACCAAAGGGCAGCCGCGTCGGATTCGGCGCTCTGGTTCTTGGCATGAATGAAGGGCGCCGGTTGGTCTACACCGGAAGGGTTGGCACCGGCTTTGACGATGCAACGTTGAAGAGCTTGGCGAAACGCTTGGCGAAATTACGCACCGACGTTTGCCCGTTCGCCTCGGTCCCTCCTGGCCTCGGTGCTGTTAATTGGGTGACGCCCGAACTGGTTTGTGAAGTTGGGTTCGGCGAGTGGTCATCAAGTGGCAAGGTTCGACATCCCCGATACCTCGGCCTGAGGCCAGACAAGGAAGCCACCGAGGTGCGGCGAGAACGGCAGTTGCCCGAAGTGAAGCTGTCCAACCTGGACAAGATTTACTATCCGGCGATCGAGGGCACCAAGGGCGAGGTGGTTTCCTACTACGACTTGGTGGCGCCGCTCATGTTGGCTGAGATTGCCGATCGTCCGCTGGTTCTTGAGCGGTTCCCGAACGGTGTGAAAGCCAAGGGCTTCTACCAGAAGAACACGCCGGATCATGTGCCGGACTACATCTCTCGGGTAAGGGTTGACTCAAATAGTGGTGACTCCATCAGCTATTCGGTCGTGCATGATGAAGCCGGGCTGCGCTACCTGGCCAACCAGGCCGCGCTGGTGATGCACGTGCTGCTGAGCGATGCGGCCGATCCGGCTCATCCCATCGAGATAATCTGGGACCTGGACCCAACCGGCGACGACTTCGCACGGGTGCAACAGGCCGCGCTGCTGCTGAAGGATCGGCTGGACGACCTCGGTCTGGCGCCGCGGGTCAAGTCGACCGGTTCGAAGGGGCTTCACATTCATATTGACATCAGCGATCAGCCCGGTGTTGTTGGATACGACATGTCTCGTGCCTTTGCCAGTCGTTTGGCGTGGGAGCTGGTTGAGGAGGCGCCAAACGATTTCAGCCTTGAGTTCTCAAAGAAGGAACGCCAGGGCAAGTTGCTGATTGACGTGTTGCGCAACGGGCACGCATCACATGCCGCCGCCGCTTATTCGTTGAGAGCTGTGCCAGAAGCAGGAGCGGCCGCGCCGATCAGTTGGGAAGAGGCCCTCGACCCCGAGTTTCGGCCCCGTCAACTGACGATGCGCAATATGGCGGAGCGCCTTTCCGCAGGCATAGACCCCTGGGCCGACCGGGCTGCCCCAACATCAACCATCACCGGCGCAGCCGAAAAACTGCTTGGCTAGCAGCAATTCGGTCAACATTGGCTACACCTAGGAACCCGTCGCGTCCTCTGGAAACAGGAGAACTGATGCCGGAGGGATTCATATACGGTACCTCCGATGCAGCTGGCTTCGGCATCCACGAAACCTCACCCGGATCGCCGCATGGTAACTGTCGATCTC
>QIKW01000057.1 GCA_003231975.1 Acidimicrobiia bacterium
AGGGCAATGAGTAGGGGATTGCGAGTAACGGCCGAGGCCAGCCATGGGTAGGCAAGCGTTCCGATGCCGTCGCCCAAATTCGAAATGGTTGAAGCCGCTAGGAGCTTGCGGTACGCCGACCCCAATTGGGCGCCCCGGCGCTTCACAGTTGGGCGTCTGGCAGGTGCGGCCGGTCGGTTGGGTAGATGGCAGCAACGAACCCGTAAACCGTTTCCCCGCCCCGATCGAGGTTGGTGTATTCAACCGCTAGACGGTCGACAGCAGCGAAGAAATCCCTGGCCCGGCTTGCCGGGATGCGGGCATGGCGCAGAGTGGATGAGATGTACTCGCCTTCGCCTACGTCTCTGAGCTCAGAAACAGCGGTCTGGAGGAACCCCGGAGACCGAATCTGGCTCATACTGGGCGATGGCGCATCCCACACGATCGTGCGGCCGGTGCGGCCATAGAAACGTTCTTCGATAGCTCGAACCTTGCGGGTCCGCACCACCTTCAGCAGCCCCGCGTCGAGGAGGATGTCGGTGTGGTAGGCAACGGTGCTGCGAGGTTTGCCAAGCGCGCCCGCGAGCTCTCCGATGCTGGCAGCACGATCCAACACAAGATCAAGAATGTCGTGCCGCAGCGGGTTGGCGATGGCCTTGTGCTTGATCGGGTCGCTGCTAAGCAGGACTTCATCGGCGAGGTCGTAGTCGGGAACGGGAACGGGAACGGCTTGAGAGTGGCCAGCGGGCTTTGACTCGGGCATTGTCGCAACATATCCTGAACGAACCATTAAAGTTGAGTCAATAACCAACCTCAGCCTTCACTTGGGAGCGAACGGTCGGCCCATGGAAAGCGCTGGGTTCTTGACTGAAACCCTCTGCCAACCAACCTCATCAGCTGGAACCTCTTGACCTGCGCGTGTGGTTCAGGAGTCAGCGAAGACTCAAGTACTCGCACCAGTGGGTCGATCCGTGACGAGTGTACCTAAGCGATAGACAGGAAACGGAGAAGCAGCCGCCTATGCCCGACTGGGCCCGTCGGAGCAATCGCGCAATCGACAAGATTGTCGTACCGCGCTTGAGTGCTGTGGCTCCCGGAATTTTCGATCATCTTCGGCCATTGACTGTCGTACTCATCGTGCGGCCGATACTTGCTGCGATCCTGTTTTTCTTCTCTGCGGCGCAGGGATGGTGGCCCGTTGCGATCGTCTCGACTTGGGTTGTTTACGGAGGTGGCCTAACGGCGATTCACCATCTGATTCATTCCGGAATGGGGCTTTCTCCGCGCTGGCGGAGGTTCTGGCTTAGTGCCCTAGGAATGCTCGTCGTTGAGAGTGGTCACGCCCTCCAGGTCACTCACCTGGCCCATCATCGCGGAGATCCGAAGCTGGCGGACCCAGAGGGATTCATCGAGAACGTGGGATGGCTTGGATTGCCCCTTGCATCTATTCGGTTTCGCTACCGCTTGGCTCTCTGGGGGCTGAAACATTCTCCACGACCCAAACGGGTTGTGGTTGAGATGACTGTTCACGCAGTCCTACATTTGTCCAGCCTTGCGTTGTTGTTCTGGTGGCCTGATCTGTGGATCTATCTCAGCTTGCTTCACGTCGCTTCGTTCAGTTTCGCCGCGCTCGCGGGAAAGGGCCCACAGACCAACTTCGGCCGAGAGGTGGCTACACCCTACGTACGAGTGATTAGCAGGTTCGCACGGCTGTTTCTGTTCAGCCACGACCGCCACCTCGAGCATCACATGTACCCGAAGGTTCCGCTTCCCCGACTACGTCAACTCGACCCGATGCTCCAGTTGGTGTGGGACGATCTCAACACCGTCGATGTCAGGCTGCAGTTCCTGAACCGCATTAGCCCCGTTCCCAATCGCGCAGTGTCGGCGATCGAACAACATCCGCGCTCGTCGCCGCAGTGGGTTCGGACCGGGGTAGGCACCGTTTCGAATTCGTGCGGTGGACCGTTGGGTCACGTACTTCGAGTAGCGGCTGGCCTGCCACGCGGTACCGCATGTGCAGCCATGGCGATCCAAACGACTCCAGATGGCGAGATATGGCAGCGCAGCTTCGCTCATCGAACACGCACAAGCTACGTTGCTCAGGAAGGCAATCATCTCCGCGAGCGCGTTTTTCTTGTTGATCTGTTGTTTGAACGGAGCGACAGTCCGGATGGCGGTGAATTGAAGCTCGTCGGGATTGGCCGGGGCTGGCTTCGGGTGCCTTCGATCCTGCGACCTGACATAAGCGCGAGTGTTCAGGAGTCGGCTCACACCGCCCTGACCGTAGTCGAGGTGAGTCTGCCGTTCAGGCTTGGAAGGCTTCAGTACGAAGCTCACCTCAACCTGAAAGAAGAGTAGCGATGGACCCGATGACCGCTGTTCTGTCACTGTTCCTGGTGAGCGCTGTTTGGGGTGCTTGGGACACCCTCTGGTATCACGAATATCGAGCCAGGTTAGTCTCACGCCTTGACCACACCCGCACCGAACTGCGTCTCCACGTTGTTCGTGATGCGGTGTACGTCGGCTTGTATGCGGTACTCGGGTTCGGGGAGCCAACTGGAGTGTTCGCAGCGTTCCTTGCAACCGGGCTGGTAGTCGAGATCGTGGCCACGCTTGCGGACTTCGTTGTTGAGGACAGAGACCGGCCCGCAATTGGCGGGATCGCTCCGGGTGAGCGAATCCTGCACACCTTGATGGCTATTTCGTACGGGGCGATGTTGGCCCTCCTCCTCCCACAACTCCTGAGCTGGCTCACTGAGCCGACCGCGCTCACCCCACACGACGCGCCACTGTGGCTGCGTGCGGCGGTGATGCTCACGTCTGTAGGCATCCTTGGCACCGCACTCCGCGACGCGGCCGCACTACGTGGCTTCGATCCCTTTCAGCGTTGGTTGCCCGTCGAACAAGGCACTAGCTGATCGCGAGTTCGGACCCTGGTTGGCGCCGCCACCCGGGAACTGGCCTGGCGCAAGTAGGCCTTCCGGCGCTGGTGGAACAGATTTTGGTGGGGTACGCCGAGACTCTTGAGGAGCCGCTGTACAACGTTCCAGGGTGCGCAGGTCAGATGTCGTGATCGTGATCCGATGGTTGGCGGCGTCGGCGACATCGCGCTCGGCTGCGATGAGGGGCCAGTGTCATAGGTCAAACCGTCGGCGCTCACGCTGACTTTGCGGCCGAGGTGTTTAGCAAACGGTCGACCTCAAAGCCCGAGGAGGTCAGCGATTAGTTCGCGGATCTGTCGCAGAACTACAGCACGGTCTCACAGGCCCTGGTTCACCGCGCTCCGGGGTTCCGAAACCAGGCACCAAAAACCCGGGCACCAAACCAGGCACCAAAAACCCGACCAGCCCGAACACCCAGCCCAGCCAGCCGCGCCCAACAAGCAAACAACAGCAACACCAGCACGCGAATACGGCACCCCCGCACAAAGCGAGGCAATACCGCAGCTAGCAACACCACAGCCACTTGACAACAAAATATGCCCGGCGGCCCGGTCCCCAAAGACGGGCTGGCTAGTTAGCATTCGAGCAATGCAAGCGCCAAGGAGTCAGCATCACGTGCTGTACAAGCTGCCTGGCACAGCACGATCGTGAGCACGGCGAGCGCGCAGGGGCTCAGCGCTCAGGGACTTAAGAAGCGGTTTGGGTCGGTCACCGCCCTGGATGGGCTTGATCTCGTTGTTCCCCAGGGGAGTCTGGTCGGATTCTTGGGTTCGAACGGGGCAGGCAAAACAACTGCGATGCGTTCGATCCTGGGGCTGGTGTCGTTAGATAGTGGCTCGATCACTTGGAACGGCGCTGCCATTGGCGTTCAGGATCGGCGCCAGATTGGATACATGCCTCAAGACCGCGGCTTGTATCCAAGAATGCGGGTTCACGAACACATTGCATACATCGGCCGGTTGGCAGGCCTTGATGCCGCCACTGCATCCAGCCGGGCCAGTCATTGGGCCGAGCGGGTTGGCCTGGATCAACGTCGGGACGACCTGATCCAAGAGTTGTCAACTGGCAACCAGCAAAGGGTGCAGTTGGCCGTTGCCTTAGTTCACGAGCCAACTCTGCTGGTGCTTGATGAGCCGTTTGCCGGGCTTGACCCGGTTGCGGTTGCGATGCTCAGCGAAGTGATGAGAGAGCAAGTTGCTTCCGGGGTCAGCGTGGTGTTTTCCAGCCATCAGCTGGATTTGGTTCAAGACATCGCAGATCAGCTGACAATTGTTGCCGACGGCAAGACTCGCGCCACCGGTTCGGCCTCTGGGCTTCGACGTAGTTCCCCGCACCGTTTCTTACAGGTGGAATGGGAGGGCGGGAAGTCACCAGAGTGGGCGCCACCCGCTGGCACTCTGCTCTCGGCTGAAAACGGGGTGTCGCGCTATCGGGTTTCGGCCGAGACCGATTCGGCTGCCCTGATTGCCTTGGCCGCCACGGTCGGGAGCTTCGCGTCGATCACTTACGAGCCGCCGGGCCTGGAAGAGGTCTTCCTCGAGATCGTTGCCTCATGAACAGATCGATGGTTGCCGAAGTAGCAGGCCGCGAGATACGCACCCGGCTTCGTACCAACTCGTATCGCCTGATAACGGCATTGCTGGCGCTTGCTGCGATTGCCGGCCCAATTGCCATTGCCCTCTGGCCTGAAGGAGATGGCCGCGGCAAAGAGGTGAATGTTGG
>QIKW01000240.1 GCA_003231975.1 Acidimicrobiia bacterium
GGAGTCAGCTCTGAGTCAGTCGAACCTTCACTTGTTGGAGCAGCCGGTGCTGGCGGTGCCGACGATTCTGTGTCGACGGGCGCGCTTGAGCCGCCAGAGCCGCCGCAGGCGGCGAGCATAAGCATCGTGATTGCGGCAAGCCCCGCCACTAGTCTGGTGCGACGCACAGCACTCATGAGTCAACCAGCTCCAAGATCTCGGCAATCTGGTCAGCCAATTCCGTCTTGCCAAGCTGAGTGGCGGCGGAGTGAACTTGAAGCAACTCGAACCGGTTGCCACTCTCGATTGCGGCGTCCACCACTTGATCGAAGGCCTCTTCGTAGAAGGTTTGCAGGTCGGGGTCATCGGCGAACACTCCGCTGCGGTAGCCGGCATTTATCAACGAGATGACGGTGAGACTGTTGAGGCCCGCGCCCTGGGCCTCGGTAAGGAGTTGCTGGATCATGGCGTAGGCCCGCGAACGGAACCTGGTGTCGTCCTCGCCAGAGTCGCAGTTGGACCGCCGAAAGCCGCCAACGGCCATTGCCTCCGCCCGAGACAAGACACTGTGCAGCACATCGGAGTCCAGCGCTTCGCCTGCCCGCAGATCATCAACCAAGTTGTCGGTGTCGTTCTGTAGCTGCACAAGCAGTAGCTCATCCTGTGGCTCCGAATCGGGGCCAGCCCTGTGGGCGGACCACGAGCCCTTCGGGCCAACGATTGAGTCGCCCTGGTCGGCTAGACCGGAAGCGAACCCCTGATTCCAGAAACCGACAAGCGAGCCGCAGGAACCGTCGGTTGGAACGAGTTTGATTCGTGGGCTTCCCAGCTCAGCGGCGCTGAAGGTGAACTCGGCCTTGACCCCAGAACTCTCACTGGTCGTCTGCACATCGCCAACAACCAGCTCGGGAACCAAGGCATTGCCAGACACCTGCCCCTTGGTGCTTGCAAACGCCAGGGAGTCCGGAAGGTCGGTTGGCTTTACCACCGTAATGAATTTTACGTTGAACATGCCATCAGCGCCTCCACCCTGCACGGATAGATTGAACGAGCCGGACCCCCTGTAGAACGCGGCAACGTCGTCGTCGAAGATCACTTTGGCGCTGTAGTACAGAGATCCTTCCCATGCGCCGTCGGTGAATCCCACTCCCTGGGCAGATGCAGGCGGAGCTGATTGGCCAACTGTGGCCACCAATGCCGAGGCCACGAGCAGGCTCACGGTGCGGCGGAGTCTCATATCTCTAGGGGCGTTCCATCACCCGGAACATCGTTCCATTTCTTTCGCTTGGACAGAGAACTCGTACTAGCGTGACTTGATGCGCAACGGCCCGGGCGGGTGGTTCCCCTTCGTTGGGAGGTCGGCTGCCCTTGATGCTCTCTTTGGCGCCAGCCATCAGGCCAGTACGCAAAGGGTCTCGCTTGTTATCGGTCCGGCTGGAATTGGAAAGACAACCCTGTTGCAGGAGTTTCGCAGTCGGGCTCTCCAGAGCGGGCTTAAGGTCGGATGGGGCGTCGCAGGAGAGTGGGAAGGCATGCCAGGGCTATGGCCCTGGTTCGAAGCTCTAAGCGAACTAGACCCGGATCAGCCGGTAATTTCTCCTGTTCAGGAGGTTCAAGCAGATCCTCCGGACATGGCCGAGATGTTTCGACGGGTTGCTGTCTGGTTGACCGACCGAGGACGCCACAACCATTTCGTTCTTGTCCTAGAAGATCTGCACGAAGCAGACCCCACTGCGGTGGCCCTGTTCTCCTACCTGTCCAGGAGGCCGCCGATCCCCGGTGTGGCCATTGTGGCCTCCGCGCGGCCAGGTTGCGAGAGCCTTGATTCGCTGCGGTGTGCCCGCATCACCGTCGGTGGCTTATCTGAGGAAGACATCGTTAATTTGGGGGCTGCTCTCGGTCATGAGATCGACCATGAGACAGCGGCCGATTTTGTGAAACGAACGAATGGCAACCCGCTGTTCGTCCGTCGGCTTCTGGAACAGAATGCAACCGATCCGCATGCTCCGGTTCCACAAGACGTTGCCGTCTTGCTGCGCCAACAAGTGGCAAGCGCTCCCGATCAGGCCAAGCCTGCGTTGCGGGCCCTTGCTGTCTTGGGCTCGGCATCGGTTGATGTTCTGCGTCACGTCACCGGAGGGGCCGCGGTTACCTCGACGATCGCCCAGGTCTCGGGCGACGTCGTTTCGATTCGCCAGGGCACGGCCTCGTTTTGTCACAGCCTTCTCAGACAAGTGGTCTACGACGACCTCAACTCCAGTGATCGGTTTGCTCTTCACGCCAGGGCAGCTCAGATCCTGCGGTCTGAGGGCGCCAGCCCAAAAGTGATTGCCCATCACCTGTCTCGGGCCGCGGTTAACCATCATGGGCGTGAGGCAGCCGACGCAGCCTGCGAGGCGGCGCGGATCGAGCGTTCGGCTGGAGCAATCGGCGAGGCCGCGCAGCACTTCGCAATGGCGGTCAATCTCATTCGAGAGTCCGGCGACTCCGATGCCTTGGCCGGGGTGCTTATCGAAGAGTCGGAGGCGTTGGCCTCGCTGGGGCGGTTGAAGGAAGCGGGCGATCGGCTAGTGGAGGCGGCCCAGTCCGCAGCAACTGCCCCACCGGAACGGCGCCGGCAGCTGGTGCGCTCCTACGGCAGGCTTCGCTGGCTTGAGGAGCCGAATCCGTCTAGCCTTGACGCGGCCTTTCTGACCGGATTTGCAAGCCGCTGGTTGGACGCCGAGGCAGACCCACAAGACGAGGCGGTGCTCTACACCGCGCTTGCCACCGCTGGTGAGATTAGGGGCGGCAGCCTGGGCGATTTGGCGGCAGCCGATCGAGCGGTCTCGGCTGCCACCGCGGCTGATGATCCGGCTCTGTTGGGGGAAGCTCACCTGGCCCGCCGTCGAGCACTCAGCTTTCATCCAGCCAAGTTTGCCAAGCGACGAGTCGACTCTGAGGCCGCTCTGCGGTTCGCTAATCAGCTTGAGGATCGAGAGCTTCGGATCCGGGCTCAGCGAATGGCGCTTACCGACGCCCTTGCCTCATCTGATCACGGGCGGGCCTATCGCCTCTTGGCCAGCGAACCCGTTTCCGTCGCCGGCCGGGTGCAAAGGGCCTTGGCCACCGCAACGGTTGCGGCCATCGAGGGTCGCTACCAAGACGCTGATGTGGTTCTTGACGACACTATTCAAGAGCTTGAGTACCTCAACATCGAGGCACCACCGCTTGAGTTTGCTCGAACCGTGTATGCGTGGGATCGCGGGGAACTGTCGGTGGCAATCAAGAAGTATGAGGCCTTGCTCCCGATGGTTGCCGACCCTGTCTTGCGTTCGGTGGTTGCCCTATCCAAGGTGATGGAGGGTGACGAGCAGGGCGCAACCAAGCTGATTGATGAGGCGTTGGACACTCTCCAGTCTGATCAACCAACGGTGCTTTGGGGCCTATCGATGGCTCTTCTCAGTGAGGCGGCGGCTGCTGTGCGTCATCCTCGATGCGGCGAGATCTATGAGGCGTTGCTGCCGTTGCGGGGCCAGTGCGCCATCGCCATGACGACGGCGTCGGGTTGGGTTGGAGCTTTCGACCGGTACCTGGGGCTCCTTTCGTTGAGCCTGGGTCGTACTGAGGAAGCCATCAACCATCTTCACCAAAGCCTGGCCATCCACGAGCGCATGCATGCTCGACCGTGGTCAGCCCGCAGCCACGCTGCACTCTCCGCTGGCTATCTCCTGTTGGGAGATCAAGCTAAAGCCCATAAACATCAGGCTGATGCTACGCGTCTTGCCGATCTGGTAGGGATGGAACGCTCGGTCACCCTCATTGGCAACTTCGAGGCAGAGCCGTCGTGTCTGGATGCTGGCGTCGTTGACCTCGACGTCGCCAGGCCGGTTGCCGTACTGGCCCGACAGGGCGAGGTTTGGCGTGTTGGGCTTGGCGCCGACACCCATCTGCTGCGCCACTCCAACGGCTTGGCCTATTTGGATCGCTTGATCCGCCAGCCCGGCCGGGACTGGCATGCGCTGGATCTGTATTCGGTAACGACCGGTTCAACGGTTGCGGCGGATGACACCGGTCCGATGCTGGATGAAGAGGCCCGGCAGTCATATCAACTCCGATACGGAGACCTTCAGGAAGTTCTTGAGCAGGCGAAGCGGGACGCCGACCTTGGAACAGCCGAAACCGCCCAGGCCGAGATGCATCACCTCGAGACAGAGCTTGTCGCTGCGTTTGGCTTGTCGGGCAGGCCCCGCATGACTGGCGATTCGGCCGAGAAGGCGCGAGTCAATGTGCGTCGTGCCATTTCGCGCTCGATCCAGCGAATTGCCGATGTGAGCCTCGTGTTGGCCGATCATCTTGATCGGTCGGTGCGAACCGGACGCTTCTGCTGTTATGACCCCGGTCCAAGCGCTGCCATTACTTGGAAGTCCTGAGATTCCGTTCTAGCAGAAGGCATTCGGATTCCGCTAGATGAGGGGATTTCGGCAGCGTGTCAGACAACAGCAGGGCGAACCGAACGTGGTTGACCACCGATGGTGGTTGTTTGGCCACCGATGGTGAGATAGGTTGTCGAATGCCGCTACGCACCCATGTCCTCAGGGTTCTTCTTGGGGGAACTCTCGGGGTTTTCCCGTTTGGCAGGGTTGTGTTCGGGTAGACAATCATA
>QIKW01000123.1 GCA_003231975.1 Acidimicrobiia bacterium
CGATTCGACGTGCCAATGTCCAGCGGCACCCCAACGATGGCAACGTCAAGATCTTTGGGTTCAGAGCGGCCCGGTAGCCGCATGAACGTGGTGATCCCAGCGAACCGCGGCATTTCGTTGCCGCCCAGGGGCTGGGGGTTGCTGCCAGCTTCGTTGCCCACTGTTAACCCTTCTTCCTGGTTGCATCCTCGGCGTGGCTGGTCCACCGTTTGTAGTCGACCTTGCCGTTGGCTGCCCGGTCCAATGACCGAACCATAAACACCTGCTTGGGTGCTTTGAAATGGGCCAAGTGCTCCTTCACATGGGCCACAACAACCGCCTCGGCTAGCCCCTCGGTCTGATCCTCATCGGCGGCGACAACTACGGCAGTTACAGCCTGGCCGAAGCGGTCATCTGGCACCCCAACCACTATGGCGTCTGAGATCCCGGGATGTAGTTTCAGGACTTCTTCAACCTCTTCAGGGAACACTTTTTCGCCGCCAGTGTTGATGCAAAGCGAGCCCCTGCCAAGAAGCGTGATTGTTCCGTTGCCCTCAACGGTGGCAAAGTCGCCTGGGATCGAATAGCGCACTCCGTCAACAACTGGGAAGGTTGCGTCGGTCTTTGCCTGGTCCTTGTAGTAGCCAACTGGCGTGCGGCCCTGAAATCCAATCTTGCCGATCTCGCCCGATCCGGGCTCAACGAGCCTGCCGTCTTCTGTGATCACATTGGCGTCTGGCGACAGCTGGAACGACGCGGTTGAGGTCGAGGCGTCTCGGGACGAAATTGACGAGCCGACTCCAACCGCTTCAGAAGACCCGTACGTGTCAACCAGGATCAGCTGGGGCCAGTGACCAAGCAAACTCTCCTTGGTTTCAGAGCTCCACATCACGCCGGACGAGATGATCACTCGCAAGCCCGAAAGATCCCAGCGATCGGGCTCTGCATCCAGCGCTGCCAGCATCGGCTTGGCGAACGCGTCGCCAACAATGAAGGTGCTCTTCACCCGGCGCCGTTCCATCACGTCAAAGAACTCTTCGATGGAGAATCGGGTGCCCTCCAAGGTAACGATTGAGCCGCCGAGCGAAAGGGTATTCACCGCGTTGAACAGGCCGGTGCCGTGCATCAGGGGGCAGGCCGGGAGCGACACGGGCCCAGGCTTGGTCGTTCGGGCCTGCACCGCGGCGGTGTCCAACCGATCAGGCAGCTGCACCTTGTTGGTCTTGTCTGTCACCTTGAACAGGTCGTCTTGGCGCCACATCACGCCCTTTGGCATGCCCGTTGTGCCGCCGGTGTAGAGCAGCACCAGGTCGTCTCCGCTTCTGCCCCTCGACCCAGTGGCCGCATCTGTGGTGCCTGCCAGAGCAGCTGCTTCGTAAGGAGTGGCCCACGTTGGGCAAACGTCTGGCCCAAGTCCGTCTGCCACCCACAGCCAGGTATGAATATCGGGAACCCGGTCTCGCAGCCTGGTTACGGTCTCGGTGAATGCGTCCTGGAACACAACGGCCCTGGTGTCTGCGTTCTCCCAGATGTAGGCCAGTTCGTCGTCGCCGTAGCGGTAGTTGGTGTTCACGTGAACCAGAGAAACCTTCGAGCAGGCAAAGAACAGCTCGAGGTACTCGGCCCGGTTGTAGAGGTAGAAGGCAACTTTGTCTTGGTGGCCACAGCCGCTGGCAAGGAGATGGCTGGCAACGCCGTTTGCTCGTTTGTCGAAGCTGGCCCAGCTGATCTGGCTGTCTCCGTGAAAGGCCGCCGGGGCTTCCGGAACAGACTGGGCCACCGCTTCCCAAACGTCGGCGAAGGTCCAGGTTTTGGGCACGGTCACGTGCTGGATCGTACGAGGGTCAAGCTCAACGAGCCAGCCGGTCAGCAACGATCTGCCACACGTCTGGATCCACGCCCATGCCGATGTGTGGGCTCGATACCTCGATGTTCTCAACATCTGGACTGAAGTTGTCTATACACGCCTGCCAGGAAACGATTCCGTCTCGCTGGCTGTAGATCGCGGTGATCGGTACCTCGATGGGAATTCGGCTTCGCTCGGCCAACTCGGCAGCAATCTGCACCCGCTCTTCCGGGCTGTAGACGCCTTTGACCTTTGTGTGCAGCGGGCCGCCAACAACAGGGGTGCCAAAGGTGATCACCTGGGCAACCAGTTCGGGATTCTCCCTGGCAACTTCGCGAGCCATCAGGCCGCCCAGGCTCCACCCAACCAGATGGATGGGCTCTCCGAACCGCTGAAACAGCGCCTCGATCCTCAGCTTCAGGCGGGGTGTCTGGCTGGCAACATCGCCGGTGTTGGTTCCCAGCTCCCAGCCGAACGTGCGGAACCCCCGCTGACGGAGGAAGCTCCGAAGGGGCAGGTTCGAAGAGTCGCTGGACTTCAACCCAGGAAGTAGCAGTACCGGCTGCTTTGTTCCTTTCGCTCCTTTCAGTAACAACGCCGGGGCGCGGGCCACCAAGCGGGGCAGTTGTAGAACAGACAGAGCCTCTTTCAGGACCTTGTAACCAGTTGGCACGCTCAGTTCGCTGTCGCCCCTTGTGTCTGCCATAACCCCAATCTAGTTGGCCCCATCTGGCCAACGCTGCCGGTCCGACATCCGTCCGTCGAATTGCGATACGGGCCCCCGTGAAACTAGGGGTTGGGGCCTTTGAACTCTTAACGGCTGCCGGGCCAGCCGACTTGGAGCTCTGCTGCAAGGTCTTGCTGACAGCCCGCTTGGTCCAACCGGGCCTGATCTCGCCGAAGGCCCGCCACCGTTGGAGCAGCCAACACGGCAGGGACAACCAAAAGGCCGAATGCGAGCACGGGCGGAATCGGCGATTGCGACATTAGCGCTCCCACGAATCCGGCGCCCGTGCCTACCATTGCAGGAAGTGACCACCATTCATAGAGGCGCTTGACGTATGCGGTCGCAATCTTGTCATCACAGGGCAAGGGTTTGTTGAAAAACCAGACCGAGGCGACGCCGCCAACCACGCCGACCGCAATTGTGATGAGACTCCAACGCCCAACGTTAACGGCTGGTCCCGAGACGGTGAGCGAAGCAACTACAGCTATCAACACTGTGGCTCCAAAGAAAGCGGCGAAGATCGCTCGAACCTCGGTCAGACCATTCTTCTCAGTGTCGCGTGAGATGCCGAACGTTAGGAATCGGCGAAGAGCCTTCTTCCAGCCCGGATCCGCAAGTTGGGCCACAATCTGTACTCATCCGTTCTTGTGAAGGTTTCTCTAGCCTAGCTTGTCAACTGGCCATGCCCGCCAAGCTCTGATCGCCGAAATGGCACTTACGATGGCGACCCAAGCGATCCAACCACGCGTCGGACGGCTGTCAAAGCCAACGATGGAGACAAAGTACAGGCCAACGAACCCTCCCACAGCGACCGGCATGGTTACCCTAACGATGAATCTTACCCGACTCAACAAAGCGTTGCCCTCGTGACCGCTCCGCCCGCACCCGCAACAGCCTTTTGTAATCCGGTCACCACTGGCAGACCACCAGTGATCCCTCCCACGGTCATCGTACAGAAAACAGCCTCCTTGGAGAATTCACCTTCCTTAGTGCCCTCGTAAATCGCTCTGGTCCCACCAATCGTTAGGGAAGCCGTGAAAACGCAGCTAGCTGCTGCTCCAAGCCCAGCGGTCAAGACAGTACCTACCGGACAAACGAAGGCAGTGATGGAGCCTCCGACCAGCGCTACTCCGCCTGTGAGCAGAACGCATCTAGTCTTGCATTTGGACTCCTCGGGCTGATTGCGGTTCTTTGTGCTGTCAAAATACATGAACGATTCCAAATACTCGTTCTTCATGTTCGGAGTCATGAACTCAGCTTCACCGCGGCAGAACATGATGCAGATCCCAATCGAATCTGGGCTAGCCACGAAGCCGTCACCGTTGGGGTCGCCCTCGCGTACGCTACCGCATCCTCCGCCGCCGCCCAAGCATGGATCGTTCCCGGTTGGATCGGTGAATCGAGGGGGGTTGTTGCGCACGTAGGAGTACCGGTTGAGATCTTGGGAGTTCAACGGGTCCGGTATGACCGGGTCGGCCATTATGAAGCGGCCTAGTTGTGGGTCATAGGCTCGGGCGTTGTAGTCGATGAGCCCGGTGCCGGGGTCATCGGTTTGGCCTGTGAAGGTCAAGTCGGCTGCCATTTGGTTGCCGCCGCCGCCACGGATCGCACCAAACGGGGTGTATCGCTGGGTGATGGTTGCGCCATCACTTTCGCGGCTGACGGTGGCTGATCCGAGATGATCAGCCAAAGACGCCTGGAATACGCCGTCAACGGTTGCTCCGATGCTTTGGCCTGCGTATGTGTGTGTGACTGTGATGGTTTCAACAATAGTCGTGCCTCCGCCACCACTGCCTCCGCCACCTCCTCCGGTGTTGTTGGTTGCCCAGGTGATGGTTGCGTCGAGGATGGCCCAGCCGTCTGTTGTGGGGTTGGCGTTCTGGTTATGCAAACCAGACAGGCCGACTCTGGCTTCGGGTGCTGGGGTGTTGTTGGCCATGGTTTGGCCTGGGGTGTAGCCAATCAGGGTGTATTGGCCAGCGGTGGTGGTTTCAACTACCAGAGCTGGGGTGGCCGAACCGAGTTCGTTGTTGGTGATGTAGCTGATCCCTTTC
>QIKW01000027.1 GCA_003231975.1 Acidimicrobiia bacterium
GCGAACCGGCCGCTGGGCAGAGCGGCCGCTAGCCGCCTCCCAATCTGGCTGAACTTGGAATCCTGTGCGCCTGCCAACACCAGTGTTGGAAACGCCATTTCGTCAAGGCGGTTCCACAGCGGCTCCTGGGTGCCGGTTCCGCAGTTGCGCAAGCTGGCCGCAAGCCCAGCAGCCCGATTTCGGAGCCGCTCATCGCGCCTCGCTGCGTCTTTTGGCAGGGTGGCGAACAACGGGAGAGAAAGCCAGCTGTCTATGAATGACGGGAGGCCCGCCGTTTCGAGTTTCGCCGCCAACTCATCGTCTGCGCGGCGGCGTCCGGCGCGGGTTTCTGCATCCTCTATCCCTGCGGTTGCCCCAATCAGGGTTAGCGAGCGAACCAGGTGGGAGCGTTGGAGAGCGCCGTGCAACAACATGCGCCCACCCATCGAATAACCCAGGTAGTGGGCCCTGCCTCCAGCTTCCATCAACAGCTTGCCTGCCTCCCAAAGGTCGGCGTCGTCATGACCAGAGCGGCCGTGACCAGGGGCATCCACCATCAGCACATCGAAGTGCTCGGCCAGACCTTCACCGAATGCCCCCCAGCAGTTGGCGTTCTGGGTAAAGCCGTGGGCCACCACAAGCAGATCACCCTTCCCCCGGCGCTGAACATGCAAGGTCACGGGCTTGGCCTGCGGTGTTTTGTCATCCACCGACAGCATCGCACCCCCAAGCGCTAGTGACACACATCGCACCGGACCGCTCAGCTAGCACCCGGTCTGGGCGACACCCGATCCTTCAGTTATTCCGGCCAGCAATCCAGCCAAAAACCCACCGCGGCGGGGCAGATTGTCTGCAAATCTGGACGATTGCCCATAAAGGGGGATCGAATGACCCTGGTTGGCCTGGCAGCGGTAATGCCAGCCTGTTTGTGCGGCCTGGATGGACGGGCGCGTTCAAGGCGGACGCGAAGGCGCGGCGAATCAAGCAAGGCAAGGAACACAAGGCATGAACGCAGTCTTCGAAGACGAACACGGGCGTGGCGGCAAGGACCGGATCAAGAAGTTGTTGACCGCGGCCGTTGGGTCGCTTCTGGTTTCGACAATTTTGGTTGTCGTCTCACCAACTCCAGCGTCGGCGGAAGGAGACGGGCTCACACTTGGCTCCCAAACCACGTTTCGACTTGACCCGGCGAACGAACAGATACTGGTTGAGGCCACATACACGGTCACAAACGTCAGCCCAAATCGGACTCAGGGGAACCAGATCATTCAGTACTACTTCGAGGGTGTTTCGATGCCAATTCCCCCTACCGCTACCGATCTGGTTGTGACCGGGTCAAACGGCCGCAACCTGGTGGTGAGCGTTGACTCTGCCGCGTTCGAAGATTTCAGCGTGGCCGACGTTCGGTTCGCCAGGAACCTGTTCTACAGAGGAACAGCAACTTTCACCCTGAGCTACTCGTTGCCCTCGGGCGAGGTTCGCGACGAGCTTTCTTACGTGCGGGTGAATCCGGCGTACGCCGTCTTTGAAGCCTGGGGTTACGGCGACGAGAACCGTGTTGATGTGCGGGTTGAAATTCCAGAGACCTTCAGCGTCGACGTGGAAGGATCTGTTCATGAGAGCTGGGTGGAAGACGGCGTCAGAATCTACGAAGCAACTGACATAGCTGATCCTTCGGAGTTCTTCCTGTTCATCATTGCCAGAAATGATGATGCTCTGGAGCAACGAACCGTCGAATTGGAAGACCAAAGGCAGGCCCGAGTTCTTTCCTGGCCTGGCGACACCGAATGGGCCGACTTTGTGGAAAGCCAGCTGACCGTGGGGCTACCCATTCTGGAGGAAATGGTCGGACTGGAATTTCCCGATGACGACCTGGAGATAGTTGAGTCGATCGACCCGTGGCTTCTGGGCTATGCAGGCTGGTACATCCAGGAGGAGCAACGCATAGAGGCCAGCGAAGAGCTGGATCCAAATTTGATCCTTCACGAAATCTCGCACGCCTGGTTCACCTATGAACTGTTTGACGGACGATGGATTACCGAGGGCCTCGCCAACGAGTTCTCATCTCAAGCAGCGAAGGCCGGTGGTGAGACTCTGCTAAATCCCGACAGGCCAGCAACGTCGGGGCCGGGAGCGGTTGACCTGAACCGGTGGACGAATGCGTACAGTTTCGGCGATCAGGCGTTTGAGCGAGAAGATTTCGGTTACAACGCATCGTGGTACGTGATGCGCCAGCTGTCAGACGAAATCGGCATCGAGGGGCTGGCGAGAGTTATCTGGGCTGCGGATCAGAACCTGCTGGCCTACGTTGGCGAGGCCGACGCTGAACCGGCTGAGCAGTTCATCGATGACTGGCGCCGATTCTTGGATCTGGCTGAGGAGGCAGGAGGCTCAGAGGAGGCCACTGCGCTATTTGCCAACTATGTGTTGACAAGCTCACAGGCGGCCGAGGTTGAGCTTCGCGACGCGGCCAGGGCGGAGTATCAGGACCTTGTGAGTCTTGGCGGGGAATGGGCTGCCCCGCTTGTGGTGCGCGAGGCTATGGGAGGCTGGCGTTTCGACGAGGCTGGCGTGGAGATCCGGTCGGCGTCAGCGCTGCTTGATCGTCGAGATGCTCTTGTCCAAACGCTTCAACCTCTCAACCTGACCTTCAGCGACGAGATCGAGATTGCGTATCAGGAAGTGGCAGAACCCAAATCTTTCAGCGCGGTGTGGAACCTTCTGGGAGATCACCAGGCGGCGGCAGAGTCTCTGGTGCTGGCCGAGGCGGCAACGGCGTCCGAGCGTTCTGTTCTGGAACAGATTGGACTGTGGGGCACAGACCTTTCAACCCAATACGCCGACTCCAGGTTGGCCTTTGAGCAGGGCGACACCAGTGGGGCGATGGATCTGGCTGAGGGCGTGGTTGCCGGGTTCGATGCCGCCGGATCCGCTGGTAACAAACGCGTTTGGCAGGCGGCGGCGGGCCTGGTTGGGCTGATTGTGCTGGGCTGGGTGCTTGTGCGATACATCCGCTGGTGGCGTCAGGCCAGCCGCCTGCTGGCCCAGAGAACAGCGGCTCTGATTGTGGAACCGACTGACCAGTCAGCTAACCAGCCCCCGCCGTTGGACCTAGACGCCGAAGATCTGGAGCGGCTTGATTGGCAGCTCGGTTCCGAAGGCGATCCAGACTGTTCTGAGACTCTCTCAGAAGACCAAGGTGCCCAACAATGCCGGGTCGGATCAGTCGCTGGGCACGAGGCCCCCTGACCTAGCCGTGCTTGGTCCCAGCTGCGGGCGGGCGAGTGTGGTCTTCTGTTTGCAATATGGAGCCCGAGATTCCGGTAACCGCAACCGCAACGTTCTGCGCAACGTTGGTGGATCAGTGGCAATACCTTGGCCTTACCCACGCTTTCATTGCTCCTGGTTCTCGCAGCACCCCGCTGGCGTTGGCCCTTGTTGCCAACCAGGCAGTTGAGACTCAGCTCTTTCACGACGAGCGCTCTGCGGCGTTTGCTTGCCTTGGCGCCGGGTTGGCAACGGATCGGCCCGCAGTTCTGGTCTGCACCAGCGGCACCGCCGCAACCCACTTCCTCGGAGCAGTGGTTGAGGCCGACGCATCAGATGTTCCAATGCTGGTTTGCACCGCAGACCGCCCGCCCGAACTATGGGGAATTGGCGCGCCCCAAACCATCGATCAGACCAACCTCTACGGGAAGGCTGTTCGCTCGTTCGCCCAGCCAGGGCCACCAGACGATGCAACCTCTCACCCATCCACATGGCGCAGCCTGGCCAGCAACGCCTGGCTGGCCGCACAGGGTCTGCCCGCGGCGGTTGCGCCAAGTCGGCCCGGCCCAGTTCATCTGAATCTCAGCTTTCGAGACCCTCTGGTTGGCAGGCCCGGTGCCCTGCCTGCCGCCTCGCCCGCAGAAGTCGATTCCACCATTCCCGTCCGCCCCGATCCCAACGAGGTCGCCGCCCTGGTTGACGCAGTTGTCGGCCGTTCCGGGGTTGTGATTGCAGGCCGATCACCAGCCGACCCGGGCGATGTCTGGAAAGTTGCCGATCTGCTCGGTTGGCCGGTGCTGGCCGATCACCGATCTGGCTGTCGGTCGCCAGGCCGAGCCATTGCCTACTTCGACACGCTCCTTCGGTCGGACACATTTGCAAATTCGCAGCAACCAGAGGTGGTTCTGCGCATTGGCGAACCGCTTGCATCCAAGGCCTTGAGCCATTGGATCTCGGCAGCAGCGGCAGGCGGCAGCGACGTGATTTCGCTCACACCGTTTTCCAAAACACTAGACCCGGAGAGAGTGGCATCACGAACCCTCCCCGTCAGCCTGCTGCCTGCTCTGGCCGCGGCCTTAACTGCCGCGCCGCCGGAGCCAGCAGAGGCCAACGTTTGGATTGGTGCCGACCAAGTTGTTGAGGCCGCTCTTGTCAAGGAGTTGAGCAGCGCAGCCGAGGTGACCGAGCCCGGTGTTGCCCGCTCGGTGGTCGAGGCGGTTCCGGCGGGAGGAGCGCTGTTTGTTGCTTCGTCGATGCCGGTTCGAGACGTTGAGTGGTTCGGCCCGAACCGCGACGACATCACCGTGTTCGCCAACCGGGGCGCCAACGGCAT
>QIKW01000019.1 GCA_003231975.1 Acidimicrobiia bacterium
GCACAATGAGCGCTATGAGCAACCGGGCTATCACTGAGGGCATTCTCTTTACCGACCAGTACCAACTCACCATGGCCCAGGCCTACTTCAGAAACGACATCCACGAACGGCCTGCCCTGTTCGAGCATTTCTTTCGGCGCTACCCCGACTATGGCGGCCACCAGGCCGGATACTGCATTGCCGCTGGGCTCGAATGGTTGCTTGACTGGATGGAAGAGGCTCGCTTCGGCGACGCTGAACTTGAGGTGCTGCGCTCTCATCGAGACAGCACCGGCAAGCGCCTCTTCGACGAAGACTTTCTCGGCTGGTTGCAGCAGAACGGCAACTTCGAAGCCATCGCAATGCGCGCCGTTCCGGAAGGCCGCGTGGTTCACGCCAATGCGCCGGTGGCGCTGGTTGAGGGCCCACTGGTGATGGCACAGATCCTGGAAACGGCGCTGCTGAATCACCTGAACTTTCAAACCCTCATCGCAACCAAGGCATCTCGGCTGGCTGAGGCCTCCCGGGGCCAACCAGTTCTGGAGTTCGGGCTGAGGCGGTCTGCGCACTTTGGCGCCAATGCGGCCGGACGAGGAGCCCTGATCGGTGGGGCATCAAGTTCGTCCAATGTTGGCCTTTCTTATGTTATGGGAATAGCCCCTCGCGGCACCCATGCTCACTCACTGGTTCAGGCCTTCATGGCCCTGGGTCAGGGCGAGTTGGCCGCCTTCGAGGCCTATGCCGCCACCTACCCAGACGACTGCCTGCTGCTGGTCGACACAATCGACACCCTCGGGAGCGGGGTACCGAACGCCATCAAGGTGTTCGAGGGTCTACGGGCCCGTGGCCACAAGCCCGCTGGAATAAGGCTGGACTCTGGCGACCTGGCGTACCTGGCAATCAAGTCCGCCGAGATGCTGAACTCTGCTGGCTTCGACGACACCCGAATTGTGCTGTCTTCTGGCCTAGACGAGCTCGCAGTGTTCCAGATTTTGGCCCAGATAGACCAGGAGTCGCCACGGTATGGGATCGACCCCGCCCGCCTGATCTCGCGCCTGATTATGGGAGTTGGCTCAAAGCTCAGCGCGTCCCACGGTCAGGCGTATCTCGATGGTGTTTACAAGCTGGTTGCCATACACGACGGGCAGCAGCTTCAGCCCGCAATCAAGGTGTCTGACACCCCAGCCAAAACCGCAAATCCAGGAGACAAGGATGTGTACCGGGTCTATGACGACCGCGGACATTCTTCGGCCGACCTGATGACAATCAGAGGAGAAGAGCCCCGCGGAGCCGAAAGCCAAGTTGAGCTGCGCCACCCCGTGCAGCCAAGCACCGCTCGGGTTCTTGAAGCATCTCAAGTCTCCGAGGTCGAGTTGCTGTTGGAGCCGGTGCTTGATGACGGCAAGCGCCTGACCGAGCTCAGCCCTCTTCCCGTAATGCGAAACCGGCGCGTCAAAGACCTCGAACGGCTCGACCCTGGTGTGCGTCGTCTGGTCAACCCGCACCGCTACCACGTGTCGCTTTCTGAAAACCTGTGGCAGCTGAAGCAGAAGCTAATAACCGAAATCAAGTAGGACCCTCACAAGAGTTTGCGCCCACCACGCTTGTGGGTCTAAGCCTTTGCAATGAAGTTTCCACAGCAAGGCCGCCCAGCAGATGAAGTAATTGCCGACCTTGAGGCCAAGCGCGAGGGTGATGTGAAGTGGGCAGACGGGCGCACCTTCGGTCTGGTCTATGACGGTGGCCCTGAAGTGCACGAAGTGGCGGCCAGGGCCGCCGCGCTTTACCTTCACGACAATGCGCTGAACACCAAAGCGTTTCCCTCCCTCGGCCAGATCCAGTCTGAAACCGTCGGGTTCACCTCCCAGCTTCTCAATGGGCCACCAACCGCCGCAGGCTTTCTAACCAGCGGAGGCACCGAGTCGATCCTGTGCGCGGTGAAAGCCGCCAGAGAGCGGGCAAAGGTAGAGCGCGGCGTTGCCAAGCCCCAGATGGTTCTTGCCGAAAGTGCACACGCCGCGTTCCACAAAGCAGGCCACCTGTTTGGGGTTGAGGTGAAGGTTGCACCGGTGAAACCCGACTGGACCGCAGACGTTGAGGCGATGGCAAATCTGGTGACCGATCAGACTGTTCTGGTTGTCGGGTCGGCCCCTCAGTATCCGCAAGGCGTAGTGGACCCGATTCCCGAAATTGCGAAGCTCGCCGAATCGGTTGACGCCAACTGTCACGTTGATGCGTGCATGGGCGGATTCATTCTGCCGTTCGCCGAAATGCTTGGCCGCAGCATCCCGCCTTGGGACTTCCGAGTGGACGGAGTCACCTCAATGTCGGCCGACATTCACAAGCTGGGATACGCCCCGAAAGGGGTCTCAGTCATTCTGCATCGCACAAAGGAACTGCGTCGCTACCAGACTTTCGTGTTCGACAACTGGCTTGGAGGCTTCTATGCCTCTCCGAACCTCCAAGGCACTCGCTCGGGCTTGCCGATGGCTGCGGCGTGGGCGGTGATGCAGCACTTGGGGATTGACGGCTATTGCCGCCTCACCAAGTCCACTCTTGAGAACGCAGATCAGATGCGAAGTGGGATTGAGGCCATAGACGGTATTCAGGTTCTTGGAAATGGGGGCCTGCATCTCATTGCGATGAGCGCGGCTGCCACGGGGGAGAGTGCGGCGGGCGGGCCCGAGGCGGAGGTAGACATCTTTGCACTTGGCGACGCACTCCAGGAACGGGGCTGGTACCACGACCGTCAGGGCCCGCCTGACAGCCTTCACTCAACGGTCAGCAACACCAACGATGGAGTGATCGACCAATACCTGGCTGCCTTGGTCGAATCAGTGGCCGAGGTTGGGGGTGCCAAGGCCGCCGACCGGTCAACGAGCTATGCAACGCTTGAGTAGCAGGCAAGCGGTGCGCGCTGGGTCTGAAGACCTACCGCGCTTAACCAACAGAGCGACCGAACCGTTATCTGATGAATGCCGTCAGATACCAGCGACCTTGCCCACCTGCTGCGCCGCGCCGGTTTTGCCGCCCTCCCATCGGAGGTGCAAGCACTAGGCCAACTTCCCTCATGGGAAGCCGCCGTTTCAGCCGTTCTCAATACTGGTGGGGCGCTGGATCCTGGGGTTGGCGTGCCCGATCTCAGCGAAAGTCGCGGCTACTACGACCGCTATGTCGACATGGTGTGGTTCTGGTTGGACCGGGCTCGCACCACGCCTGCTCCCATCGTTGAAAAGATGGTGCTGTTCTGGCACGGCCATTTCTGCTCTGGGCTTTCGAAGGTAGGCAACTTCACATCGATGTTCGAGCAGAACCAGTTGTTCCGAACCAACGGCCTTGGCGACTTTGCCGAGCTGACCCGCCTGGTCTCGTTGCAGCCAGCGATGGTCGCCTACCTAGACAACGACCGGAACGTTGTTGGGTCCCCCAACGAGAACTTCGCACGAGAACTGATGGAACTCTTCACCTTGGGAGTTGGCCAGTACACCGAGGACGACGTTCGCGAAAGTGCAAGGGCCTGGACCGGCCACGGCTTGGACGAACAAGATCGTTACCTGCTGTCAGCGGCCGACCACGACAACGACCAGAAAACCTTCTTCGGCCAAACCGGGGCGTGGTACGGCGAGGACATCATCAGCATCATCATGAACGCTAAGCGGAATCAGGTAGCCCGCTTCATCGCCGCCAAGCTCTGGTCGTTCCTGGCCTACCCGGATCCGCCGGACAGCATCGTCACCAACCTCGCCGCCGTCTTTGCCCCCAGTCTGAACATCACCCAACTGCTGAGGGCGATTTTCGAACATCCCCAGTTCCGGTCGGAAAAAGCCAAGCAGGGCCTGGTTCGCAGCCCCATCGAGTTCGTGGTTGCTGCTATGCGACACACCGGGATTGGCTGCTCTGAAGCCAACCCTCAATACACCCTTCGCGGGATGGGCCAGGATCCGTTCCGGCCGCCGAACGTTGCTGGCTGGAAACAGAACGAATACTGGATCTCCGCCCCTGCCGTCTGGGCCAAATCCAAGTTCGCCAGCGGGCTCCGCTGGAACCAGAACAACGCCGGCGTCCTTGCCGGGTTGAAAGACCTGACCGTTGAGCAGTCGGTACAGACCGCCCTAAATCACTACGGCGTCACCACTGCCTCGGCCACTACAACCACGGCCCTGCGTCGATACGTGGAGTCGACCCGCGCTACTACCAAGTGGGCCGAACCGGCCGGCTTGTTGATGCTTCCCCTGCTGTCTCCCGAATTCCAATTGGCCTGACCATGAGCAAACTTGATCCAACAACCGCCGAAGTCCACACAGCGCTCTCGAGAAGCACCGCTCTCTCAGACCGCAGGGCCGGTCGCCACCAACTCTCTCGCCGCTACTTCCTCGGCGCCGCGGCCGCCGCGGGCGGTGTGGCGATGCTGCCGGTTTCGTTTGCCGACATGGCAGCGGCCGCGGCCCCTATTGGCCCCGGAGACGGCGTTCTTGTGATCGTGAACATGGAGGGGGGAAACGACGGGCTCAACATGGTTGTGCCAATAAACGAACCGAGCTACTACGACCTCAGAGGGGCGGCCGCCATCTCAGCC
>QIKW01000160.1 GCA_003231975.1 Acidimicrobiia bacterium
ATGAATAGTGCGCAGGCAAGGAGTACAAGCAAAGTTTTGCTGGCCCTCACTCCGAGGTAAGCCAAGCCAGCATCGATGCGATCGCCACAGACCTTGCGGGGAGCGAAAGCTCGCTCGGTTCGGCGTGGGCAACAACTACCGAGAGTGGGCTTGTTCCGCGGAGTTATGTAACCGAGAACGGAAAAGACTGGTGGATTCGCTGGGAACTCGAGCTGCAAAACACCCTTGCGAAAATTAGGACGTTGGCATTGGACCAAGGCTCGACAGGACTCGATCCAACGATTGAGATGCTTGAGTCTTCAACTGCACCACTCGACAAGTGGCTCTCGGTCGAACTTGACGTTGGCAATCCCCTTCAGTTCCCGGGTCTTGGAGAAGTACTGACGCCAGCAGTCGTCAGCGACACCGTGGCGAACGGTTGGTTTGGCCCAAGGGTCAAGATCGGGGACCTTCAACTGAACCGGCAGTACACGGAAGGGGATGCGGTAGTTGTTGAGATCTCGGACAACCTGAGTACCACTCTGCTGATCGAATTCGATGCGGACATGCGAGTCCAAGCCATCGAGCAAGACCTCGGTGAGCAACGGGAAGATTCTGAGTTGGCGAGACTTGCTGTGGTTGTGTGGCGTCGGTTTGAGATCACATGGGACGTTGACCGATCATTGCTGCAACTGCCGGCCGAGGAAGACCGCTTCAATGCGATCGACATTCTTGCAGCAATGGGAATGGGGCCCGAATGTGTGCCAGAGGAGGTAACAACCGTCGCCGAGCTGGAGGCGATGTCCTTCACTGAGGTATTGACCCCGGCGTGTCTCGCCCAGAGCCCGGTCTTGCAAATGAAGCAGGCTGCCGCCGAGAAGTTCGCCGCCGTCGCCGAAGAATGAGCTAGGTAAGCCAGATCGGGCTACAGCCTGCGGAGGTTCACCCGTTTCACGCTGTGGTTTGGGCCCTTGCGCAAGATCAGGTCGGCCCGCTCCCTGGTTGGGAGGATGTTGTCGACGAGGTTTCGTTCGTTTATAGAAGTCCAGATTGCCGTGGCGGTTTGCCGCGCCTCTTCATCAGTGAGCGTCGAGAAGCGGTGGAAGAAGGAATCTGGGTTCTTGAAGGCGGTTTCCCTGAGAGTGAAGAAGCGCTCCACGTACCAGCGACGAATATCCTCTACCTCGGCATCGACGTAGATCGAGAAGTCGAAGAAGTCCGAAACGAACAGCGGCACCTCGCCTTCGGAGACCCCTGTTTGCAGCAAGTTCAATCCCTCAACGATCACGATGTCTGGGCTGGCGATCACAACCGTCTCGCCCGGCACGATGTCGTAGGTGAGGTGGGAGTAGACGGGAGCGGCAACCTCGTTGGCACCAGACTTGATGTCGATCATGAACTGAAGCAGGCGTTTGCGGTCATAACTCTGCGGGAATCCCTTGCGTTCCATCAGGCCTCGCTCTTCCAGCACCCGGTTCGGGTAGAGGAAGCCGTCGGTTGTGACTAGATCAACCTTCGGGTGGTCTGGCCAGCGGTCTAGGAGCGCCTGAAGAACACGGGCTGTTGTTGACTTGCCAACCGCCACCGAACCGGCGATACCAATCACGTACGGCACCTTGGCAGGCAGCTGACCAAGGAAAGTATGGCTGGCCCGATACAGCTCTTGGGATGCTCCAACGTAGAGATTGAGCAGCCTCGACAGCGGCAGGTAAATCTGGGCGACGTCGTCGAGGCTCAGGGCGTCGTTGATCCCCCGCAGCCGCTCAAGGTCGGGCTCGGAGAGGGTCAATGGCGTTGCCGCCCGCAGCCGCCCCCATTGCTGGGCGCTGAACTCCAGGTAGGTGGAAAGCCCCTGGTCGGTCACCCGTCTTCCCCCGGCTCCTCTTCCAGCAAAACGCCCGCAGCCGCCAACTGAGCGACCTCGGACTCGATCATCCCAAGCCAGTCTGTCATCACGACCTGGTTGTGCTCGCCTCGGAACGGAGCCCAGCCCCGAACCTCAGAGCGGGCGTTGCTGAAGTGATAGGGAGACTGCACAACCCGTCTTGTGGAACCCGCTCGATCATCAACCTCAACTGAAAGCCTGCGCTGAGCGGCCGCCTCTGTGGTGAACACCTCTTCCGGTTCGCGGATCTCAGCCCACGCAACGTTGGCGGCATCCAGAGCTTTCACGAGTTGTTCGGTTGACGGGAAAGACTTGTACCAGTCCGTTATCACCTGATGCCTTACCGCAATCTTGTCTTCCACCGACGCATCCGGGCCAAGACCGTCAGACACCGCCCCGCTGCGAGAAAGCTGAAACCACTGAGATTGCTCGTTTCCGGCCGTGAGGATGTGGCCTTCACTGGTGGCCCAAACGGTGCCTCCCAGCCTGCGGGTTGGCATCTGGTCGAGGGCGTGGTGGGCGTAGTCGTCGGTCACGGTCATGGCGTTCAGCATTGCCATGTCTATGTGTTGACCAACACCCTCCTGATCACGCAGGCGAAGTGCGGCCAGAACAGCAACCAGGCCGTGGAGGGCGGCGTTGGTGTCGGCGATGGAAAGCATGGGATCTATGGGCGAGTTCTGGTCAAAGCGGGCCTGGCGGCCAAGCAGGCCGGACTCGGCATGGATGATTGGCGCATACGCGGCGCGTTGAGACCAGGAACTGTTCTGACCAAACCCCGAAATCGAGAGCATGACGACCGTGGGGTTCACCGCCGCGAACGCCTCGTAACCAAGGCCGAACTGGCCCATCACGCCCGGTCGATAATTCTCAACCACGATGTCGGCCTCAGCGCCAAGGCGCAGCATCAGCGCGGCGGCACCCTCTGCCTTGAGGTCGACGCTGATGTTGCGCTTGCCAACGTTTTGCTGGGTGTAGAAGCCGGACAGGTTGGCTGTCTTTGCGCCCCACAACCTGGTTAGGTCTCCGTCGGGTGGCTCAACCTTTACAACGTCGGCGCCAAGGTCGGCCAGCATGCGGGTGGCAAACGGGCCAGCAACCACCCGAGAAAAGTCAAGAACCTTCAGGCTGGCAAGTGGGTCGAGCACGGCCAGCATGTTGCCAGCTGTTTGCCTCGGAAGCGAGTTCAGGGCGTACTGTTCGGGCAGTGAATGCTTGGCTGCTGCGCCGACAGGCTGCTCGGGTGATCCTGCTGGACCCGGCTGGCCGGGTGTTTCTCATCAACGCAGCCGACCCAGCGGACGCCTCGAAGCCGCCCTGGTGGGAGATTCCCGGAGGCGGAATCGACCCGGGTGAGCCCTCGGACCGGGCCGTTGCGAGGGAACTGCGCGAAGAGGCAGGCATCCGGGAGGCCCAGATCGGCCCGGTTGTCTACACCCAATACGTTGAGTTCTCGTTCGGCGGTTATGACTTCGAGCAGGATGAAGTTCTTCATGTGGCGTGGACCGAAGATACCGAACTTAGAAAGCCTGAGGGCCTCGAATACCTGGAGGCTCTGGCGTTTCGGGGCTCGAGGTGGTGGACCCTCGCCGAAGTCCAGGCCAGCACCGAGCCATTCTTGCCGCCCACACTTTCTGAGCTTCTCCCCCGGCTGGTCAAGGGCGACCTGCCGGATCGTCCGATCGACATCAGCCCAACTGACTGAATCCTAAAGGGTTGTGTCGGAGCCCAGGATCACGATGATGGTTGCGGTGTCTTGTGATATCCCGGGGTCTGGGGGCATCGGCGCAATGTTGGCAATCGGAACGTTGAGGAGGTTCGCCACAACCTCAGCATCGGCCCCGAATCCTTCGAGGTAGTAGACGGTTGTGGTTTCGAGCTTGATGTCTGAGTTTTTGGGCCCGAGCGTTGCGTAGCCAGCGTTGGCCAGAATCTCGGTGCCCCTTCCGGCAACGCCGCTTTTGAGGGCACCATTTCCGACCCTAACCTGCACTTCACTTGGCGGTTTGGGTGGTGTGGTTGTTGAATCAGGCTCTTCGGTGGCCTGTTGGTCTTCGGTGGTTGGAGGAGCTGCTGTGGTTGGCACGGTCTCCTCGGCGCTTTCGGCGTCGACAAGCCCCTCGTCGACGGTGGCAAAGAGGGTGCGCGTTGCCGCAACGAGGGCGAACGCCATCCCGAGAAGAACCACTGCCAGCAGAACGGCGTTTACAAAGTCGTGGCGCTCAATGCGATCCATGCTGTATCACCCCGATGCGGCCACACGCCGCGCTCAGCTGCTCGATCACAATAAGGAAGTGCCTTTCCGTGGAATTCTGGTGAAAGGATAGAACGTTGACCATAGAGGCATGGCAACGGTCTGCCTGCCCGCCTGGCAGACTCCACCAGTGAAGCAGATGGAGTTGACCGATCGGGCGACGGTACAGCGACAAAGTCTTCGCACCTTGATGACAACGCAGGTACTGGTTGGCGGTACCACGGCCTCTGCGGTCACAGTTGGCGCTCTTATGGCAAAGGACCTGACCGGCAGCGACATTCTGGCCGGGGTGTCTGCGGCCTCAATAACTCTTGGGGCAGCAACTGCGGCTCTTCCGTTGGCCACTGCGGCTGGAAGACGGGGCAGACGCCCCGTACTGGTATTCGCCTTTGTGC
>QIKW01000082.1 GCA_003231975.1 Acidimicrobiia bacterium
CTTTGTTGGCCAATTCGGTTGCCAACTCAACGTCGGCAACCCGCACCGATCCGCCTGGCGACGGATTCGCGGAATCGGCAAGAGCTGGATGTTGCTCTGACCCACAAACCGGGCACGGCTGGCCCGGCTGCAACTGATCGGCCAGGCGCGGGGCCGCACCGGAAACGAACTGGCCAAAGACTTCCTCGGCCGCCCCAGATGCCGCTTGGAGATTGACTTTGGCTGATGCGGCTTCTTTGGTGGCCTTCTGGATCTTGATCTTTGTGGCCAGCTGCGTTGAAGCCGTTGCCAGATTTGCCTTCCGAATGGGCGCCAATGCGGTCAGTTCGCCGAGCTTGGCTACTTCTGTTTTGGCCACTGCCAGCTGGGCACTGAGGTTCGTTTGCTCCAGATCCAGGGCTACTTCTTTAGTTGCGAGGGCCTCTATTTTGGCCCCGCATTTGGCGGCCAAGGTGTGGGGTGTCACCATGGCCAGAAGCTCTTCGTGGTTCTTGGTGTTGACCTCAAGCACGGCAGCAACCCGAGAGGTTTCAAGAACATCCGCTTCAAGCTTTACCAACAATTCTCGCCGCTTTGCCGCCTGGCAGATGCTGGCCACCTCTGCCGCCTCGAAAACCTCTTGTTTGGCTTGCAGCTCTTCAACCTCGTGACGAATGCTCTGCACCCGACCAAGCGATTCCCCGAACTGGCGAACCTCTTGTTGGCGAAGAAGAAGTTTCTTCACCAAGGCCTTGGTTTGAGCGACTTGAACTTCGGCGCCTGCCTTTGGCAAATCCAGGCCGACAGCAGCGCCGGTTGTTGCTGCCTGAATCCAGGCCGCGCTTTGCTGAGCCAATAACTCAGCCAGTGAATCTTGGGCCTTGTTTGCCCTGATCGCCGCCTCGGCGAACCCGGCAACTCGTTCGGCCAGCTGAATTCGCTTTCGGCGCTGAGCCTCGGCTGCTTCTTTGGTTTGGAGCTCAAGCAGACGCTTGTGAAGAACCTGTCGTTCGCGAACTCCGGCCACCTGGCTGGAGGCGGTGCCAAGGGCTGTTTCAGCAGAGGCCGACACCCGGCGAAGCCGTTGGCTGATGGCCTCGAGATTGGCGAACGGCCCCTGGGTGATCCACAACAGATGGGCCCTTAGCCCGTCGGCCGACAACCCTTCCACCCCAGCAAGTTCTCCGAGATCCAACCTTTGTTGATCGGTTGGGTGAGGGCCTCCATCTCGCTGGAGCTTCCCTTGGGCGGCTACTTCTGCTGAATCTGAATCCGACTCGGGCCCAGTTGATGAAAGGGCCTGCAATGCATCGGCTGCAACTTGCTCGGCTTTGCCAAGTTGGCCAACCGCCCGGTCAACGAAGTAGGCACGACGCTGCGTTACAACGGCTGCCACCTGTTCCAGATCCTTGGCCTTCGCCTTGAGGATCTCGGCGGTTCGGTCAAAGATTCCCGAGCCGAACAGGGTGCGGAGCAGATCTGCCCGTTGGTCTGACTTGGCATTCAGGACCTCTGAAAACTTTCCTTGAGGCAGCAGCACAACCCGCTGAAACTGCTGAAGGGACAGCCCAACCAGCTCGAGGCAGGCCGCGTTGACGTCTCTGATCTTGGCTGCCTTTGGCACCCACTGAGAACCGTCCCACCGCTCAAGGCTTGCATCGGCTGGGCGCTCGGTGAACCCGGGGCCCCGGACCTTGGCCCGTTTCTGAGCTGGGCGGCGCCACACCCGCCACCGTTCGCCGCCAACCTCGAACTCGAACCAAACTTGGCAGTCGGCGCTGGGATCGGCGTAGTCAGACCGCACATCGACGTGAGCCGCCCGGCTGCCAAGGAGAGACCCATACAGAGCAAAACACATGGCGTCAAAAATGCTGGACTTGCCTGCGCCGGTTGGGCCCGAAACGACAAACAAGCCAACTTGGGACAAGCCAGAGAAGTCAACCTCGGAGCGATCGCCGTATGGACCAAAGGCCTCGATTTCAAGCCGCACCGGTTTCATGCTGCCCCCTGAGTAAAGGCCTCGTCGATTCCTGCTTCGGCTACGGCTTCATTCAGCAACGACGACACCTCGGCCGACGGCGGCTGGCTGGCAACTTCGGCCCAGAACTCCTGGGCCAAATCTTCAGCTGAACGGGCCTCAAGCTCTGAGGCATCGAGGCGTTGCGATGGCAGGGCCGAGTGGCGAGGTCTGGCAATTTCAACCAGGCAAGGGAACCGCTTACGCAACGCCCGATGGGCGTCGGGGATCACGATTGTGTCGGTTAGCTCAACCCGCACCCAGAAGTCGTCAATCACAGGCCCCTTCACCAGTTCGCTGAACGCACCGCGAACCGTTTTGACGCCCCGTCCAATCGTGATTGGCTCTTCGTTGGCGGAGACCGTTCCGTCTGTTGCCAAATCCACGATCACGAGGCTTTTTTGGTGGGCTTCGCTGAACGAGTAGGGCAGGGGCGAGCCCGAGTAGCGAATGTGGCCCGTGCCTGCCACAGTTTGGGGCCGGTGCAAGTGACCGAGCGCCACGTAGCTGAAACCGTCGAACAGCGAGGCCGAAACCATCCCCGCGTCGCCAACCGAAAGGTCTCGCTCTGAATCTGACGGAGCGGCCCCGGTTACAAAGGCGTGGGCAAGAACCAGGCTTCGCATTCCGGGCTTGATGCCCGCCTTGGCCGCCTGAAGGGCGTGGCCAAGGACCATCTCGTGGGAGATTCGGGGTGACCGGCCAACTGCCTGGCCCTTGATCTCACTTGCCATTTCGGGCGGTGTGAGCAGCGGCTCGAGGAATGGAGTGGCCACGATGGCAAGCGGCCCATCTGAGTAGTTCCGCACAGAAACCCGATCGGCTGCCTGGAAACCGCCGCGCAGAATCACCCCACCAGCATCTACCAGGCCATCAAATGCGCCGATGCGGTCTCCGCTGTCGTGATTGCCCGCAATGGCGGCCACCTCGGCTCCGGCCGAGCGCAGCCGACGGATGGCCTCTGAAAGCAGTGAAACAGCATCGGCAGGGGGAATGGCCCGGTCGTGAAGGTCTCCTGAGATCACAACCAGATCGATGGCCTCGGCCGCGGTTAGCTCAACCAGCCAATCAATGAAGGTTTCCTGATAGTGCAGTAGGCCGAAGTCGCCGAAGGATCGGCCCAGGTGCCAGTCGCTTGTGTGGAGAATTCGCATACGTATGAGAGTACGCAAGGGGTGTGACAGTCATGATGATGCCACCACCAACCCTGGTGTTTTCGGCCGAGCCCTGGGCGGGGCTGCCCCATCCAAGGCCTGCTCTCAGCTCAGAAGCGCTGGCTGAACTGCTGGTGTGCCGTCCCCAAGTTGGCCAAAGGAAGGTGGTGGTGATCATAGATCAGCGCGAGCCTTCACCGAAGATGTCCTGGGTCAAACTCGCCTGACACACTCTCGCGTTCGACCCCGTACCCAAGATAGTCCAGATGCGGCCGATGACAATCGGCCAACTCGTCGAGCATTGAGGTGGGCAACGAACGCCAAGCGCCCGGCCCACTGAACGTGCGATGACTGGTGGGAACAGCGGCGGCTGCGCGATCAAGCACAGATGCCTCGTCATGCACAGGGGAGCCAACAACTAGAAGTTGCTGGAGACGGTCGAGAGACTCGGCCGGGTCGGCGGCTAGATCCTCGTAACGAAAGATTTGAGCCCGCCCCAAGCGACTCCAGTCGGTTGAGATGGCGAGAAGTTGCGATGCCGCCTCACTGGTGGCCCAGGCGGCGAACCCTGTGTCAGAGGCGAGGTCGACGTCGCCCAGTCCGCTCTCACCATTGAGCCAATAGCGGCAGGCCGGAGTGCGTTGGGCGAATACCCGGATCGAGCACAGAACGTCGATCGGGTGGCGCACCAAGGCAATGATGGTGGCCGAGTACTGGTCGGCAAAATCGAGGGCTTCGAGGGTCGGCCCAACGTGGTGCTGCACGACGAAGGGCTCTGTGGCCCCCGCCCAATGCTGATCCGAGAGATGATGCAGTGCGTACTCGGTGAGACCGAGGCCGACGATGAGCTGACGTAAGAAGGTGTTGCCAGAGCGCGGTGTCGAGGTCAGCAGGGCTGACGAGTTGGAGTACTCCGCAGATGGGTTGGGTTGCCCTGGGCTGTGGAGACCGACCAGTTCGGAGTTGCAGACGAAACGGATCATGGGTTCGGCCTCGACCACCCCGGTCAAGAGCCTTGCCGCTTCCTCCGGCAGCCCAGCCTGGGAGAGCTCCCAGGCGAAGTCGTAACCCCAGAAGGCAAAACGTGCGGGGTGTCGACGACGCAGTTCTTTGAGGGCGATTCCAAGCTGGTCGAGGTGGGCAGACAAGGATGGCCGGGTCTTGAACCACTCCATCGGGTCACGCAGAGGAATCACCGCGCCGCCCTATTCACAGGGTTGAGATCGACAGTTACCATGCGGCGATCCGGGTGAGGTTTCGTGGATGCCGAAGCCAGCTGCATCGGAGGTACCGTATATGAATCCCTCCGG
>QIKW01000045.1 GCA_003231975.1 Acidimicrobiia bacterium
GGCGGCGACTTTGGGGGCACCTGGTATTGGAACCGTTACCCCGGCGCCCAATGCGACACCGCCTCCTTTGTCTACATGCCGCTACTTGAAGAAACCGGCCACATGCCAACCGAGAAATACACAAAGGGCCCAGAGATCCTGGAGCACTGCCGCCGGATTGGGAACCATTTCGACCTGTACTCAAACGCCTGCCTCTCAACAGAGGTGACCGATCTGAAATGGGACGACATCGCCTGCCGCTGGATCATCCAAACCAATCGGGGCGACGTGATGCGGGCCAAGTACGTGGCAATGGGAACGGGCCCTCTCCACCGCCCGAAGCTTCCTGGCATACCCGGCATAAAGTCGTTTGAAGGCCACAGCTTCCACACCAGCCGGTGGGACTATGACTACACCGGCGGCAACCCGGCCGGGGCCCCATTGAACAGACTGGCAGACAAACGGGTTGGCATCATCGGCACCGGTGCCACCTCCGTGCAATGCATCCCCCACCTAGCTCCGGCCTGCGGCGAACTGTTCGTATTTCAACGCACGCCCTCCTCGATAGACGAACGCAACAACCACGACATCGACCCCGACTGGTTCGCCACCTTGGAACCGGGCTGGCAGCAGGATTGGCTAACCAACTTCACCACCCTGCAAACCGGCGGCTTCGTAGACAAAGACCTGGTTATGGACGGCTGGACCGACATTGCCGTGCGAATAAGAGACAAGCTCTTTTCGTCTCCCAACCCTCAGTTCACCCCCGAAGCGTTGGAGCGGGCATATCACGACAGCGACGACGAGAAGATGACCGAAATCAGAGCCCGCGTCGACCAAATCGTTGAAAGCCCTGAAACGGCCGCGGCTCTGAAACCGTGGTATCGCCAACTATGCAAGAGGCCCTGCTTTCACGATCAGTACCTTCAGGCCTTCAACACTCCGGGCACTCACCTGATCGACACAGACGGGCAGGGTGTTGAGTGCATAGACAAAACCGGCGTTGTGGTGAACGGCACCCACTACGAGCTTGACTGCTTGATTTACGCGTCAGGGTTCGAAGTTGGCACCGGCTACGCCCGAAGGTCCGGCTACGAAACCGTCGGCCGAGACGGGCTAACACTTTCTGACTACTGGGCTGACGGGATGCGCAGCCTGCACGGAATCCACATGCGAGGCTTTCCCAACCTCTTCATGGTGGCCCCGGCCCACGGCGCAAACCTGATCTCAAACATTCCCCACAATCTGGTTGAACGGGCCAACACCATTGCCACAATCATCAGCAACGCCGAAGAGATTGGGGCAAACGAGGTTGAGGTCTCAACCGAAGCCGAACAGGCGTGGATGGACCGACTTGAAGCTGGCGGACGGCGCTTTGGCAACCAGCCAGACTGCACCCCCGGCTACTACAACAACGAAGGCCAAGACCCGGGCAAGGCGGGCTTGTTCAACTCGTTGGGTTATCCCGAAGGTCCAGCCGAGTACTTCAAGTACATCCAACAGTGGCGCTCAACGAAGGAGTTCGCCGGCCTCGAATTCCGCACAGGCTCCTGCTAGCGTCGATGAAATGATCGACACCCTGGTCACCACCGACTGGCTCAACGAGCACCTCAACGATCCAGATCTCACAGTGCTGGATTGCACAGTGATGATTGAACCAGACGGTGAGGGCAGTTTCCGCAGGATTAGCGGCCGGGCCAACTACGACGCGGGCCACATTCCAGGGGCTGGTTTTGCCGACCTGACGGGCGATCTGAGCGACATCACCAGCGCCCTTATGTTCGCGTTGCCAACCCCCGAGGCGTTCTGCGCGGCAATGGGCGGCCTTGGGGTTGGTGCTGAATCACGGGTGGTGCTGTACGACTCCCGCATGTCGATGTGGGCGGCCAGAGTTTGGTGGATGCTGCGCTGGGTTGGGTTCGACAATGCCGCCCTTCTTGACGGCGGCCAACAGGTTTGGGTGGCGGAGGACCGGCCGCTCTCAACCGAGCAGCCAGCTACACAGGCCAAGCAGCTAAACCTCTCGCTCCGACCGGAACTGATCGCAGACGAGGCCGAAGTCCTTGCTGCAACCAAGAGCGGCGGCGCAACCTGTCTGATCGACAGTTTGATGGATGACCACTACCGCGGCGACATGACCATGTACAAACGACCCGGCCACATTCCCGGGGCCATCAACGCTTCCGCCATCGCCCTCCTAGACCCTTCGGGCAGGTACCTGTCACAGGCGGAACTCGAAGCCAGGCACCAGGGCGATCGAGACGCTCGAACCATCACCTACTGCGGGGGCGGGATTGCAGCATCGTCCACCGCGTTCATCATGACCAGGCTCGGTTTCAGCGATGTGGCCGTATACGCCGCGTCACTACAAGAGTGGGCCGCCAACCCAAACAACCCAATGGCGCTTGGCGGGGAGGAAACCTAACTATTTCTCGCAATATGGTCACCCGTAGAGGCCGACGGCTGCATCTCATGGTTGTATGGGTGGGTTGAGCCTCGACACCGACCTTGAGGCTCGCGAATGGCTGGATGCCTTGAGCGTCCAGCAACGTGCAGCCATCCACCTCGCCTACTGGGAAGACCTCCCAGCAGCGGAAATCGCCCAGATCCTGGGCGTCGGCGAGGGCACAGTGCGACGCCACCTCGCAAGAGGGCGAGCGAAACTTCGAAAGGTGATCTCCTATGACTGACGTCGAATCCGGCCGAGCCAGAGAATTGGTTGGCCGCGTGGGCCGCCAGGCGCCGCCAATGCCAGGCTTCAGCTCGATAGCGGCCCAAGCCAGCCTCCAAGACGACGCTGCTGGCACCGAGGTTCGGTCTGCCACGCTGGGTGGGCGCTTGGTGGTCGGTGCGGCGATGGCGGCATTCGTGGTGGCCGGTATCTCGTTCTGGTGGTTGGCCCAAGGCCAGGATTCTGAGCAGATCATCACCGACCAGGGCAACCCGCCCGCCACCGCCGAACTCAACAAAGACCCAGCACTCTCAACTAACCCGCCACCAAGCGGGGTCGCGATATGGACGAACGAATCGTGGCCAATGTTGGCTGGCCCCGGCGACTTCGAGGTGCGGTCCGCACTTCGTCATTCAAATCTGGCCAGATCGGTCAGCTTCAGTGGCCCTGAAGGCCTTGTGGCGACCATCGATGTGTTCGCCGAGGGCGGTTTTGGGTTCGTCTCCGGCCCGGTTGCCAATGAGATCGAGATCGAGATCAACGGAGCACCCGGCTGGGTCGAGATCTCAGGAGGCACCGAGAGCCAACCCTCGACTTCATTGAGTTGGCAACGAGATGATTTTCAGTTCACGATGAGAGTGAAGGGCTCGCTCGGCCCCGACGAAGCGGTCGCGCTGGCCGAAACGGTCGTTCCGACAGCTGAGGAGGACCTGCCTGCAACCGTGGTGTCAGCCATCGGGTTGGGCGCTGGAGAACCCTTCGAGGTGGCAACTGCAACCACCAGCAGTGGCACAATTGCATTGCAGGTGAGTACCGCCGACGGATTCCTCTTCTTCATGCAGCATCCGGGCTCCGAAGGCGGGCCCCGAAACCTCATGACCCTGGACCGGCTGGTCGATGTAATTGTCGAGTCTGGCCCTAACTACCGTGCCAATCTCATAACCGGCCGCATATACGGCCTCGTTAATCAGTCTGTTGCCTCGCTCAGCCTGCGCCTCACAGACGGATCCACGGAAGAAGTCGAGATCCAATCTCGCTCTTTGGGTTACGAAGCAGCGTTCGTCTTCACAATCGTCGATGATTTCGGCGCCGTCGCCGCCCTCGAGGCGTTCGACGAGAATCAGACACTTCTCGAAAGCATTGACCTGTCAAGGTGGGTTCCGTCATCAATAGGCCCCGCCAGGCCCGTTGTGATAAAGGGCCTCGAAACCTCAGTCGAGCAGTTCGTGACAGGCACTCTTGGGTGGGAACTGACCGAGGGCGCGATCCAAGAAGTCGACCCCGGCGCCGTTTTTGTCATCACCGATTCCGCCACTCAAACGAAGCTGCGAGTCACCATCCGGGCTGACGGGGCAGGCATCGCCTCGGTGGCGCCCGACAACTCAAACCTGGCCGTTGCGCTCGAACTCTCCGAAACCAGCGTCACGCTAAATATCGACGGGCCCGATAGCGACGCCAGCTCGGCAACCCTCTTCGTAGCAACCCGCCGAGCTGAGATCCAGAGGACCCTAACCAAACAGCAGCTCGCCGAAGGCTCAATCACAGTCGACATACGGGGCTTGAGCGACGAAACCAGCTTCGGCTATCTCTTGTTGTTCAAAGACGAGGCGGGCCGAGTGATCTCAGCGCTCAGCGCAGGCTAACCAGAATGGGCTAGCCCAGACCGCGAGAGTCTTGCTTCAGGGCCAGGTCAACCGAAACGGCCGACGCAATAACCAGGCTGCGCAACGGGTCGGCCAGTTGCTGATGGATATTCAACACATAGTTGTCTGCTGTTGTGAACGCCGTTTTGAGAATCCCCTCGAA
>QIKW01000010.1 GCA_003231975.1 Acidimicrobiia bacterium
CCTCGGTTCGTTCGGCGACCATCTGGGGACTCCCAAGTGTGGGTGACAATCGAGATCACTTTACGCGTTGGCTGCGAGGTCGGTAACGCTCTTGGACCATTGACTGTTGTCGGTCAGAAGTCGGCCAGTCTGCCAATCGAGCGATCGGCTGAGATCGCCGCAGTCGTGAAGTCGGAATGATGCGGCAGCGAGTGGCCTGATAGCTCCCTTGGCTGCCAGTCCGCTTGCCTCCCTCAGCAGTCTTCCGAAACCTCCCACGTACTTTCTTGTCGGGTTGCCGAGATTTGAACTCGGGACCCCCTGCTCCCAAAGCAGGTGCGCTACCAAACTGCGCCACAACCCGGTGTTTTGTCACATCAATGCTACAGCTCAGATGGGTCGCTCCGCCCCAGTTTAAGATCGGTACACTCCAGCCAGTGAATTCAACGGTTGAGTCCCTCGAAGGCAACAAGGTCAAGCTGGTAGTCCTGGTTGAAGAGTCTGAGTTCGAAAAGAACCTCGACGACGCCTTCAAGAAGTTGGCCCAGGAAGTTCGGCTCCCGGGCTTCCGGCCCGGCAAGGCGCCCCGTCGGGTGCTCGAAGCTCGCATCGGTATCGAGTACGCCAGGCAGGAAGCACTCCGCAGCGGCCTCCCCGACTACTACGTGAACGCAGTCAAAGAGCACGAGGTAGACGTGATAGCCCCGCCCTCTATCGAGGTAACCGGGGGAGAAGATGGGGGAGACGTCACCTTCGAAGCCGAGGTTGAGATCCGGCCGTCGGTTTCAATTGCCGACTACGGCGCCCTAGAGGTCACGGTGCCCCGGCCAGGCGTTTCCGAAGCTGAGATCGACGAACAGATAGAGCGTATGCTTGGCCAGTACGGCACGCTGGAAACCGTCGACCGACCAGCAGAAGACGGAGACCGCCTCACAATCGACATCGAGGTCTGGCACGAGGACGAGCCGGTAGAGGGTCTCACAACCACCGACTACCTCTATCAGGTTGGTCTTGGTGCTGTTGTTCCCGAGTTGGACGAGCACCTCGTTGGCGCGGTGGAAGGAGACGCGTTCGAGTTCGTGGCCGACCACCCAGACGAAGATGAAGACGAGCCCCTCGAATTCTCAGTGGTTGTGAACGATGTGCAGGCAACGGTTCTGCCCGAGCCAGACGACGAATGGGCCAAGGAAAACAGCGAGTTCGAAACCATCGCCCAGTTGCGGGAGGATCTAGAGAATCGCCTCGCCCGCAGCCGCACCATTCAGGCTTCTGCGGCTCGCCGTAACAGCGTGGCAGAGGCCGTTTCTGCGCTGGTTGACGAAGCCGCGGTGCCAGAAGCACTAGCGGCAATGGAGGCCGAGAATCGGCTCCAGGATATGGCAATGCGGCTTCAGGCTCAGGGGCTAGATTTCGAGCAGTTTTTCGACCTCGGCGGCACCACACGAGAAGACTTCATGGCCAGCGTTGCCGAAGGTGCCAATCAGTCCGCCCGGTTGGATCTTGCGCTCCGCGCCGTTGCCGAAGCTGAAGATTTGCTGCCAAGCGAAGACGACCTAACCGCTGAATTCAAGCGGGTGGCAGACGAAGTCGACCGATCAGTTGAAGATGTCCGAAACGAATTCGTCGCTTCCGGGCAAATTCCAGCGGTACGATCTGATTTGGCCAAGAGCGCCGCCCTCGACTGGCTGGTTGAACGGGCAATCTTGGCTGACGAAGACGGTGACCCGGTGGACGCTGCCGATTTGGAGCTTCCCGCAGAAGACGAAGACCAAGACGACCTAAACGACCACACAGCGGCCGAAATTGACACAGCGGCCGAAATTGACACAGCGGCTGAGGCTGCAACCAAAACCGAAGGAAACGACGAGTGAACACCCCTGGTCAAGCCGGAATTGATCGCCTCCGGTCCTCCAACTACATGGTTCCCACGGTGGTTGAGCAAACCAATCGCGGCGAGCGGGCTTTCGATCTTTACAGCAGGCTGCTGAAAGACAACATCATCTTCCTCGGCACGCCGATCGACGACACCATCGCCAACATCATCTGCGCCCAACTGCTGCACCTTGAGTCTGAGAACCCGGAACGAGACATCAGCGTCTACATCAACTCCCCGGGCGGCGACGTCAATGCCATGTTCGCCATCTACGACACCATGCAATACATCCGGCCCCAGGTAAGCACCATCTGCTTTGGTCAGGCAGCCTCGGCAGCCGCGGTGCTACTGGCCGCAGGCGCTGCAGGTAAACGCCTGGCGCTGCCAAGCTCTCGCATTCTGTTGCACCAGCCGTACTCGGGCGCTCAAGGTCAGGTGTCCGATCTTGAGCTCGCCGCGGCCGAGATCGAGCGACTGCGGACTCAGTTGGAAGAGATCCTGGCCACTCACACTGGCCATTCCGCCGCCAAGATCAAAAAAGACACAGATCGAGACTTTGTCCTCACAGCTGAAGCGGCAAAGGCATACGGTGTAATCGACGAAGTTATCCAAAAGCGCAACGCGGCCGACACGAGCGGTCCGATTCGGGCCATCGGGACCTGACAGGGGGAAAGACGTGGCAAAGTTCGGTGAGGGGGGCGAGCTACTCAAATGCTCGTTCTGCGGCAAGTCGCAGAAACAGGTAAAGAAGCTGATCGCCGGGCCAGGCGTTTACATCTGTGATGAATGCATTGATCTGTGTAACGAGATCATTGAAGAAGAACTGGCCGAAGGGTCTGAAGTTAGTTTCGAGGAACTACCGAAACCGCGTGAGATCTTTGAGTTTCTGAACGAGTACATCGTTGGCCAAGATCAGGCCAAGAAGGTTCTGTCGGTCGCGGTTTACAACCACTACAAGAGAATCCAGCACGGCACCAGCCCTGGCCAAACGGTCGAGCTGGCAAAGTCCAACATATTGCTGGTCGGCCCCACAGGTTGTGGCAAAACGTTCCTGGCCCAAACCCTGGCCAGGGTGCTGAACGTCCCGTTCGCAATTGCAGACGCCACCGCCCTCACCGAGGCTGGCTATGTGGGAGAAGACGTCGAAAACATTCTCCTCAAGCTCATCCAAGCCGCTGATTTCGACGTGAAGCGGGCCGAAACCGGCATTATCTACATCGACGAAATCGACAAGGTCGCCCGCAAGAGCGAGAACCCATCGATTACCCGCGACGTGTCAGGCGAGGGTGTCCAGCAGGCACTCCTCAAGATTCTCGAGGGCACAGTGGCTTCTGTGCCCCCCCAGGGTGGCCGCAAACACCCCCATCAGGACTTCCTCCAAATCGACACCACCAACGTGCTGTTCATCTGCGGCGGCGCCTTTGCCGGCCTGGAGGAGATCATCAAAACTCGGCTTGGCACCAAATCAATTGGTTTCAAGCCAGACTTTGCGGTTTCTGAGTACGCCGAAATCGACGACGACATCTTCCATCACCTCAGGCCCGAGGATCTGGTTAAGTTCGGCCTGATCCCAGAGTTCGTTGGCCGCCTTCCCGTTACCGGAACGGTCTCGGGGCTCAGCCGAGACGCCCTGATTGAGATCTTGACCGAACCAAAGAATGCCCTGATCAAGCAGTACCAGAAGTTCTTCGAGATGGAAGACGTAGAGCTTGAATTCACCGACGAGGCCCTCACCGCCATTGCCGACCTTGCCCTCTTGCGGGGCACCGGGGCCCGCGGCCTTCGCGCCATTCTCGAAGAAGTGCTGCTGGAAGTGATGTATGACCTTCCAAGCCGAGACGACGTTGGCCAATGCTTGATCGATGAAGACTCTGTCAAGGACAGGGTCATCCCAACCTTGGTGCCCCGCGGCGATTCCCGTTCCAGGCCCCGCCGGGCTGCGTCTTAAGCGTTCGCCAAACCAGGCCCAGTCAACGTGGATTTCCCAACCGCCATCAAATGGCTCGAGTCCTACGTCAACCTCGAGGGCACCAGCACCGCCGACATCGCCGACGACCGACCGGCCGCGCCCGCGCTCCCAACCGCAGGCGCCACCGAGGGCCTCAGCCTGGCCCCAATTCGGGAACTGCTGGGATTCCTGGGAGACCCGCACCACGCCTACCGAACCATCCATGTAACCGGCACCAACGGCAAGGGCTCCACCTGTCGCTACACCAGCGCGCTTCTCCAGGCCACAGGCCTCTCGGTTGGCATGTACACCAGCCCCAACGTAGAGCGCATCAACGAGCGGATTGTCTGGAACGGCACGCAGATCAGCAACGACGAGCTGGCCCTCACCCTCACGTTGATCCGAGATCTGGTGGCACTGATGACAGAGCCTCCGTCTCGCTTCGAGCTGCTCACCGCCGTTGCCCTCAGCTGGTTCGCTGAAGTTGGGGTTGAGGTGGCAGTGGTTGAGGTTGGCCTACTGGGACGGTTCGATGCAACCAACGTTGTTGATTCAGACGTGGCTGTTCTAACCAACATTGGCAAGGACCACACCGACGGCATTGGCGACTGGCGTCTGGCAGTGGCAACCGAAAAGGCCGGAATCATCAAGCCAGCCAGCCGCGTAATCCTGGGTGAACCATTCGGCTCGCTGCGTTCGGCAATCGACGCCGAGCCGAATGAGTTCGTGTGGGAGATGGACAGCGAGTTTCAGCTCACCCGGAACGACCTGGGTCTTGGCGGGAGAGTGGTGACGGTTACCACGCCGAAGGGCACCTACGAAGA
>QIKW01000220.1 GCA_003231975.1 Acidimicrobiia bacterium
CAGCCGTTGGGAGGGGTTCACGGCCCCACCACTACACCCAGCCAGCAGAACCAGCCCCCCCAAACAGCACCACAGCAAACACTCTCAGCAGGCGTCGCTGGCTGGTTACCGCTGGTGGTTTGCTCATCGCCCTTTAGTTTAGGGGTTGCATGAGGTTGAGGTTTCGGCACCGAAACACACATCAATCCCGGGCCCGCCGTCAACAGTGTCGTTGCCTGAGCTGGCGTTGATTCGGTCATCACCAGCCCCAGCCGAAGCGGTGTCGTCGCCTTTGCCGAGGTTGAGGATGTCGTCACCTGACCCGGTTGTGACTGTGTCGTTGTCGTTGGATGCACTGACAAAGTTGTTGCCGTCACCCAAATCGATGATGTCGTCACCGTTCTTGGTGTTAGCCCTGTCATCACCAGGCCCGCCGAACACGATATCGATGCCTGAGCCGCCGTTGATGATGTTGTTGTTGCCTTCAAGGGCGTAGATGGTGTTGTCACCGTTTTTGGCGTTCACTTTGTCATCACCAGGCCCAGTGTCTACCCCAGAGAGTCTGAGATCAATCGCGTTCCCGTGTTATGAATCGAGGTGAGAGATGAACGACTACTTCTTGGCCGTAAGTCTGTTCCACCAGGGAAACGAATACTTCGTCGATGTCGCGGTAGGCGACAGCGTGATCGTCGCGTGGGATAAAGGTCCAGCCGGCTTCTTCGAGTATTGCGATGATCTGCACTTTCAGGTCTTCGGCTGATCGGGTTCCGGGTTTGGGCCGGTAGACTAGGCGACTAGGCTGACCTTCAGAGCCCTGGTGCGGGTGCTGATTCGCTGCCGGTCGTTGGTTGATGCATTGACTTTGCGTTTGGTTCCCGGGATTTTGAGTGCCAACAGATCCCGGTTACGGGCTTTGAGTTCTGGCAGCCGCCTGGTGCGGACCTTGGTTCCGCCGATCCCGGTCAGATAGCTCAGCGCACTAAAGAAGTCCGCACAGACCGATCTGAGGGTTCGTCGTTTAGCCATCTGGTCTGCTCATCGCCCTTTAGTTTAGGGGTTGCATGAGGTCGAGGTTTCGGCACCGAAACACACATCAACCCCAGGCCCGCCGTCAACAGTATCGTCACCTGAGCTGGCGTTGATCCGATCATCACCAGCCCCAGCCGACGCAACATCGTCACCCTTGCCGAGATTCAAGATGTCGTCACCGGCCCCGGTTGTGACCGTATCGTTTCCGTTTGATGCACTGACGAAGTTGTTGCCGTCACCAAGGTCGATGATGTCGTCACCGTTCTTGGTGTTAGCCCTGTCATCACCAGGCCCGGCGAACACGATGTCGATGCCTGAGCCGCCGTTGATGATGTTGTTGCCTTCGAGGGCGTAGATGGTGTTGTCCCCGTTTTTGGCGTTGACTTTGTCATCACCAGGCCCGGTGTCGACAATATCGTCTCCGTTCTTGAGGTTGATGACGTCATCGCCGGGCCCGGCACAGACAATGTCGTCGCCGCCTTTGCCGTTGATTTTGTCGTCACCTCCGTAGGCGAAGATGATGTCATCGCCCGAAGTGCCGTTGTGCCGTTAATGGTCTCGGAAGCTTCGGTGCCCTCAATCGTTGGCGTGAGCCCGTCACAGATGCTGACGGGTCCGTTTCCTGCGGTGATGGTGACTGTGGCGGTGTCGCAGGCCAGGAATTCGTCGCAGACGGCGTAGGTGAAGGTGTCGTTCTGGTTGGTTTGGGTTGTGTAGGTGATTGTCGGGTTCGGGCCCCCGGTGACTTCGGCTTCGCCCTGGGATGGCGGTTCGCCAATCCAGAGGGTTTCAGGGTCGAGGTTCCCGTCGGGGTCGCTGTCATTGACCAGAACGTCGATGCTGATGGTGGCTGCTGTCAACTCGACGCTGTCGTCAGCTGCGTCTGGTGGTTGGGCGTCTGGTGGGGGTCCAAAGCCTGGGGTTGGATCGCAGATGTCGCCTATGCCGTCGCCGTCTTCGTCGTCTTGGGACGGGTTGGAGTCGTTGGGGCAGTTGTCGGTTGCGGTGGGGACTGAGTCGCCGTCGATAGTGACGACAAGGAAAGCGGTTCCGATGGCGGTGTTGCCCTCGGTATCAGTGACCCGTAGGCCGATAGTACGCACCCCGGCATCGGGTATCACAGTCAAGGTGGGGCCAGTAGCTGTGGTTTCGTATGTTCGGTCTCCGTCAAGATCCCATTCATAGGTGGCGATCAGGCCGTCTACGTCATAAGAACCAGACCCGTTAAAGGTGACGGTGTCGCCAACTATGGCCACATAGGGCCCGCCGGCCCAAGCGAACGGTTTCTGAAGAATTCCTGTGAACAGTGCGTCAAGATCAGCGCCCAGCACTTCAGGCCCGGCCGAGGTGACAACCAGTCCATCGCTGGCCTCAGCCAAGAAATCGGCCAAGGGCCGGGCCGTAGGGTCAAGAACCAACGAGTGGATCTGGGCTGGGTCAAGCTCATAGGCGGCTTTGACCACGTCTGCTTCGATAGGCGCACCCGATTGGGGGTCAACGGGACCGGGGGGAGAGTCGGACAGGTGGATGATGTGTTTGGCCACGCCGTCTCGCCAGCTCAACGTTGTGGCATCGAAAAGGGCTGACACCCCAGAGTTGGATCCGTCAACCCCGCCTGCTGCTTGCAGGTTGTTGATGGCGGCCAGGAACTCAGACCGGTCAGAGGTGAAGTCGGTTTCCACCCGTTGTGCATAATCCAGCGGGTTCCCTGTGGACTGGGGGAAATCGCGGTAGGACACCACGGCAACCCGGAACGAATCTGCTTCTTCGGTCAGCCGGTCAAACATCGCCCCAGCCACAGCTTGAAATGCGGGAATGTCTTCCTGCATTGACGCTGTGTTGTTGACAACAAACACCACGTCAAGCTCGTGCCCGGCCGGAGCAGCCGCCCCGAAATCGCCTGCCCGGCCAACCACCCGGGCCTCGGCCGCGTGACCAGCCGCGTTCGGGTGATACCACTCCTCTTCAAAGGATTCGTCGAATGGGTTAAGAAAACCGATTAGTCCTTCCGGGGGATGGAGCCATACTTCGCCGTCTAAACCGCCCGCTGAGAGCTCGAATCCTGCGAACTCGGCCTTGACCGAACCCGGACCGTCACCGCCGAAGTAGGTGATGAACTCACCTTGAGGGTCAACACTGTCAACCGCGGCCCGCTGAGCCACATCCCCAGCCCGACCCAACGCACGAACCGCCATTCCCGCCTCGTACCTGCGACCAATTCCGGAGTATGGGCGGACCTTGAACTCGTCGCTTCTTTCAAGATACGGATAGGCCAGGAAACCGACCTGAGCGTCGGTCTTATCCAAAATCTCCTGCAACACAAGCTCAATCCGCCCCTGAACCTGCCCCAAGTCCCTGTTGGCGGTGCCGACTTGGTTGCGGCAGCCGCCTGGCGACCGAAAGGCAGGCACAAAGCACTTTCTCACGATCTTGTCGAAGTCGAGGTCGTTGCCACCGAAAGTCAACAACACCAAATCCACATCCATTTTGAGGGCAGCGGCCTGAGCCGGGACAATACGGCTGCAGACCACATGGGCCAAAGTAGGCGATTGCGGATCAAAGAAGGCGAACTCGAAGTCAACAAACTCCTCATCCCTAAGGGCGAACCCGCAGTCCGACCCCGCCATCACCTTTGCCCGCTCTTCCACCTCCTCAGGCGTCGGCTGGGGCTGACCAACCGAAGTTACCGTGACAATCTTGGAATCCATTACCTCCTCGTCAAAGAAATCTCTTGCACGGCTACCGCTGCAGGCCCGGTTGATTAACACCACTTCATACCCGTCATCTTCCAGTGCTCGCCCATACAACTCAGACCACGCAGATTCGGTTCGGTTACAGTCCTCGGGTCCGACGATGCCCATGCTGCCGTCGGGGTTGCGGCTACCGTTGCCTGCTGAGTATGAGTCACCCAAAACCAGGATCCGGATCGCTTTGTCACTACTCACCGGCGGAGGTGGCGGCTCAGCAGGCAGATACCGCAGACCCGACACGCCTAGCTCACCAAGCGAATCAACACCGGGCGGAGTCGAAATCACTGTGCTCCCAAACAACGAGTCCTCACCGTTGACCGGCCCAGAATTCCTGTAATGGGCCACGGCCGCGCAGCCGTTCTGAGTCGAACGAAACTTGTCATCCCAGAACGTTCCAACTAGGGACAACTCACCAGCACAAGTCGCTACCCCAACCACAGCCAAAGAACCCGGCTGACCAACATTGATGAAATCCGAATACGACGACCCAGCAGGAGTGGTAGCCAAGTAATGGATACCAACGACCGTCTTCCCGAACTGGGACCCGTCAATGAGCCCGGCAGCCTCAAGGTAGGCGTCGCGCACCCCGCGCTCACTGAAACAAGCCTGCAAACCAGGGTCTACCAAATCCATGACACAATCCCGCGCTGCGGTCGAGGGCTCATCCCCGAACGGGCTGAGCTCAGCGATTTCGGTGACGTCTCCACCCAAAGCCAACGGGTCAGAAGCTGTGGCTACCGGGCCGGGTTGGTCTGGTTCTACGATGGCGTGAGCCGAACCCACTCCAGCAGCGATGCTGTTTAGCACCCCTGGGCCCCGGACGAGTTGTGGCGTCGTGACGTTGCCCCCCCATTGGAAGATCGATCCGTCGGAGGTGACGGCGTAGGAAGAAGCCCCTCCCATCGCTATTTCGACTACGTCGTCCAGGGGCGGTGTGACCGACAAGAAGTTTCCGCCAACCTGTCCGCTGCCCGACTCGCCACGGTCATCGCGGCCCAGGAATCGAAGGGTGCCGTCAGCCATCAGGATCAGAGATTTGCGTGTGCCAGCTACAACATCGGCAACGCCCTGGAAGGGAAGAAGCACTGGTGTATCAGAAGACTGGATCGCACCGAAAGCTCCATCAGTGTGCGACCCCCACCCATAGGCCAAACCGTCAGCATCAACCGCGAGGCTGTGAATCCTTCCGGTCGAAATTTTCACGATGTTCGCCAAGCCAGGGACCTGGGTAGGGGTGGCACTGAGAGCGCTGTCCGCCGCGCACACATCAACGGCGAGCAGATCTCGACCCCACTGCCAGACTGTCCCATCCGCTCGCAACGCCATCGAGTGAGTCTCGTAGGCAGAGATATCGACCACGTCTGACAGACCAACGACCTGTTGAGGCAAAGAACTCCCAGAGCTGACGAACCCGCGGCCGAGTTGACCACAGTCGTTACGACCCCAGGCCCAGACAGTTCCATCCGATGCCAGCGCAAGGCTGTGTTGTCCTCCGGTCTCTCCGCCCGACGCCAGCGGAATACTGCCTTGTCTCCCGGTCTCAACATCCACAATTGAACTCAGACCGCCAACCTGGACCGCTCCGCCCGAGCACGGCCCGATCCCAAACGACACCACGCAGGCCGAATACTCAGCTGATACCTGCCCATAGTCGTTGCGGCCCATTCCCCACACTGTGCCGTCGCTTCGAAGCACCAGCGTGTGCTCACCGACCGAGACATCCAGAACATCAGTGAAACCAAGGATCGCGGTCGGCACGTCGAACACGTTGTACGTGTTTGGCGGAACCTCTGCACCCAGTACAGCGAAACGGTTCGAACCCCAACTCAACAACTCGCCAGCCTCTGTCGGCTGATCAGCCACAGCCGGCCGCTCCACCACCGGGCTGGTCACTAACAACGACCCGATCAACACCATCACAACGAGCATCCGCGAAACCCGCATCCGCCCGCCACCAAACCCCAGCCGCCGAACCCTCCCCGACGTACTCACCCGAACCGGATAGTCACTCCCCCCTCTTACCGGATCGCCAGGCAAACCGCCTGAATCCGGAGCATCAGCAGAAGACAAAA
>QIKW01000099.1 GCA_003231975.1 Acidimicrobiia bacterium
AATCAGCCCGGCCGAGAGCTTTGTATTCGAGACCGAGGCCCCCTATGTGCTCCACCTCGATCGCCTGCCAAAGAAGCTGCGAACCGACATCGAAGACCTTCAGACGCGAAAGCGCAAACCCAAACACGCCCACTGCGTCAGGCTGAAGGGCGAGTTCCCGTTTCACTGCCACGTCCACACTCACATGAAGGGGGGCATGATCGGCATCGTTCGGGTGCTCCAAGAGCTCTGGCTGACCGATGACTTGCTTCACGAGCTACAGCAGCACATCGGCGTGAACATCGATGATGGCCTGAACACCTGCCCAGACGTCGATGCCGCTCGCTGCAAGAAGCACGGCGAAGGCGAGTGGGTAGACGTCGCCGGTGACCCCGGTGTAACCATGATGCACAGCGCGCTCATGCCAAACACCGACGAGGTGCTCTTCTTCGGCTACGACACCCTGTTGCCAAATGGCAACGAATACAGCCACACGTGGGACTACCAGACCGGCACATACGCGCCAACGGCGAACCAGCTGGACGATCTCACTCCGGGCGGATTCATGCAGTGGAGCATGTGGTCGGCGGGCCACGCCTTCACCGACACGCCGGAGGGCCACTTGCTTGTGAACGGCGGTTTCCGCAACGATCTCAGGAAGGCGTACTTGTTCGATCCAAGCACTCGCTCTTGGGCCACCGCCGCGAGCACGGCAAATCTGCGCTTCTATCCAACAACCATCACGCTCGCCGACGGCACCGTGATGACGATGTACGGCTCGGGTTCGAAGAACCACGAAATCTTCACCCCCGACGGTGGGGCGGGATCGTGGGCGGCGCCGGTCCCCTGGCCCGCGGCGCTCAATCACCACGAGTTCTACCCGTGGACGTGGCTGCTCCCCGACGGGCGCCTCTTCGTTGCTGGCCCTCACGACCCAACCCATCGCGTCGTCTTGGCCAACCCGGCCAACAACGAGGTGTTCGCAACCGTCAATGGCAGCCGCAGTACCATCGGCGAGAAGGGCTCGGCGGTCATGCTGACGCTCCGCCCGCCGGAATATCGACCGAGGATCATCATCATGGGCGGGAACCCACCCGCCGCGCAGAGCACAGCCGAGATCATCGACCTCGCCGACGCGGCCCCTGCTTGGAGCAGCCTGCCAGACCTGAACGTGGCGCGGCCACGACAGTTCACGGCAACGCTGCTTCCAGACGGAAGAGTCATGCTGGCCGGTGGGGTAACTGGCGACGACGGCGGCCCGGTCGAGATTTATGATCCCAGCGACCCAGGAGCGGGTTGGGTGCAAGGCCCAGTCATGAACCGAGAACGGATCTATCACTCGTCGCTGATCTTGCTTGCCGACGGAGCGGTTCTGGCCGGCGGCGATCCGAAGACCAACGGTGTGCCAAACGAGCACGAGCTCTACCGACCCGGCTATATGGATCAGCCCCGGCCAACGATCGCCAATGCGCCGCCGGCCATGACGTTTGGGGGCACGATCCAGGTCGACAGCCCCGAAGCGGCATTCATCTCAGAAGTGGTCTTGATGCGGCCAGGCGCGGTCACCCATGGTTACAACATGAGCCAGCGCTCGGTCGAGTGTGTGATCAGCGCCGGTGGTGCCGGATCAATCAGTGTGGATGCCCCGCCTGACGGAAACATCGCCCCACCAGGCTGGTATCTGCTGCATCTGATCGACGGCAACCGAGTGCCAAGTGTTGGCCGCTGGATCCGACTCAGAAGTTGATCGAGGTTGGGCTCACCCTCAGTGTGATAGCTCGAATCGCGTCGGCCGAGGGTTCTCAGGGGCCCACCCGTTCTGGCTGCCAGCCGGGCGGCATCCAGAGACGGCGCAGGCGAGTCCGCCAGCTTTGATCGGCGCGGAGATCCCGCACCAGCTTCCTCAGTTCTGAGAACTGCACATCCAGTAGATGAGATGACTTGATCTGGGTGGTCAAGCCATACTCGGGCCGGCGCACTTCGGCCTGGAACGTGCCAAACATCTTGTCCCACAAGATCAGGATCCCGCCGTAATTCTTGTCGAGGTAGATGTCGTCTGCTCCGTGATGGGCACGATGATGAGAAGGCGTGTTGAAGATCGCCTCGAACCAGCCAGGCATCCGCTTCACAACCTCGGTGTGAATCCATGTCTGGTAGCCAATGACCACCCCAGTTGCGATCAGCACCATCGTTGGCGAGAAGCCAATCAGAACCAGCGGCAACAGGAATCCCAGGGTCAGGAAAGCGTCGAATCCCGATAGGCGAAGCCCGGTGGTCTGGTCATAGCGTTCAGAGCTGTGATGGACCGAGTGATAGAGATCCCACGGCAGCCGGTGGGTGTGCTCAAAACGATGCTCCCAGTAGTAGATGAAGTCTGCCAGCACTACGGCAACCGCCGCCGTGGCCCACGTTGTCGGGATTTGGTACGCCAACGCACTGCTGATCGCTTCAAACAGTGTGAACCAGAGGGCCACACCCAGGAACCCGGCCGGAATCAGAATCAGAATGGAGGAGACGTTGGCCAACATTTCTTTCACTCGCGCCCGATTCAGGCTGCCTCGCCGCCACAGCCACACCAGCTCCACCAAGAGGATCGGAAACAGTAGGTTTTCGAGCAGGGCGGTGAGGGACTCAAGCACAGCTTCCGGGTCGGTGAGGTTAGGGATCATGACTCCCATTTAAATAGTGACTCCTATATTCGGCATCACCCCCAAGGATGATTCCGGTATCCTCCTTCTGGTGGTAACGCTGCGGCAACGCAATCGTCTGAGCGCTATGCGGCTGACCCAACGCACCGCGCTCCCTCTCTTCATCGAACGGGGTTGGGACGAAGTGACCGTTGGCGAAATAGCCGCCACTGCCGGAATGGCGCCGTCCACCCTCTACCGCCACTTCGCCACCAAGGAAGAGATCGTGATCTGGGACGAGCACGATGTTGCCATCGACCATGCCCTGGATCGGGCCCTCAAACAGCAGGCACCTCTTGCCGCGATTCGAGACGTGTTCATCTCAGAACTCAGCACAAGGTACGACGCCGACCTGCATTTCCAGCTGGCCCGAATCAAGTACATCTACAGAACCGAGCAGCTCCACGCCGCGGCCGTCGAGGCCGACTTCAAGGCCAGGGCTGACCTAACCAAGGGCCTCGAGTTCCACATGTCCAAGAAAGACCGCGGCGCGGCAAACACGCTGGCTGGCGCAGCGCTACTGGTGCTCGACATCGCTATCGACCGCTGGCAGAGCAACGACGCGAAGACACCGCTATCCACGTTGCTCCAAGACGGCTTCGATCAACTCGAACGGCTCGGCCAGTTGCGCTAGGACCTAGTTAGCGCCTGGATCTAGCAACGGTGGTGTGGCGCATCGTCTGGCTTGCCTGGGCCAGCCGAGGTGGTTCAAGTTTGACGATCACTTGGCGGAATGAGGTTCTGGGGACGGTGTGGAATGGAGTTTGGCAGCGGTTGTTTGCGTCCTCGATGGAGCAAACTACGCTGGCGGCGGTTGTTTGCATTTGACGACGAATCGTCTAATTCAGATCTGTCTCAAAGGGTGACAGGGCTAGTCAATTCGTGTCACACTGCGGCAATGCCTTCCGTTGTGCGACGGGCCCGGCCGGAGGACGCCCAGGCCATTCGCGATCTCATCGCTGCGCGCCCGCTTGAGGCGGGTGGGGCCACCCACGATGGCGGCGTTCTGGTGGTTCCCTCGCTGGAGCGCCTCGAGAAGGCCATCGAGACCGACATTGTTGCCGTTGCCGTGCGCAAGAGGGATGGCTTGCTTTTGGCGGCAGCCATGATGATGACAGCCGAGACGTTCCGTGAGTCTGAATGGTGGGACCTTCGCATGGGCCTCGAACATCCCGGCTTTGAGCAGTCGGCGGCCGAAGACATTTCGGTTGCCTACTTCGAGATCCTGATTGCGTCCGAAGAATGCACCGACCGCCGCCCTCTGATTCGGGTTGCCTACGAGGCAATCTGGGCCGCGGCCGCCACCCACGAGGTTCTGGCCGCGGCCACCGTTGAAGAACCAGTGACGAACAAGGCAGCTCAGCGCCTTCTGGCCGCAGGCGGATTTCTCGATGTGGGCCTGATCCAGCATCGGCTACACGGGTTTGCGGTTACGGCCCGGATCCATGTTGCAGACGCAAAGGACGCCCGCGATGTTGTTGACAATCCAGCCGAGGGAACCTTTGTGGCATCGGTGCTTGGGATGCGAGCGACGTTGCCCCCAATGCAGTTCGGTCCGGCTGCGTGGCAAGGTCGTTACCTGAAAGATCGGCCAGAAGATTGGACCTGGCGGCTTGAAGACGGCCAGATCGCAGAGCTTGTTTCAGCAGTCAATGAATCGGTGCGCAGCGAGGCAGACCT
>QIKW01000267.1 GCA_003231975.1 Acidimicrobiia bacterium
CCAAACCTGGAACGACAGGCAGCACCAGTGACGAGGGATTCTCACCGCCCGAATAGATCGTGACCTCCACAGGATCTTCAAGAACGTCGAACTTCCACTGGGCCCGGCTTGCCCCCGGGGTGTCAACAGTGAGACGAAGGGAAGAGCCTGGCCGGATCACGTGGGCGAAGGGCAGAATCTCAACCCTGGCCAACACCAATTGCCCGGCTGGAGCCAGCAAAGCCTGGTCGGCTTCCAGCTGGCTCTGCACTGGGCGCAGCTCGGTGCTGTCTGCTGTGAGGGCCCGGCGGGAAACCCGCAGCCAGCCGCTCTGTATCAGGGTTTCGGAACCGTCGGCCCCAACCTCGGAAAGCGTTACCTCAAGGTCTGCGTCTGTCCCCGAAACACTTACCCACAAATCGGCGCTGGCTGGCCCAATGAACACAGTCGAGGATTCGAAGGGCGGCGTTGTGTATGTGTTGGAGTTGGCCTCTGCCTCGGCTTGCCAGGACCAGCCGGGGGTGGTGGTCCAGATGGCGTCAATATCGGCAATGGTGGTGATGGCCCCGGCTGCGGGGTCGGTGGTGAACGTTTCAGATGACCGGGTGGTTGAGGGCGGCGAGGCAGCCAGCCTGCCCTGGTTTTGCAGATACCACCTGGTTGGCACGGCCTCGTCGGCTGGCCACTGCTGAAGTTGCACATCCCATGACGAGGCTGGCAGCACCGGATCGTTGGCCCCAACCTCCATCAGAACCCGGATTGGGGGCTCGGCTTCATACCTTGTGCGGGCCTCCTGAACGGTGAGGCCGACAAATCGATCTGGCGGAATGGTAACCGAGCCGCCAAACACCGCGCTGAGCCCAACCGTGGCCGCAATCCTGGTGACAAAGTCAATTCCGGGTGGCCGATCGGCAACGTAGAGGTTGTAGAACTCGATCACCGCAGCCAGCACTTCGGGCCCAAGGGCGTCTGCGTGCAGGCCGTTGTACAGCGTTGCCCTTAACACCGGGGCGTTCGACAACTCATCAAGTAGCAGCGGAAAGCGGCCCCCTGTCTGCTCGTCCTGCCAGGCGCCTGCGATGAAAACCGGCACGTTGATGCGGCTGGCAATGGGCTCCATGGAGCGAGACTCGGTCAGGCTGTTCCGCCACGGGTTGTCCTTCACAGCCCGCACCAGGTCTGGGTTGTGCAGCCGCAGTTGTTGGTTGGCCTCACACGTTTGGTCGCCAGCGTCAGAGCGGCGCTTGGTCCACCCCTGCCCGAATGCCCCGGCCCGGCGGCTGACCCTGTCTGTCCACACCTCGCCAAAGCCGTTGTTGTAGATGCCGCCTGGGTAGAGCACAGAGTCGATGCGGCCCAGCGGGGACAGGGGGGCAATTGCTGCCAGGGTAGGGGGCTGGGTTGCCGCCACCTGCAACTGCATGATTCCCGGGTAGCTGATGCCCCACATCCCAACCTTGGCCGACCAGCCTTGGGCGGCAACAACTTCGATCACGTCGTAGCCGTCAAGGCCCTGGATGGGTTCGAACGCATCGAAAGATCCACCGCTGCACCCAGTGCCCCGCACGTTCACCTGCACCAGGGCAAAGCCGAACAGGGGCATCAATAGCCTGGTTGGGTCGTCTGCGTTCGGGTCAGACGGGGAGTAGCCCGAGTATTCAACAAGGGTGGGGTACGGCCCATCGTTGGCGTTGCCGGGCAGGGTTACGAAAGCGGAAAGGGTTATCCCGTCCCTGGTTGTGATGTAGCCAAACCCGGGCTGGAGCTCTTGGTCCTGAAAGAATGAATCATCTGGCGGCAGGGGCCCAGGGATTGCAACCGATGGGCCATCGGCAACGGCCTGGCCCTGTTCGACCAGTTGGGTTTGCACGTTGCCTGCTGGCAGGCCACGCAGCAACGCGGCGCCGTCTTCCAGCACGGTGGCCCGGCCAACTTCTTCGTTGTCTGCCAGGGCCAGGATTTCAGAACCCGGGGTTTGGGCGCTAACCAGAAGCTGCTGGAAGGCAGGGGCAAGCTCTAAATCCACCTTTGGCAGAGGCGGCTCTGTGGTGGTTGGCGCCACGGTGGTTGTGGGGGCCGTGGTTTCGGCGTCAGTGCTTTCGGACTCAGTGTTCTGGGAGTCAGTCGTCTGGCCCGACTGGCCAGCTGAGTCCGGTGCCCGGCCTGCCTCATCATCGGCGGTCGATCCTGAGGTACAGGCCGATGCAAGCACCGCCAGGGCCACCAACACTGCCGCCGCCCTCAAAACTCTGTGTTCTCGAACTGCGTGTTCTCGAACTGCGTGTTCTCGAACTGCGTGGTTTTGACTTCTGTGTTTTTGCCTGCCAGCGCGCTCCACCCCTGAAGTGTGCCGCTTCATTTGGCTGTTCGGGGCGCGCCCTGCGTAGTGCGACGGTGGCCAAGAAATCAGCACTCACAGTGACAAGGATGTTGATTTGGGCACTGGTGGCGGTCGGCCCGATGCGGTGAGGGAGAAAAATTCAGAGAGAGACCTTCCAACCGCCGTAAGTGTGGGCTACATTCACGTCCCCGGGTGGAGTTGGTGCCGACCAGGGATATTCGTGGCTCCAACCTCAATTTCAAGATTTCGTCCGCTACAGGCGGGATTTTTCCGACGGTTCGCAGGCCTACTGCTGGCCTCCACCCTTGTGCTGCTGCTGGCAAGTTCAGCCTTAGCTGCCATAGACGCCACCCGGCCATCGTTGGCTCAAACCGCGTCGCCGTCCGAGCGCTCCTGGATTCCCGGCGACACCCCAGACGTTGCGGTGCTCATTGCCGGCTTTAACAGTGTCGATCCGGTGATTGACGCCGTCGTTGTGCCAACGGTTCTAGACATCCCGGGCGTGAGGTCTCTTGTGACCGAATCGCTCCCGAACGGCAGGGTCTCCATCCTGGTCTCCCTGGAAGATGGGGCAGCAGTGGAAACCGCGGCGGCAATCGCAACAGCGATAGAGCAGGTGCTGCCCGAGGCGCAGATCTCGGTCGGAGGCCGCGCGGTTGTAGACCGAGACATTCTGGACCGGATGAACCGGGGCATGATCATTGCGGTGGTGCCCGTGCTTGTGCTGTTGGCACTGCTGGTTTCGGCATCGATGGGAATTCGCCTCGGCGCGGCCGCGGCCGGAGCTGTTGGGCTGTCTGCGGTTCTCGGCGGCGCAATGGGGGCCAGGGCCGCAGGCCAATTCGACGGCACCTTGGCCACAACAGCCATTCCGGCGGTGCTGGTGGCCGTTCTTGTTTCCTCTGTCCTCACGTTCAGACTGATCGATTGGTTCAAGCACCCTCAGGGTGAGGACCAAGCGTCGATGATTCGCAACTCCATCGCCCACCTGCTGCCCGAAGCGGCCATGTTGTTCAGCGGCCTGGTTGTTACGGCCGTTGTGATGGAGTTGTTCAGCGCGGGCCGCACCTCGGCCACTGTGGTTGCTGTTGGAGGCCTGATTGCCGCCATCGTTACCCTTGGGGCCCTGCCAGCAATGCTGGCAACGATGGGCTCGGTGCCAAGCGACGACCAGTATCGCCTGTTCCGTCTGCCAACCCCCGACGGTCGAGACCTCCCAACCGCGGTGCTGGCCGGGTTTGCGCTGTTCTTGTTGGGCCTCGGCCTCTTTGCCATGAGGGCACCGAGCAGCACAATGGTTGATGCCGACGCGCTACCAATGGGAGAAGCGTCCCGCCGGGTGTCTGAGCAACTGATCCAGAGCGGTGGCGATCCGTCAGATGCCATCGTTGCAACAATTGACGAGTCCACATCGCCGGCTCAGCTGGATTTGTGGGCCACCCAAGTGTCCCAGCTGTCAACGGTTGGCTGGGTAGAAACCGCAACTGGCAGGTATGAGGGAGGCAGCCTGGTTGAGGCCTCTGCGGTGCCGTCGCAATTCGCTACTTCGGACGCCTTCTTCGCAATCGTTTCGCCAACGGTAGGCGGCCGCTCGGCTGCTGCCCAGGCGCTGGTCGACCAAATTGGGGAGGCACCAGGCCTTCCCGCCGCGCCGGCCCTGGCCGGTGTGCCCGTTGATGCTGCTGCCGTTGCCGCCAGCGGATCAAGTGGGCTTTGGGTTCTTGTGATCCTGTTGGCCCTTACCGGCGGTCTAACCGTCTACCTACTGCTGGACGACCTGTTCCTGGCAGGCGTTACCGTTGGTCTGCGACTGTTGGGCACTGCGGCTTCCCTTGGCATCTTCTTCATTCTCTTCGGGTCTGCCAGCGGAGCTGAGCTGCAAGTGCTGGCGCTGGTGGTGAACATTGGCGTTGGCCTGTTCGAGATTGGATTCCTCCGCCGAATCGGAATTGGCAGAGCTATGGCTGGGTCTCCCGTTGTGTTGGTTGGCGACGCCCTCCGTCGTGAGGGA
>QIKW01000200.1 GCA_003231975.1 Acidimicrobiia bacterium
CCACGTCGGCCTCGGCCTGTTCCATGGTTGGGGCCACGGCGCACGGTGTCTGCCTGGTTACCGTGATCTCCGAGCGGTCGCGGCCCAGCCGATCGCAGTGCTGGGCGAGGGCGTCGAGCTTGCGTGGGATCTCCTCGATTGGGTCGCTAAGCAGGTTCGACTCGTCGGCGTACTGGGCCACCATGCGAAGCGTCTTCTTTTCACCGCTGCCCCCGATCATGACAGGCACGCGCGACAGGGGCGCAGGTGAGTTTATGGCGTTCTCCACCTGATACCGGCTGCCGTTCAGCGTCGGCTGCTCGCCACGCAGCATCGGGATGATGATCTGAAGCGCCTCTTCCAACCGCTCAAAACGGTCGGTGAACGTTCCGAACTCATAGCCAAGCGACTTGTGTTCGGCTTCAAACCAGCCTGCGCCAATCCCGAGAGTTGCGCGGCCGCCGGAAACGTGATCCAACGCAGTAACGGTTTTGGCCAGCAGCGTTGGGTGCCGATAGGTGTTGCCGGTTACCAGGGCCGAGAGGCGGACCTTGCTGGTGTGCTGGGCCAGGGCCGACAGCACGGTGTAGCACTCGAACATTGGCTCGTCTGGCGAGCCGAGTTGGGGCAGCTGGTAGAAGTGGTCCATAACAAACACGCGGTCGAACCCGGCTTCTTCGGCCGCCTTTGCTTGCGCAACGACCTTGGGGAAAATCTCGCCTGGCGCCGTGTCGGGGTAGGTGAAGTTGGGAATCTGATAGCCAAGTCGGGTCATTTGGTGTCCTTGGTCGAAGTCGCCAGAGCTGACGTTCTGACTCTATTGTGTCAGTGCTCGGATCCTGACAGATCTGACCAAATGTGTCAACATTGGGAAATGGAGAGACGCCGCGAGACGATCTCGGCTGTGGCAGAGGACCGTCGCACAACCGTTCACGCCGCCGCTATTGAGGTTTTTGCCGAGAACGGTTTCAGGGCCACGTCGATGGAAAAGATCGCCGACCGAGCGGGCATGTCGCGCCCGGCGCTGTATCAGTACTTCGACAACAAGGAGGACATCTTCAGGTCAGCGTTGGAGGACGCGTTCTCCAACGCCCTCAAAGCTGCGCGAACCGAACTCGAGGCACCAGGACCACTGGTCAACCAGATAGACGGATTCCTCCAGCGATACCACGGAGACCTCAAACAGCGTGTTCTGTCGGCGGCCCTTGGTGAGGAGTTTCTTACCTTCAAGGCGCAACACGCCACCGACATCGCCGAAAGCGCCAACGAGCAAGTCCACAAGACCCTTGACTTATTCCTGTCCCCGCTAGATGCTTCTGGGGGCCAATCAATGGAGCAATGGCGGGATCTGCTGGTAACGGCGCCGCTTGGGTTCATGAGCGGCAACCCCTCGCTGGCCGGCTACCGCCGCCGACTCCGAACGCTGGCCGAAGCCGTCGCGGCAGGCATCACAAGTCAATAGCTGCCCGCAGTTACGGGGCCGTGATGTCGGCGATCATCACCACCTCGCCACTGGAGGCGGGGCCTGCGCCTTCTTCCTGAATGGTGACGGTGAGGGTTTGATAGTTGTCAACCAGAACTCCGGACCACAACACGATGTCTTCCCCGCTGCCCCTGGCATGGAAAGTGCCAACTGCTACCAGGCCGTCTTCGCCCTTCATCCAGGCCTGGTAGTAAAAGCCTTCCCTGGAGGGGAGCAGCCCCTGAAGGTCAAGCTCAATTGAAACACCCGACGCCGTGTTTTCGATTGTGACAACGCCCGTGGCGTTCGGGGCCAGGTCGGTGCCCGCTATTTCCACGGTGTAGTCGCCCCCACTTTGCAGGGAGCCAACGCCAAGAACCACGGCCAGCGCGGCCGCTATTCCCGCTGCAAACGCCACGGCCCGCGATCCCAGGCTGCGCTTGCTGCGTTGGTTGGCCAGTGACGAAACGTTGCTGCCCGACGCTGCCTTGATGTCTCTGACGACAACGTCTTCCAGCCCCGCTGGGGGCTGTTCCCAAACGATGTCGTCTCCCAGCAGCGCCCTCAGATGGCTCAGTTGGGATTTGTCGACCTCGTCGATTGCCCCGTCTTCGCCTTCCAGGAACGCTCCGAATTGTTCATCAGCAGACATCGGCGCCTCTCCTAAGCAGCATTGTGGTGGTTGATTGAGATGGTTGCTTCCCTATACGAACGACCGCCCGCATCGGTTCGCGGTTTTCTAATGGTTGGCTCATGGTGAGGGCTCCACTACGTGACGCAACAGCCGGGCCAGCCGTTTGTGGGCGCGGTGGGACCGAGACTTGATTGTGCCAAGCGGTAGCCCAAGCTTGGCGCCAATTTCAGAGTGGCTGAGGCCCTCGAAGTGGGAGAGCCTGACCACCTCGCGCTCTTCGTTGTTTAGTTTGTCTAGCGCGGTTCGTACCTCCCACGCCTCCCAGGCCTGCTCGATGCCGGGAGAGTGAACCGCCACCTCTGTTTCTTCTTCATGACCAGACTGGGTTGGCCTGCTCTCCTTGCGGTGAACGTCAATTGCCGCCCGGCGGGCAATGGAGTAAAGCCACGGAGCGATTTCGCGACTTGGGTCGAAGGTGGCCGCTGCTTTCCAGGCGTTGAGGAAGGTTTGCTGAACGGCCTCGGCCGCCAAGTCGCGGTTGCCAAGCACACTCATGGCAACAGTCATCACCGCGCCTGCGTGTTTGCGATAGAGGGCCCGAACTGCGTCTTCGTCTCCCGCCTGGAAGCGCCTGGCCAGTTCTGTGTCTGTCATCTACCCGAATTGTTGCAGCGTCCGGGCCGCCGCGCCTGCCACCGGGCACGAATTACAAAAAACGCGAACCGGCGGAGACCCACCCACGTATAGGAGGCCAAACAACTCAACACCCACGAAGGGGAATGCAATGACACTCAACCGGTCAAGACTGAGCCGAGCAAACATCATCCGGACCACAGCGCTGGCGCTGGGGCTAACCGTTACCGCCGCGGCCTGCGGACTCCAGAATGGTGGCGAAGACGCTGCCCCTGATGCCGCAACCAACACTGCCCCCGTCCAGACCACAACACCCGCCGAAGTTTCGCTAACCGACGAGGAAGGTGCTGAGGCCCCAGCCTCCGAAGCAGACGAGGCATCTGACTCCGCTCCAGAGTTGGCGGCAGGTGAGATTGACGGCCGGACAGTTCTGGCCGACGCCGACGGCTATTCGCTCTACGCCTTCTTGAACGACGAGGCCAACACCTCAAGCTGTAGTTCGCCTTGTTCAGACACCTGGCCACCGGTTGCAACCGACGAGGTTGTTGCCATCGATCCCTTGCAGTTGACCTCGGCCGCACGCCCAGACGGCAGCAGGCAACTGGCAGTGAACGGCTGGCCGCTCTACCGCTACCTGGGCGACGAGAACCCAGGCGAGGTGAACGGTCAGCAGGTTGGCGACGTGTGGTTCGCGGTTGACGTCGATGGCAACGTCATTATCCCAAGCGGGGCAAAGATCGGCTCGACCGACGGCGGCGATGTACTGATCGAGGCAAACGGTTTCACTGTCTATCGGTTCGCAAAGGACGTCAAGGAAGTCAGCAACTGCAACGGGGCGTGCGCCGACAACTGGCCGCCCGTTCCTGGCAGCACGCTGCTTGACGGCTCTGTGGTGAACATAGATGAGTTCGGAACCCGCGCCAGGGAAGACGGCTCGCTGCAACTCACCTGGAACGGCTGGCCGCTGTACACCTTCTCTGGCGATCAGTTCCCTGGCGACGCAAACGGCAGAGGGCTGGGCGACGGAGCGTGGACCACGGTTGACGCCAGCTCACTTGGCGAAGGCCTGCCAGCCGAGAAGGCCCCTCGTGCCATTGCCGACGGCCCGGCCCCCGAGGTAGTTGCAGCTGAAGAGTCCGGAGAAGCTCAATACGCCAACTCCGTAGGCGCCGCCGCTACAAGCGGCGGCGGTGCCTACGGGTCAAGCATCCCGGACGCTCCCGCGGCGCCAGATGTTCCAGAAGCGGCCGAGGTGGATGCTGTGACAACGGCCAATTCTGACTTCGGTCAAATCATCGTTGATACCGACGGCTTCACGCTCTATGCCTTCACCAACGACGAAGACGGCGTCTCAAACTGCAACGGTTCGTGCGCCGACGCGTGGCCTGGTAAGCGGCCAAGGTTCGGGCGAGGTGTGGTTTGTGGTTGCTCCAACCGGGTCCCTGATCAAGTAGGCCAGCTCTGAAACTTCCGCCCAAGCCCTGATGGCAGCCATCTGATGACTGCAAACCTCGGATCCGTGCACTAGTGTGCGGGTCCGAGGCCGTTTGGGGAAACGTGACTGCATCAAGGGGATCAAACAACACAGCGACT
>QIKW01000133.1 GCA_003231975.1 Acidimicrobiia bacterium
CACCACCCGGTCCACGCTGCTCACGGCCAGCGCGCCGAGAACTGACGAGACCCACCGGGCAGGAGCATCGGGGCTGTCAGGGATGGGCAGGTGCAGAAATACCGCGCTGCTATTGGCGTAGGCCGCTTCCAAGGTGGGCTGGTCTTCCAGATTGGCGGCCACAGAGGCAGCGGCCTCCGGGCTGCGGCTTCGGCTGATGGCCGTGATTTGGTGGCCAGCCTTTGCGAGGGCTTCGGCCACGGGCGCGCCTTGGGCTCCGGTAGCTCCGTGAACGGTGATGCGCATTCGAGATTCCTGTTCAAGCGGGGGGAGGTGGGTTCCTCCCACTTGGCATGGTTCTCGACAGGTGGCGGTTTCCTCAAGGGAACTCGGCGACAGGGACCTTGGCGGCATGGCCCTTTGGTGCATATCGGTGCCATATGACATATGGTCTAGCTATGGCCAAACGTACGACCCTACTTCTTGACGATGAGTCACAGCAGTTGCTGGCAGACTTGGTCGATGTGCACGGCTCGCAAAGCGCGGCTGTTCGAGGGGCCCTGGAAGTTGCGCACGCCGCCCTCGTGCGTGGCCGTAAGCGCCAGGCGTTCATTGCCGAACTGGTGGCCGAGAGTGGCGAGCCCACTGCGGCCGACCGCGCATGGGCCCGTCGGGTAGCAGTCGACGCAGCGGCTGCTACTGCCCAGGCCCGCCAGCGGTGATTCTTGACGCTGGGGTCTTTCATCTGGCTGAACGCAATCCCAGGCGCCTGGCCGCACTCCTTCAAGAGCTGCCAGCAGCAGAATTCGTCACCAACGAGGCGGCTATGGCCCAGGTCTGGAGGGACCCGGCCAAACAGGTTCCGGTAACGCGGCTGCTCGCCGGGCTTGATGTGGAGGTGACCGGCCTCACAGAAGGGCGGGCTATCGGCATCCTGCTTGGCCAGGCAACCTCAACCGATGTTGTGGCTGCCAGCTTGGCCGTTCTGGCCCGCAGCCGAAGCCAGCCGGTGCTGACGTCTGATCCTCATGATCTTGCCAACTTGGGTGCCGCGGTGGTTTCGCTCTGAATCCGGCGACAGGGGGCGCGCTTGGAACGAAGCGACCCAGCGACGCTGCCGGCCAAGGCAGTAGTTTCTGGACATGTCGTTCTTTCCAGAAGTGCCCGAGCCAATTGAGTTCTGTGGAACTGACGGCTCCTCGTCACTGCATTACCGCGTATACGACCCTGATCGGCTGGTGGCAGGTAAACGCATGGAGGATCATCTCCGTATCGCCGTTTGTTACTGGCACAGTTTTAATTGGCCAGGCAGCGACGTGTTCGGCGCAGGCACCTTTGACCGACCGTGGCTGGAGCCAGGCGCAGAGCCCATGGCCGCCGCTGAGGCCAAACAAGACGCCGCTTTTGAGTTTTTCGAGAAGTTGGGAACACCCTTCTACTGTTTCCACGATGTGGACATGGCACCGGAGGGAGCCACCCTGGCCGACAGCCAAAGGAACCTAAACATCATGGTTGACCGGGCGGCAGCCAAGATGAACGACACAGGGGTTGAGCTTCTGTGGGGAACCGCAAACCTGTTTTCGCACCCGCGTTATGCCGCGGGCGCAGCCACAAACCCAGATCCCGAGGTATTCGCACACGCCGCGGCACAAGTGCGGCACATGCTTGACGCCACCCATCGCCTCGGCGGCCATAACTATGTGTTGTGGGGCGGCCGAGAAGGATACGAAACGTTGCTGAACACCCGTCTCGGCCAGGAAGCCGACCAGTTGGCGAGGTTCCTCACAATGGTCGCCGAGCACAAACACAAGATTGGGTTTGAGGGCACCCTGCTTATCGAGCCTAAGCCCCAGGAACCGACCAAGCACCAGTACGACTATGACTGCGCCACGGTCCACGGCTTTCTGGATCGCTATGACCTCCTGAACGAGTATCGGGTGAACATTGAGGTGAATCACGCCACCTTGGCCGGCCACTCTTTCCATCACGAGGTGGCATACGCCATCGACAACGGCATCTTCGGCAGCATCGACGCCAACCGAGGCGATCCCCAAAACGGGTGGGACACCGACCAATTCCCAAACTCGGTCGAGGAGTTGTCGCTAGCCATTTACGAAATCCTGAGAAGTGGTGGCTTTGGATCGGGGGGCTTCAACTTCGACACCAAACTTCGCCGTCAGAGCCTGGATCGGACGGATCTTTTCCATGGCCATGTCGGCGGCATTGACACCTTGGCCCGGTCTCTGATTGTGGCTGCCGCCATGGTTGCCGACGGCGCGATTGAATCAGCCCGCGACCAGCGCTACACAGGCTGGCAGTCCGACCTCGGAACCGCCATCCTTGACGGCTCAGCCGATCTTGAGAGCCTCGCTGACGACGCTGTCAGCAACGGCCTTGACCCGGTTCCCAGATCTGGTCGCCAGGAGCATCTGGAGAACGAGGTGAATCGAATCATCTGGTCCGCCTCATGAGGCAGTTGGTTGCCGGGATTGATTCCTCAACCCAGTCCACCAAGGTGCAGCTTCGAGATCTGGAAACCGGGTCTGTCGTTGCCTTTGCATCGGCCCCTCACCCCTCAACCACGCCACCGGTCAGCGAGCAGCACCCGCATTCTTGGTGGACTGCACTGGTCGACTGCTTCGCCGAACTGCAAGACCACGCAGCCAACGTGGTGGCCGTCAGCGTGGGAGCCCAACAGCACGGGCTTGTGGTCCTGGATCGGAAGGGCCAAAATCTGCGACCGGCAAAGCTGTGGAACGACACAACCTCGGCGCCACAGGCGGGCCGCCTGATCAGGGAACTTGGTGCCCGGGGTTGGGCTGAAGCCTGCGGTTCGGTTCCGGTGGCGGCATTCACAATCACAAAGCTGGCCTGGCTGGTTGAGCACGAGGAAAGAGTGGCGGACGAGGTGGCGATGGTGATGCTTCCCCACGACTACTTGACGTGGCGTCTTTGCGGACGCCACGTGACTGACCGCGGCGACGCCTCGGGCACCGGCTGGTTCGATCCGAGATCAAACCGCTACGTTGACGACCTACTTGAGACGGCGGCGCCAGCTGAGGTTTGGATGCCGAGGCTCCCCGCTGTTCTGGGGCCCGACGAGGTTGCGGGGTCGATCACATCCCAGGCCGCCCGGGCCCTTGGTCTAGGCAACGCGGTTCTAGTCGGCCCCGGGACCGGAGACAACATGGCAGCAGCCCTTGGTCTAGGCCTGGAACCAGGCGATGTTGTTATGTCTCTCGGCACATCGGGCACCGTGTATGCACAGTCTCAGAGCGGCACAACAGACCCAAGCGGCGCGGTTGCCGGTTTCGCCGACGCCACAGGAGGTTTCCTGCCGTTGGTGTGCACGCTCAATGCAACAAAGGTGACCGAGACCGTGGCCAGATGGCTGGGAACAGATCCGGCCGGGTTGTCTGCCTTGGCACTGGAAGCGCGCCCCAGGCCGGACGGGCCCGTTCTTGTTCCGTACTTCGACGGAGAACGCACCCCCAACCTCCCAAACTCTGCGGGCATCTTCGCTGGGCTCAGAAACGACAGCTCCCGAGGTGATCTGGCCCTGGCCGCACACGACGGCGTGTTGTGCGGGTTGATGGCCGGGATTGATGCCCTGACAGGCGCCGGAATTGACACCTCAGGAAGGCTGCTACTGATAGGCGGTGGAGCGAAATCGCCCGCCTATCAAACGCGGGCGGCCACCCTTCACCGAACACCGGTTCTAGTGCCTGCAGATGATGAGATTGCGGCGGCCGGAGCCGCGGTCCAAGCGGCGTGGGTGGCTACCGGCCAGTTGCCTCGCAGCCTGGCCGCCGCCTGGAAACTAGGGCGGGGCTCTGTCATTGATCCGGATCCAACTGGCCATGGAGAGCAAGTACGGAATCGGTTCAGCAAGGCTGCCGGGTGGGTAACAACCTTGTGATCTTTCGGAGTCGCGGATTGCAACGCTGATTGTTCCCAATTGGCCCTCGGTGATGGCCGTGATGTCGATCACTAGGCCGAGCATCGGATTCAGTCCTTGTTGATAGTGGCTGAGAGCTTCGCATCGCACACCGGCCGACTTGAGCTGAGCGGCCAGCGGCTGGTCTTCGCTGATTTGGCTGAGCCTCACACAGATGTTGAGCCCGGCTTCGAGCCCTGTGATTACAGCATTTGGTAGCTGCGAACTGAGGTGGTTGGCGGCCAGCTCACGTTTGGGTCGATAGTTGAGGCGGCTTCGGCGGAGATGGCGGTCCAAGGCTCCGGTGTGCAGCAATTCGACGAGGGCGGCCTGGTTGAGAACGGAGGTTCCGAGGTCGAACGATGCTTTGGCGGCGGTGGCT
>QIKW01000105.1 GCA_003231975.1 Acidimicrobiia bacterium
GTTTCGATCCTGACTCAGTCACCAGAGCAGCTGACCAGAGCCCAGTCATAGGCGCCATTTTGGCCTAGTTGTTGATAGCCGACGCCGCCCTAGTGGTCGTCGTCATCGTCATCGTCATCGTCATCATCATCGTCATCGTCATCATCGTCATCGTCATCGTCATCGTCATCATCGTCATCGTCATCGTCATCGTCATCGTCGTCTTTTTTCTTGTCCTTCTTGTCGTCCTTGTCCTTCTTGTCGTCCTTGTCGTCCTTGTCGTCCTTGTCGTCCTTGTCGTCCTTGTCGTCCTTGTCCTTCTTGTCGTCGTCGTCAGCCTGGTTGCACCGCTTGGATCTGTTGCGTTGGTTGCAAGACCCGTCAGCCAGATCAAGGCCCGTTGTTGGCCGAGGCGAGGCGGTGGTCGGAGGGGGCACATTGGTTGGCGGGGGCCGACGCTTTGTGGTTGTTGAACCGACTGTCGTGGTTGGCTTCTCTTGAACGTCAACGGCTGTGGATGGTTTGGAAGCCTTCGTGGTGGTTGAGCTGGGAGCAGCCCCCGTTGATGTTGGCGGGCTGGTAGAGGAGGCCGTGCTTGGGGGCGGCGAAGTGGTAGGCGTGGTTGGCCCAGAGCCAGCAGCAGGCGGGTCCAACCGTCGGGGCGACACCACGACGTGGCTCGTTGACGGCTCGTCAGCGGTGGTTGTGCGCGGGCGGAGCGGCGTCGTCAGCAGACTCCGAGGCGGCCGACTGTTAAGAGATGTGGTGGTGGTTGTGTCATCCGCCGACGCCGACGCCACCGCCAGCTCAACGCTCTCGGCTGGCGCGGGCGAGTCGTCTGGAGCGCCCCACTCAAATCGCTGCCCAAGCGCATAGCCAATAATGAACGCAGCCAACGCAACGGCCAGAAACCAGCCAGCCGACGAGAAGAGTAGTTTCGCGGTTCTACCCACAGTTACGGTTCCAGTTGTTCACACACACAGCCAACACGGTAAGCCGAACCGCAGCGCCTGTCACGGGAACCTGTGCTTACCCGGCTGATCTCACATTGGGTCGTCGTTACCCGCCGGGATCGCCTGTCTCAGGGCGCTGGCATCACTTGTCAGGCAATCTGAAGATTCACAGACCCTGAATTTGCCGACGTGGGCCTAGCATCGTTTGGATGCGCGCTCACGAGCTTGAGGATCGGGCGATCCAGGCAACTTTCGTCCCTTCCGACCCGCCTCGCCGCTCCCACATCGGGCTGTGGAGGACCGACGGAACACCTGCGTTTTCCAACGCGCCAAGACACGACGTAGAGCTACTCAGACACGCCAACAACACCTTCAAGATCGACAAGGTCAAGATGAGCCTTGTCCCGATCGCCGACATCGTCGAGCCTCTTCTCGCCGCCGACGGCAACGCCCTTTCCCCAACCGTGGCTTCGGTCCGGTCGATAGTTCGCCAAGCCTTGCGGATCACGGCCAAGGCAAAGGTTCAACCGTCACTTACCAAAACCGGCAACGATGCCTGGCGGCTCGTGCCGTCTGACCCGGACGACATAGCCTTCCTTAACCAGAGCGCAGCAGCCATCCCGTCCGATGCCTGGGCGATTCGAGGCTCCACCTCACCCAGCGAAGCGGTCACCGAGTTAACCGCCGCAGTTGTCGACAGCTTCGTCCGAACCGCAGGGGCACCCCTCGCTGCCGGGCACCGGGCATTCGCGGCCGAGGCCCCAACCATTGTTGACGCTACCGCTGCGGTGCAATCATTCGAGATGAGCCCGGACAGCCGGGCCCCATTGCTGGTACTCAGGGTCCTGCCACCCGCCCCTGGGCCCGATTCTGCCTCGTTTGTTGCCGCCCTTGGAATCCAAAGCCGGGGCGATCAACCAAGAGTGCTCGATATGGATGCCGTCTGGCGAGCCCCAAAACAAGTGCGAGGTCGGTTCGATTCCGTCGAGATGTCCACGCTGGTGACCCTTAGGCGGGCGGCTCGGGTTTGGCCACCGCTGCTGCGACTGCTTGAGCAGCGCCACCCGGATCGAATGCCCTTGTCCGAAGACGAGGTTGACCAACTGCTGGGTCCGGTTGGCCGAGATTTGGGATCGGCCGGGCTTTCAGTGCTGGTGGCAGGCGAGTTGGCGCAGAACATTGAGCTAACGGCAGTTGTGCGATCCGTGCCACGGTCTGGAGCTGGGAACAGCCGCTTTGATCTGTCGACGGTGGTGAAGCTTGACTGGAGGGCTGCGATAGACGGCCAATCCCTCACCGAAGACGAACTGAGGGAGTTGGCCGAGGCCAAACGGCCGCTGATCCGATTCAGGGGTCAGTGGTTGCACATTGATTCCGAGCGGGTGCGCCGCCTGCGGGAAAACCGCACCGTCGGCGCCTCCACGGCGCTGGCCGCGGCCCTTGGCGCAAAGGTAGAGCTGGCAAGTGGCTCACCCATCACCGTTGAGGGCCCGCTGGCTGCAATGGCAAGCCGCCTCCGCGGCCTTGACCCAGACCAAGAGGCCGAACCTCCCGCCGCTCTGGTTGGCATTCTCCGCCCCTACCAGCGGCGCGGGCTGGCCTGGCTTAGCCTGATGGCCGATCTGGGCCTTGGCGGTGTGCTGGCTGACGACATGGGACTTGGCAAAACAGTGCAGGTGATTGCCCTTCACCTCCAGCGTCAGGCAGCCAACCCTTCTGCCATGCTGGTGATTTGCCCGGCTTCGGTCGTTGGCAACTGGGAGCGCGAGATCAACCGATTCGCCCCAACTCTTGCCGTTCATCGGTATCACGGCCAAAGACGAAAGCTTGGCAAGCTGGGGCCCGGTCACGTAGTCCTCACCACATACGGCGTGGCCAGGCGTGACGCCGACCTGCTGGCCAGACGCCAGTGGGGCCTGGTGATCAGCGACGAAGCCCAAGCCATCAAGAATCCCTACTCCCGAACGGCCAAGGCGCTCCGTCGGATCCCGGGTGAGGCACGGTTCGCGCTTACCGGCACACCGGTTCAGAACCATCTAGCCGATCTGTGGTCCCTTCTTGACTGGGCTACGCCCGGCCTGCTTGGGTCCCTTGAAACATTCCGAAGAGAGTTTGCAACCCCAATCGAGCAGGGCGACCAAGAAGCAACTGCCCAACTCCAGCGGCTGCTTCGCCCGTTCGTTCTACGACGCACCAAGTCCGACCCCACAATCGTTCCAGACCTGCCACCCAAAACCGAAACAGACGAAATCGTTCCGCTCACAACTGAGCAGGCCGCCCTCTACCAGGCCGTCGTTGATGAGGTCATGGCCGAGATAGCGGTTGCCGATGGCATCCAAAGACGGGGCCTGGTGCTGCGGCTAATTACCAGGCTGAAACAGATCTGCAACCACCCCGAGCACCTCTTGGCCGAGGGCGGCAAGTTGGCTGGCCGGTCTGGCAAGCTGAACGCAACAACAGCTCTTCTTGAAACCGTGAAGGGGGAAGGCGAGGCCGCGCTGGTGTTCACCCAGTACGTCGCCATGGCAGAACTGCTGGAGAGCCATCTCAACAGCGCAGGAATCCGCACCCTGTTCCTTCACGGCGGCCAGTCCCTGAACACGAGGCAGGACCTTGTCGACAGATTCCAGGCTGGCGAGGCAGACGCTTTCCTGCTGTCGCTGAGGGCGGGCGGCACCGGGTTGAACCTCACAAGAGCCAGCCACGTGATTCACTATGACCGGTGGTGGAATCCAGCCGTTGAAGACCAGGCAAGCGATCGGGCTTGGCGAATCGGTCAAACCCTTCCCGTGCAGGTTCACCGGATGATCTGCGAGGGCACAATCGAGGATCGGATCTCCGCGCTCCTGAAGGAGAAGCGTCAGTTGGCCGCCGTTGTTGGGGCGGGCGAAGGCTGGATCTCAGATCTCGGAGACGACGACCTCGCCCAGCTTGTTGCCCTATCTGATCCTGACGGAACAGAGCTGGAGGCGGTCGAATGAAGTGGGGGTCGGCCTGGCTGGACCGCGTTGATCTGAGCGGAGCGTTTTCAAGTCACACACTGCGGCGCGGCTCTGAATACGCTCGTTATGACTGGCAGCTGGAAGCAGAGATTGAGCCAGGCAGGGCCTCAACCATCGCCAGAGCTGGCAGACGGATGCAGTACGAGGCGGTCGCCGAGGTGCCCCTGGTGCCTGCCGACTATTGGGACCCAATCGTTGAGAGGTTGGCGGAATCGACCACGTCAACCGCGGCGCTGCTCGACGGCGAACTACCAGCCGAGATCGGGCCGCCGCTGCTGCCAGACCCAAACTCTGTCACCCTCAGTTGCAACTGCCATTCGAATGATCGGCCAT
>QIKW01000245.1 GCA_003231975.1 Acidimicrobiia bacterium
GCTCAGCCGTCGACGCGATCGTGGTTGCCGTCGCCGAACCCGGCGGAGCCGTGCTCACCGCCGACGTCAAAGACCTCCGCGCGCTGGCCACCCATGCCGATTCCGTCCATATCTACCGCGCATAACAAGGCCGATCTTGGAAGAGTGGCAACAGAATCAACCCTGAATCAGCAGTGCGAAGGCCAGCACTCACACCGGAAATAACTTGAGCGCTCATCATAATCGCACTATGATGAGGCAATGGCCACAGGCACAAAAGAGAAGTTTGTTTCCACAGCATCCCAGTTGTTCCAGGAACAAGGCTTTGGCGCCACCTCAGTTGGCGAGATTGCTGAAACAGGCAAGCTCCCAATCGGCTCGCTCTACTACCACTTCCCCGGCGGCAAGGAAGAACTCGGTGCCGCCGCGGTGCTGCACGGAGCCGAAGAATTCGCAGACGTTCTGCGCACCAGTTTGGCTTCAGCCTCCGAACCCGGCGCCGCCCTGGCCGCATGCGCAACCGTATTGGCCGACCGGCTTGAAGCAGGACAGTGGCGCAGCGGCTGCCCGGTGGCAACAGTTGCTTTGGAAACCCTTCACAGTTCCGAAGTTCTCAGAGCTGCTGCGGCCCAGGCCCTTTCGGGCTGGGTTGACCTTGTGGCCAACCGGCTGATCGCACTAGGAGTTAGCCCCGAAGCTGGGGCCGAGCTTGGCTCACTCACAATCGCCATTCTGGAGGGTGCGGAGCTAATGGCTCGGGTTTTCCGGTCAAGAGAACCGCTAGACCAGGCCGCGGCCAACCTCTCGCTGCTGGTGAAAGCGAGGCTTGTCTGATGGCTACAAACAGCGCAGAAGCACCGGTGATCAAAACAGTAGTTGGGGCTTGCGGTTTGGATTGCCCTGATGCGTGCTCGTGGGTGGTTACAACCGAGAACGGAGTGCCGGTGAAACTGCGGGGCAACCCCGATCACCCATACACTCGCAAGGGGCTGTGTGTGAAGGTGAATCCGTACCTGGAATACACCCGCCATCCGGATCGCCTGCTGAAGCCCCTCCGCAGGGTTGGCAAAAAGGGCCTCGGCCAGTTCGAAGAGATCTCGTGGGACGAGGCTTTCGACGAGATCGCGTCCCGCCTGCACCAGGTGATCGACTCTGATGGGGCCGAAGCCATCTGGCCCTATTGGGGCAGCGGCACGATGGGCTACATCCAGGGCATTGGCGGGGCAGGCAAGCGGCTCTTCAACGCCCTTGGGGCCAGCAGACACAGCCCAAACATCTGCTCGGCGGCGGCCTACCCAGGCCTGGCCTACACCTCTGGCCGCGGGTCATCGATGGACCCGATGGACTTCGCAAAGGCTGGGGTGGTGTTGATCTGGGGGGCCAACACCGTTTCAACCAATCAGCACCTGTGGCCCTTTGTTCGAGAGGCGCAACAAGCAGGGGCTCAGCTCGTTGTGGTTGACCCGGTTACAACCCGCACTGCCAAACGGGCAGACAGCCATCTGGCCATCCGGCCGGGCACAGACGGAGCGTTGGCCCTTGGTTTGATGGCTCACATGGTTGAGTCCAACCTGGTTGATTCCTCAGCAAGCAACGCTGTTGGTTGGAAGCAATTCCGCACCGAGGAGCTCGGCACCTGGAGCGCCGAAAGAGCTGCCATCGAATGCGATATTCCCGTCGCCCAGATCACCGAACTGGCCGAGTTGATGGCAACGAAGGGCCCAACCGCAATCAGGCTGGGAATGGGCATGCAGCGGCACGAGGCAGCAGGCCAGGCCGCCCGTTTAGTATCTGCCTTGCCTGCTCTCACCGGAGACTACAACCGCCTCGGCGGCGGGCTGTGCTACTCAACCACGCCCCTTTATGGGGTCAACACCGACAGCTTGAACAGGCCCGATCTCGCTCCTGGGCCAACCAGAGAGCTGATCATGACCCGCCTCGGCCAGGGCCTGCTTGAGCTGGAGGACCCCCCGGTGAAGGCACTGTTCGTTATTGCCGCCAACCCAATGGCGTCGAACCCAGACCAGAACCGGATCAGGCGGGGCCTCGAACGCGAAGACCTCTTCTGTGTGGTTGCTGAGAACTTCCTTACCGACACTGCTGACTATGCCGACATCGTGCTGCCATCAACCATGCAGACCGAACACCTCGATATTCATGACTCGGTTTCTCACCTGTTCTTGAACCTCAACAACCCTGTAGCCCAGCCGCCAGGAGAATGCCTTTCCCACACCGAGATGTTCCGCAGGTTGGCCACCGCAATGGGGCTTGAAGAACCGGCCCTGTTCGCCACAGACGAAGAACTCCTGGCCGACGCGCTAAACACAGAACACCCGTCGCTGGCCGGAGTAGACATAGCCGAACTGCGCCGCATCGGCTTTGTCAGACTGAACTATCCAGAGCCCTTTGTGCGCTTCGCGAACGGGTTCGACACACCATCTGGTCGGTTCGAATTCGCCTCAGAAGAAGCCGAAGTTGCGGGCCACGGACTACTCCCCCACTACGTTGGGCCCCGCGAGGCCACCAGGCCCGTTGGGCGCTCGGCTAACCAATCATTGGCTTTGGTGGCCGCAGCCAACCACTTCCTGATGAACTCAATGTTTGCTAATTCGGCGGCCCACACCAAAGCGGGCGGCCAGGTCATAGCCGTTCACCCAGAAGATGCCGCGGCCCGAAACCTCTGTCACGGGGCCTCGGTTCAAGTTCAAAACAAGCGGGGCCAGTTCACGGCAACGCTTGCCGTTTCTGAAAACACCAGACCAGGTGTTGCCACCATGAGCAAGGGCCACTGGCCAAAGCTTCAAGGCGGGGCAACTATCAATGCAACAACCCTTGAACAAGATGCCGACATGGCCCAAGGCGCCACCTTTCACGACAACCAGGTGCACATCACCGCCCTGGCGGCTCCTGCCGACGAGTTGCCCCTGTCGGAGGCGACCCGATGATTACATCAAGCCAGACCTTGGGAACCACCAGGGGGCGTTTCGTTGCGCGCCCAATTCGCCACGTTGGCATCAGCCACGTGAACGGGTGGCAACTTAAACGCTACGAAATCACCGTTGCTGACGGCGATGTTGGGGCCAGTATCAATGCTGCGCTCAACACAAAACTAGAGCGCACGCTTCCCCAGCCTCGCCAGGGAGAGCTTGGGGTTGGCTTCCTGATTGTTCATCACGGCACTGAGGCCGTCTGGGCTCTGGCCGACCTTTGGTCTGGCGACATCATCAGCCAGCACACCTTCGCGGCCCCGCTGGCCAACCCAACCGCGTTCGCGGCCGTGCCCGCCGGGGGGCCAACAGCGTGTGTGCATGAATTGCCGGTGCATGCCCACGAACGCAACGCATTTGTTGCCAACATTCTGAATCCCCTAAACGGCCCAGACGTTTCGGCCTACCTGGCAGATGTTGGGCCAGTGTTCAGCGACTAACTGGCTAAGTGGGCTGGCAGGGCGTCTCGGATCTCCTCTGGTGTCACCATTGGGCCGAACCGCTCAACCACGTTGCCTTCGCCATCCACCAGGAACTTGGTGAAGTTCCAGGCGATATCGGCGTTGCCGTCTTCATCAGCCTTTTCGCCTTTGAGGAAGGCGTACAGCGGAGCCTCGTCGTCGCCGTTCACATCGACTTTGGCGAACATTGGAAACGTTACGTCGTACTCGCTCTTGGCAAAAGCCAGGATCTCTTCGTTGGTGCCAGGTTCTTGAGCTCCGAACTGATTGCACGGGAAACCAAGAACGCTGATGCCTTCAACCTCTTCATGAAGCGCACGCAGACCTGCGTACTGAGGGGTGAGGCCTCATTCTGAGGCGACGTTTACCACCAGGGAGAGTTGGTCTTTGAACTTGTCGAGGCCAACTATGTCGCCAGCAATTGACTGGACCTGAAGATCGTGAAAGGTGCTCATGGGCGCCACGCTAGATGAGAACTGTGCGAAGCGTGACAGACACGGCCATACGCCAGTGAATGACCAGCCTACGCGTTGCTGGTCGGTTGGTCGTCGAACGTCTCCTAGCTTGCCGCCGTCGCAACGAGACTGCTAGGCGCAGCTGTCGGCTTGGCGCTGGGTGAGAGGCAACGGCTCTGGTGGCGGTGGCAACTATCAGTGTCTTGCCGGTTCCGGCGGCAGCGGCCGGGCACACTGAGCGGCCAGCGACGCCGTACATGCCGATCTTTAACACCGCTACTGGCACCACCGTCACTCTTGATCTTAAACACAACGGCGACAATGTTGGGGTTGTTGGGGCCAAGATCTATCGGAACACCAGCGAGGCGGGTGACATCGCGGTCAGTGTCGGCGAAGACATCGTCTTCACTTTCGTCGACACCGGTCTGGGCCCAAGTACTGAGTACTGGTATTGGCTCAAAGTCTATGATGGTGACGGCAACCTTTCGTATCGATCCGGCGGCCAACAGGTTTTCACCACAATTCTGGATGTGGTCAGGCCTTACACCCCCTACATGCCAGCTCTGGACACCGCCACCAGCTCCGAAGTCAACCTCGACCTTAAACACAACGACGACAATGTTGGTGTTACCGGAGCCAAGATCTATCGGAACACCAGCAACAACTTCGCCTCAGCCACTGAGGTGGGTGACATCGCGGTCAGTGTCGGCGAAGACACGATCTTCGCATTCAAAGACGAATCGGTGAACGACAACACGACGTACTGGTATTGGCTGAAAGTCTATGACGGTGACGGCAACCTTTCGTATCGATCCGGCGGCCAACAAGTCTTCACCCCGATCCTGGACATTGCGAAGCCGACCACCCCGTACAAACCCATCTTCAACACCGCCACCGCCACCACAGTCTCCCTTAATCTTAAACACAAGGGCGACAATGTTGGGGTTACCGGAGCCAAGATCTACCGGAACACCAGCAACAACTTCGCCTCAGCCACCGAGGCCGGTGACATCGCGGTCACCGTCCCCAAAGAAACCGTCTTCAACTTCACCGACTCCGGCCTCGCCGCCAACACCGAGTACTGGTACTGGCTCAAAGTCTATGACGCTGAAGCAAACCTGTCGTCTCGTTCGGGGGGGCCGTCAAGTCTTCACGTTGGCGACAGAGAAGTTCGTCACTAAAGAAGTAAACGGCCGTTGGGAACTCATCCTAGCTGCTGACGCCAACGATCAGAACCCGCCGGTTCAGCGATGGCAGGCAATCGGTGTGCGCACCGACTTCACCAGCGGCCCAGACGCAGTCAACTCTGATGTTCTTGATGACATCAAAAGTCAGGGGTTCAACGCCATACGAGTGACTTTGCACTGGGACGATGTCGAGACAGCCCAAGGCTCTTACGACGAGGCGTTCCTCAACGATGTTGATGATCTCATTGGTTGGGCTGACACCGCTGGTCTTGATGTCATCATCGACCCGATCCACCTCGGCGGCACGGGCACCCATTTCTGGATCCCTCAATGGGCCTGGGACAAAGCATGGCCCCAAGGCACCCAAGCCGCCGACGGTCACCCTGATGACAGTACTGAGGTGTTGATGTGGCAGGACCCAAACAACAATGATGAGGCCCTCGCGTTGACCTACCTGAAATTCATTCTGAACCGGTACAAAGACAACAAAGCTGTTGTGGCTATGGAACTGGTCAACGAGCCTCACCCCACAGACGGCAACGCCTGGGCCAACACCGACGTCATCGCCGATCTTCAAGCCGACTGGGTCGCCGAGCTACGCAACACCGACCCAGACAAGATACTGATCGTGACTGGCTACTTCGGCGGCAACCTGGCTGACGGGTCGAAGTTCGCTGACGCATTCATGAACAACGGCAACCCCAAATGGGACAACGTCGTATTCACCGCCCACTCCTACTACAGCGGCATCGGCGACCCCCCAGGAGGAACCGACTACGACTCTAACGACGACGGCTACGGAGACCTAACCCTCACACCAACTTGGAGACGTGGATCAAAGCAAGGCACACGAGTAGAGGGCTACTCCTCCCGCGGCTGCTACGGCATCGCCGGTAACGTCGGCGAGGCTCCGGATCCGTACGTTTGCTCGACTCCGTCGTCGGCGACTCGCAGCGAAGCGGTGGCTAATCTTGTTGAGGGGTTGGAGGCCCAAGACGATGTGGCTCAAGGAGCGGGCATGCCCCTATTCATCGGAGAGTTCGGGGTCCACTCCTACCGTTACGTTTCAACCGGCGACTACACCGGTTGGGCTGGCTGGGGCAACGCCGACATGATGCTTTGTGACCAGATCAAAGCGTTACGACAGGTGAACGGCTCAGACGAGGTTTCGTTCTCAGTCTGGGACCTGCAAACCGGAGGGTTCGGCCTCTACAACATGGCCACCAACAACTGGAACAACCTGGGCGACCAGTTCGCCGACAGCGCCTGCACCGGCTAACCCCAAAGACGAGTCTGTGGCCAGGCCCGGATCGTTTGGGTTCTGGCTATCGGCTGGTGCGTTCGCAGCCAACGAGAATGTCGATCGAGCCGGCTCCACAGAAATCGTTGTCGCCGGTGCCGAACAGGCGGTCAACATCAGAATCGTCACCAGCCCACAACGTCCCAACACCAGAAACAGTGTCAGCCCCAGGACCACCACCAGCCACACCAAACTCATAAACCTCTGAAGTCATCACCATCACCGCCGTAGGCCTCACCAGTACCCATAAACATGGTGTCATCACCAGCCCCACCAAAGATCTTGCCGCCACCAGCAGCAATGAAATCGTCACCGCCACGACCGTAGAACAGCTCATTGCCCGGTCCGCCATCATCGATCAGGTCATTGTTGGGTGTGCCATACACCCGATCATTCCCAGTGCCAGGCGAGAACCACACCCGACCGAGCGCCTCCTGAGGGGCGCCCTGGGGGAGCTGGTTGTTCGGTGTGGCCTCAGAATTCAAACCAACCAGCAGATCATCCCCGGCCCCACCAATCAGGATCCCTGTCCCCCCGTTAGGCGAACCAATAATCCGGTCGTTGCCACCCTTGCCGTCACCACGGCCGCCGTCCCTCCCCAAATACAAAACATCGTCGCCGTTAGCGCCCTCCAGGTAGTCAAACCCGGCTCCGCCTCCTAACACGTTCGGATCAGTTTCCAACACCTCATCGGGTTGGTTGCCAGCGTCACCAGCCGAAAGGGTGTCAGACCCGTCATCGCCGAAGATCCGGTCAGCGCCCGCGTTGCCGAACAAAGCGTCGTTGCCGCTTCCGCCGTTGACACGGTCATCACCGGCGCCAGCGTTCACACGATCGTTTCCGGCGCCGCCGCCGATGCGGTCATCACCTGGGCCGCCATTAATGGTGTCGTTGCCTTCTTTGCCATACAAACGGTCAGCGCCCGCGCCACCGTGGATGATGTCATCACCCGGCCCGCCATAAATCACATCGTTGCCATCACCGCCATAGACCACGTCATCGCCAGCCAAACCCGAGATCACATCGTCACCCCCGAACCCACAAATCACGTCATCGCCGGTAGTCCCAACCAAAACATCGTCACCGACAGTGCCGCTAATCGTGCAATCAGAATCAGCCCCCACCGGGTCCCCAACCCCAACCACAACGGCCCCAACCAGAACCACAGCCACCAACAAACGGTCGATCCTCACAACAAACGCCCCTTCCCGGCAGCCCTCGGGGCAGCCCATAACATGCGGCACAGAAACGCGCCCCCCAAGCCTGACCCGCCCGCCAACCGGGCGCAAGACTCAAACCCATCAACCCGTATCGGCCAAACAACCT
>QIKW01000092.1 GCA_003231975.1 Acidimicrobiia bacterium
CGGGCCTCAGACACAGTTCGGCGGCTTCGGGCCAACAAGCCGACAATTGGCGAGCCGGGGCGGGCTCGCTCGAACCCGCCAAGTGAGCAGCCAACCTACCTTGACCCCTCGGTCAGGTCGGCACCACCAGGTGAGCCGCCGACAACAGCACCCCCAGCCGCAGCGCCCCCAACCGCTCCGCCAAGTACCAAGCCGTCGCCGGAGGCTGACTCCAAGCCCGAAACCGATGCCGACTCTGACTCAACGGTCAACCGGCTTTTGGCCCGCAAGCGACGGCGTCCAAACTGAGGAAAAACCAGTCCAACCACCATCACCGCAGCTCCGAGCCACACAAACATCAGCCGGGGCGTGTGGACCACTCGGTAGCTGGCAGATTCGTCGCCGCCGTTCAGAAGAACCAACTGCACTTCTGACATCAGCGACATCCGAGTGGCCACCTCGGCTGTTGCTATCCCTCTCAGGGTGTGTTGTACCAGGCTTGGCTGAAGCCTCTGGTCTCCAACATCAACGGTGGCAATAGCTTCTGAGGCAACGTCTCTTTCGACGAGTTCCATTCCTCGATGGGTGAGCTCCAGGCCGGCGGCCTGTGCTGGTATGTCTCGATACAGGATCACCCGCTCAACTGTTGCAGCCATCGTTCCCGCCACCCCAATTAGGAGAATCCCTAGGCCTATGTGGGCGAGGCGGCCCCGCTGTCGGCCCGCTCCCAATGAGGAGGCAATGACCGCCCCGCCAACGGCGGCAACGGCCAGGGCGAAGGCCCCAGCAGACCAGGGAACGATCAGCACAGCTGCGGCTGCGCCCGCGGCCGCCAACCACCCGGCCCTGTCTGCCCTAACGGCAACGATTCCGCCAAGAACAACAAGGGGCCACGTTGTGCGACTGAAGTACCTGCCTGCAATTGCCACCGTGTCTCCCCCAATGGCGGCCTCAACGAGGGGCTCATATGTGCCAAGCGCAACCACGACTCCCGCCCCAAACAAAATCGCGGTGGCCCAGCGGCGGTTGCTGGTTTCGCCAACCCCGCTGCTGGCACCTAGGAAGGCAACCGGCCCAAGCAGCGCGGCTGTGCCTGCCGCCGCCAGGATCAGCATCCCAACCCGCAACGACGGGCTGTTGCCAAAGGAGTGAACAGAGCCGATCAGGCCCACCCTGGTGAGAGTTGTGGCCCAGATGGTTGCCACGCCGGGGACGATACAGAACAGCGCCAACTGACGGTCAGACCCAGAGCGCCTTAGATGCAGGGCCGCGGCGCCAACCAGCCAGGCAACAAGGCCGGCGGACTCAATAGGGTCCCACGCCCAGTAACCGCCCCAGCCAAGTTCAACGTGGGCCCAACGGGCGCCGGTTGCCAGCCCGGCCCCAAGTAGGGCCAGCGGAATCGCGAATACGTACCGGGGCAGGGCAGGCCTGGCTCCGCCGATTGCCTTGCCTGCTGCCATGAAGGCGGGCACCAGCAAACCAACGAGGCCGCTGTAGAGCAGCGGCGGGTGCCAAACCATTGCGGGATGCTCCAGAACTGGCTGAAGGCCAAGGCCGTCTATGGCAGGAATCGGGAGGCGCACAAACGGCGGCGCGGCAGCCAACACGACGGTGGCGAAACCAAAGGTGACCCCTGCTCCAAGGCGAACCGTTGCTCTTCGGTTCGCGGCCGGAGACAGGTAGCCGCCAACCGCTGCGGCAACCGCAACCATCACGGCGAACAGCAATAGGGAGCCCTCGGGACCGGCCCACAAACCTGCCATCCGGATCAGCGGGCTGAGGCCAGAGCGGCTGTTGTCTGCCACATACTCAGAAGACCAGTCATTGGCCAGGAACGCTGCTGCGAGGCGGCCAAGAGCGGCCGAGCCGGCAACCACCGACAGCAACAAGAACCGCATGCGAGGAATCAAAACCGCCAAGGCAGCGAACAGCACAAACGCCCAGAGCAGCGGCGGTCCCAGTCCCATTCGTCAATTGTCGCCCACATCACGCGCGGTCGCGGCGCGGGCTTGGTTGAGCTGCGTGGAGTCGGTGACACTCTTCATGGGGACCGATGATCGTTCGCAATTGAAGTTGGCTATCTCTGGGGGCCCCATAGCTGCATCTTCATCCCGCATGCGCAAGGTGCCGACAACTTCAAGCCAAGGAGCGCGACGCCACGATGTACACATCGCTTGCTTTCCAGGCGGCAGGAGCCAAAGGTTCAGAACATAAGACTTCGCTATCAAAGCCTGTGAGAATTGCCCCTTGAGACCACCCGTCGCCACTTCCTGAACCCTTCACGAATCACGCCACTACTGATTCTCGCCAAGATCGGTAGCGAACGGTCGCGGGAGAAAGTTCTCGCGGCTCTCTCCTGATCGGGGATCCTTGGAGATTCCCAGAGCCTTCGCTCTGCTGGCGGCATCTAATGATGCCCCGCTTTTCACAGCGGATGGAGCGATGAGCACTTGACGGATCGATTCTTTGTCGATCGTGCCGGCGGATAGAGCTTCGAGCACCGTCTCACCAGATTGAATCCGTCGGCTGAGAGACGCCGATCCCGGCGCTACAGACAGCTGCGCCCAAAGTTCGCTGACGCCTGCAAGTTCCTCAAGGCGGGAGCGATTCGACTGATTTGGCTGCTCACCGCGGAGCCAAGCGTAGATCGTTGGCCGTTCTACTCGGAGCGCCCCAGCGAGTTGGGTAATATTGAGTCCGATCCGTGATCTGACCTCTGTTAGGAGATCCTGAGCCTGGAAGCCGAGCTGCTCAGCACGTTGGGGCGCGGGGCCAGCCGTGGTCGGAGCCCACATTTCGGCCAACGCATTTATTGATGCGCTCGACAGCCCGCTTTGGAACCCAGTTGGAAGTTGGTTCACGCCTGCCGCCTTGGTGGGCAACCCAGCCAGGCCCCAGGCTGCAAGGATGGCCCAAGATAGCGGTTGTCGCCTTTCAGGCTGGCGGACGAAGTTAGCTGTACCGAACATCGCGAGGCTAGCCACCATCTTGGCTCCAGTGGGCGAGAGCGGCTTCTGTCACTGTTTGGCGGAAAGCTAGGTCGGAGGCATCATGTAACCTCCAGAAACTATTGAGAAGCTCCGCTGGTTCGAAGTCCTCGGTTCTGGCTGCAAAATGATCAATATCGATCGTGGCGGAGTTGTCGAGCGTCACTGGTTCTCGGACCGACACAACACCACCTAGCAATTCGGGAGGGAGCACGCCCGCTGGGGCCGGGCGAATGACTCTAATCATCAAGTTGCCGTCGTTCGTCTCTCCTCTGAACTCGTACTGATGCTGGCCTGACATGGTGAACTCCTGATTGTCTACACCTTGCATCGACGGCTGGATGAATCGTTCTGCGGCCAGCATCTCGGATCCTTCCACGAGACTGACTCGTCTGAAGCCAATGCGCTGTACAAGCGCCGGCTTGACACGGCCCCCGATCACTCTAAGCGCGGCGACGAGAGCATCTACAAACGAGTCGAAACTCGAGTAAGAATTCTGTTCGAGCACAATGAAGCTCTGTCCGATCGAGATGCTCTGGCTCCGTTCACGGTTGAGGAAAACCCATTTCGACTCGGATTGAATCGTTGGGGACTGATTCGGCCCCAGTTGGATTGACTGCAAGTCGATCCGTTCAAAGAGTGGGTACCCGGCGTGTCGAAATTCTTCCTGGAGCTTCGGGATGTAGCGTTCGATGTCCAAGATCGGCGACGTGACGACTTGGCCCAGCGCCAGGACGATTGGGTTGCGAGCCAGGTTGAGCGACTGTCTCGAGCGGGTCACCGACACCTTCAAATCTTACATCCAATCTTACATCCTGTGGGAAATCTGTGGATAAGTTCCGAATAGGGCGACGGCAGCACTAGCGAAGCCAGCCTCGACTAGCGAATCGAGATCCGTTTCGGCGGCTATCGTTCTCGGGATCCAACTACCGCTCATTCCTTGGCTGTGATCCGGATCGCAGCGGCCCTTATCGCTGCCTCGCTCTGGGTGGCTGGTTGTGCATCAGTCTCCGAGATCCCCGAAACCGGGCAGGCCACCACCGCCGGGCCAGATACCACCCCGCTGCCAGCCAGTTCCACCGCCACAGAGCCGACCACCGCCACAACCGAAAGGGTCACTGCTTTGAACTCGTCAAGCACGACCACCTCCCCGCCAACAATTGCCGAGGTGCCGTCGGTCAAAACCGGGGCCCAGGTACTGGTCGAATCCAACTTTGCTGTCCTCGACGGGATGCGGGTTGGGCTTATCACCAACCAAGTGT
>QIKW01000004.1 GCA_003231975.1 Acidimicrobiia bacterium
GGTGCAGAAACCAACCCCGCCAACCTGGTGGCAATAGTCGACTACGGATCAGAAGACATCGGCGACCGCATTGAAACGCTGTTCGACAACGGCGAGTTATTCTCGCTGCAATCATCGACCTCGGTGGCTGATCAGCCGCGACGCCGGTGGGAGGTCAGCGTAACCAGCGCGGCGGCAATCACTCTTAGCTGCGCAACCCAGGAAGCCTGCCTCGAACTGATAGAAGGCCGAACAGAGACATCGCTTGCGGTTGGGACCCGGATGGAAGTTATCGAGCTGAAAACCTCGGCCGGAGACACCGTGGTGTTCATCGCCCCAACAGGCGACACCAACGGCGCCCTCAGCGCAGCCGCCGAAGCCCTGCTGGCAACAATGAACATAAGTTAAGCACCCTGGTTATGGAAGTCAGACCAGCAAGAGCCCCAGAGGCGGTCTCGAACAGCTCACTCTGCACACGTTGTGAAAGCCAGCCCTGGCCGGCATGGCACTCGGATTGTCCGACTGAAACTCGACGCCGATTAGCTTCGCGCTGCATGGGGTAGGATGTGTTCCATGGGTTGGCGGTTTCTGGCAAAACAAGTGTTGTTCTTGTTGGCTCTTGTCGTGGCGGGGGTGGTGGGCCTAACAGCAGTGTTGGGGCTTCCAGGTGTTGGACAGCCTGAAGTTCAGGTTGGCGAGTCTCAAGACCTGAATCCACTGGTTTCAACAACTGCACAATCTGCAACCTCTCTCATTCAAACAACAGCGCTGTCGACATCGCCAACCCAGTCGACAACAGGAGCGCCACCCCCGACTGCCGCGCCTTTGAGCACCGTGGCTCCAACCACCGCTGCTCCTCCAACCACCGCGGCTCCCACCACTTTGCCTCCTCCAACCACCGCGGCTCCCACCACGTCCTCAACAATCAAGCCAACCACGCATCCTCCCGAGACTGCGCCCCCAGAAACGCAGCCGAAATGCGATCCTAATTACTCGGGCTGTGTGCCAATAGCCAGCGATGTGGACTGCGCCGGTGGAAGTGGGAACGGACCCAAATACGTGCGCGGCCCGGTAACCGTGATCGGAAGTGACATTTACCGCCTGGATCGCGATGGCGACGGAATTGGGTGCGAGTAGTTCGTTTCTCTGATGACCCACTGAACAGGCGGCGGCAAGTATCTGATGCGGGTTCGTTGATGATCAGCGGAACGAGTGCGGAGGTGTCAAAGTACGCGATCACTGACGTTGTTCGGCGACGAGGTCGCTCACGGTTCCCTTCGCTCTGATGCGTGGAGTTGGACGTCGGCCGACTTTCATCACCCTGGCAACCCGGCCGTTCCCATCGGTGAACGGATGAAATTCCGAAACAACAAGCATCACATAGAGGGCTGTGGCCGGTGGATGTCTCATCGACTGCGTACGATTGGCTCTCGTTGCAACTAATAACAAACCGAGCGGCAGCATTACGATGCTCTTGTCAACCGAGAGGAGCCCGGTGAAGTACGAACCAAACCCCAAGCACAAACCGATGCCTACACCGGGACGCCGAGGATCAATCTGCCCTCCAGACGTTGACCCTGGCAGCCTGCTACAGGCCAGTACTGTTCACGGTGAGAAGAGATTTGCCACCGATGGCAACACAGCATTCTGCGCTCAGTGTCACGACAGCCAGAAAGATCTCTGGCATGGCTATCCCCTGGGATGGGGTGAGCTGCCCCCAATTGTTCTGAAAAACTGGATCGACGCGAAGGTTGTGTCCAAGCGCACAATAAAGAAGTCCAAGCGCACAATCAGGCAAGGGCGCAGGCGGAAACCATGAGCGTCCGTTGGGAAAGATTCGCAGGCGACACGTCGACTTTCGCCATAAGGCTTGCCTTCCACCATGACCCGGACGAAGGTGCTGGCGCTTCGCCGGAAATGGCAACGAGCTGGGGCTCGTTCCAGATCTGGGTTCGAGGGATCAACCTCTGTTCCCACGTCGACCAAGGTGAGACACTCCAGGCCTCCCACTGGTACCTCCTGCCGCTACTGGAGTGGCTCGCCAGCAACTGGGATCCGTTGCTTCACGAGGAACGGCTGCCCGCCGGGTTGCGATCACCAGACAACGCGGCTGTGGTTGGAGAAGCAGCCGCTTCCAGCTTCATGGCTCTTATGGATGACACCCAAGAGCTAGCCATTCTTGAAGCGAGATACGACTGGGAGCAGAGGCACAGCATCCGCGTCGCTCGAGCCGGAGGCATCCTTCCTGATGTCCGCATTCGACGGCTTAGAGACGAGGTCGAGATCTCGTGGCGCAACTCTCAGCTAGCAGGCGTGGAACGAGTGTCCTTCCTGTCACCAGAAGGGTTGGCGTATGAGGATCCGTTGCTGGTGGCCGAACCGCTATTCGAGGTGCTTCAGAATGCGGCGGGCTGGCTTGCCAAGCAGTTGCCAGACTCGGAGCGGTGCAGTGTCCTAGTCGAATCCGTTGCAGCACTACGCCAGCCTGAACGAACCGAGGAACGATCTGCGTGGCTTGCTGGCCTCGGAACAACGCGAGAGCACATAGTTGAACGCTGGCAGCAGCTTCGCGAAAGTGGCAGATCGCTTGAAGGTCCAAACAAGGCCTTTGGTGCCGTTTTTGATTCCAATCGTTCCAACAAACTGGTGCTACCAGGAAGTTGCCAGGCCGCGCTGCTGTTCGGGTCGACGGACCCCGAAATAACTGATTCCGATGCCATGGTTCTGGCAAAACTGCTGCTCGACACATACGAGCAGTCCCCGACCGACGGGCTTAGCGCTCTGGCGTTTGATGAGCCAATAGATCCCTTAAGCCCACCATGGCAACAGGGATATGACCTAGCCGCAGACCTTCTGGACGATGTCAATGACAGCCTTGACGGACCGACGGTGGACGTCGAAGCACTCTTCGACGACTGGAACATCAGCCTTATTGAAACCGATTTGTCAGACCGCCGACTTCGCGCGGTCGCCTTCGTCGGCCCAGGACACGCGCCTTCGGTCGTGCTCAACTCGAACCACCTCGGAGCAAAGTCAGCTCAGGCGCGCCGCTTCACGCTTGCCCACGAGTTGTGCCACCTCCTGCACGACCGCTCTCATGGAACCCAGTTGGCAATCGCCAGCGGACCGTGGGCACCGCAGGCTCTTGAAAAGCGAGCCAACGCCTTTGCTGCCTGGCTTCTGATGCCGCCCAGCCTCCTCCAGACCGCAATCCGCGAATCCTCCAGCTCACCCGACACCATTGAATGGGTCGACGAGATCGCCAGCAGCCTGAATGTTGGCCGCGCTGCTTTGATCGAACATCTTTTCAACCTTGGCCACATCGACGAGGAGACCCGGGACGACCTTCGATCCCCAATAGTCAATTAGGAACTCCCTGATCGCACCCAATGAGATGGCCGACGCTCGGCTCTCTTGATCAGGAGTGCCAGCGACTTGGCAGCATTCAACCAACTGTGGGGCAACGAACTGGTAAAACACCTACCTGTTTGGCCTTGGTCTTGCATTCACCAGAGGGCGGTTCAACCAGAGACAACAAAGCGATTGAGTGCACCAGTTTCCCGGCGCTGAACATGACCGTTCATAGGCTAATGTCGCTCATCGGTGCGTTCTCTCTCTCATTTGGTGCTCGGCCGATCCAAGTGTTCTCTCCCTGTCCGCTTGAGGGATTGTGGCTGGTCGAGTCTTCGCTCGACTAAGCGTAACGACGGCCTATGACAGCCTCAAAACCGGCCCGACGGCCACACAAAGCAGCCAAACAGTCACCCACAGTCACGCTGACGCGCCCCGGCCACCCAACGCAGCCAACGCAGCCGTCAATCACTCCAAGCGAGATCCAAGGGCGAACCGGCTGAGCCAGCGGGTGGGCCAAGCCCAGCTTTGTGGCAATGCCACCGCCGGAAAGCCTTGGCGGGCTGCGGTTGATGACCCGGCCACTGGCCTGTTTGACGCCTATCCGCCGCAGGGTGGCACCTGGACATGACCCGACATCGAGTAGCTGCGATGGGCGAACGCGTTCGACTTCGTCGATACTAGGAGTGCAGGTCCGTGAGGTGCTGGGTCTGACTCTCGATGCCCCGGGGTGATTGGCGACGGTGCAGTGACTTTCTGGCGTCGTCTTCGATCTGTGGCCGCGCCAACGTTTGAGGCTGTGGGACGGGCTGTGCGCGCCGTTCACGACGCCACCGCTGAAGATCTGCCCGAAGGCGTGCCCACTATCGACCCCTTTACGCAGATCCGGGTGTGCCTTGATTCGCTTTCGTCCTGGTCGGGATCGGCAGCGGTGAAGGAGCTGCAACGCCGCGGCGATGAGCTGGCCGCGCGGTGGCAGGAGGCAACCCACGGCGATCCTTTGGGACAGGTCGTAGTTCACGGCGATCCGCACGCAGACAACGCCGTGGTTGCCGAAGGCGGATTGGTTCTGCTCGATCTTGAGGATGCTGGCGTGGGGCCAGCCAGCTGGGATTTCGCGCCACTCGCGGTGGGTGTTGCGCGATACGGCCTACCGTTAGCGGACTTCGAGCATTTCGTTGCCGGCTACGGAGCGGCGCCCGGGACCTGGCCCGGCCACACGGTGATGTGCTGTGTCTATGAGCTGTTGGTGACCTCCTGGGCGATCAGCTGCAGCGGAGGCCAAGGTGCGTGTCTCGGGCGTGCTCGACGATGATCCGACACTGTGGACTCTGTTGTGACCAACGCCTGTCAGCAGCCCGCGCACGGCGTGATCTCGGTGATGCCAGGGATCCAGAGTGCGCTGCGGAACAGGCACTTCGCTCAGATCGACGCGGCGTCTTACCGATTGGGCGATGACCTGGCGGTGGCGCAGCGTCGCTTCTTTCGCGAGTGGGATCACCTCGAGCCCGATGACTA
>QIKW01000026.1 GCA_003231975.1 Acidimicrobiia bacterium
CTGACTGGTCAGCCATGTCTGATGCCCAGTTTGTTGGTAACGTGTGGCTACGTTCGCACGGGTATTATTTGGAGCATTCATGGTGGATAGGCCAGATCGCTAACGGGAACTGGAGCCGCCCTAAGATGTTGGCCTATTTTAACGGGTTGGGCGGGGCCAGAAACTATTGGCTTAACACCACAGACGCATCGATGATCTACTACGGGATGCTTGATCGGGCTCCTGACGCGGGTGGTCTGGCCTACTGGACCAGCCTGTTGAGTTCCGGCACACCCTATGTCGATGTGATCACCGGTTTCCGGGGAAGTCCTGAGTACCGCAACCGAGTCGGGGTGGGCGTCGGTTGTTGAGGGAGAAACCGGACTGCGGAGGGCAGCATCTGAGGGTTGCAAACGGTCTGGCGATGTTTAGCCCCGAACCAGACCGTCGAGGACGGGGATGAGGCTGTTCGTGTGGGTGTTCGGATTTGGGCTGGTTCTGGCCGCTTGTGTTAGTGACGACGAGGCTGGACCCGAGGTTGGGGCATCAACCACAGTCGACTTCTTTTCGACTTTGCCGCCTCCGGCGGTGTTGCCAACCCAAGAGTGGCCAGCGTCGCCTGAAGTCGGTATCTGGTATCGCTTGACTCTTCGGGGCGTTTGGCAATGTGGGCTCGCTTGGTTCAGCGATCCGCCAGTACCGCCGCCGGGGATCGCATATCGATCAGTAGCGGGGGAAATGGATCGGCTGTTGGCATCGGAAGTATGGGCGAGGGAGGAGAATAGCAACATTGAGGGCTACGGCCGGATGACTGCTGAGGGCGATCTGGAGTTCTCGATGGACACAGTCAACGGGCGGACCATTTACGCTGCTACCCCGGCTGAAGAACGACCCGGGTGCTCTTAGTTTACGCAAACAAACCCGCTAGCCACATCAGATGAGCTTGACGTCTAGCTATCCTATTGATTGGCCGAAGGGTTCCTGGACTAACCCATGATCTTCTGACAGGACGATGGTTCTGGTGGTGATACGAGACGTCAGAAACAAGATGGTTATCTGTTTGGTTGGAGTTGTGGCTCTGCTAACTGCGGGGTGCGCTGAACAAGTAGGGCGAGGCGAAGCCACCAACGAAAACGCCATCGCCGCCTACGCCAGCCTGGGTTCCGACCCAAACGTGACCACTGATCTCATCTGGAGTTTGACGATGGCAGAGCCCGGTGAACCGGCGGATCTGTCTGGATTCCTTCGTGGCCTTCGATCAGCTAGTGTCGCCAGGGAACTCGGTTCCAGCCTGATGTGACAACCCAAGACCGCGACCAACTCTTTCAAAGCGCGGTTGAGCTTGACCTCGACTTGGTGTGGCTGGGACCCAAAGACCGCTGGCCCGATTGTGAGTCTCTCTGCCTCCTCGTTGAAGACTCACCCGAACTTCGCTAGCTCGAATGGATGTGACAGATGCAAACGGTTGAAGATCGCCGCCCAGTCCGAACCGGTCCTAGGGCGCTCTGTGGTTAAGAAGCCAGTCGTCGTCGGGGTCGCATTGGCGTTGTGCGTGACTGGGGCGTGGCTGTTGTTCTTTAAGGACCCGACGTTTGGGGACCCGTTCGCCAGCGGCACCCGCGACACCTTCGAAGAAATCGGTATGCCAGTCGTTTCGATTGAGGACGTCCCATACGTTGAGGGCATCAACGGAATCATTCGGGGCATCGTGGTTGAGGTCGATCCGGCTCTGTGCCCGGCCGCTGGCTTTGAATGTGTGAAAGCGATCATGAACTCCCAACCCTGGGCCATAGACCTCAGGACGTCGAATGAGAACGAGCTAGTGTTCGACGTTCAAGACGGCGGCAAGACCTGCGACGGGTTCGGGAGACAAGTCGAAGAACGAGACCGAGACCCCGCGACTCAGCAACTCATCAGCGAATTTCCTGACGACATCACCCAAGTCTGGGTATTCGCGTTTACATGCCCCATCACAGACGAATTCTAGGCCCACAAAGATCGGCCACGCAATGTGTCGATTTGGTTGGACGCGTCAGCCCTCATAGCTCCCAGAACCTGTGGTTGCGGCCACCTAAGCAGGCGATCTGTGACTAAGCTCATTCTTTCCGTCGTAGCGTTCTTGACCGTCGCCACCTGGCTGGCAGTCTTGCTGGCCCCGAGCTGCATGGCGGCGCCGTCGAGGTAACTTGATTGCCTTGAAGTTACCCTCCTAGTGTGGGGTCATGACAAGATCCTTACTGGCCTCGCCTCTGCGATCTGCGCTTGATTCAGCCGACTCCCAGTTCGTGCAGAACCAAGCCGACATGCTGGAACAACTGAGCGAGATCGACCAGCTGCTGGATGAGGCTGCCGCTGGCGGTGGCCCTGATCGCACCGAGCGGCATCGGTCTCGGGGCAAGCTCCCGATCCGGGAACGCATTGCCAACGTGTTGGATCCCGACAGCCCGTTCCTGGAGATCAGCCCGCTGGCCGGTTACAAGTCGGATTACGCGATGGGCGGCGGGATGGTTGTTGGAATCGGGCTAATCGCAAACACCGAGTGCGTGATCATGGGCAACGATCCAACTGTGCTGGCTGGCGCGTTGACGCCATACGCGGCCAAGAAGTGGATGAGGGCAATTGAAATCGCCAGGGACAACCGGATTCCCTACATCAGCTTCATCGAGTCCGCAGGCGGCGACCTCCGAGTTGAAACCGGGGGCGGAAAGGGCAGACGACGGGTTCAAACCGATCACTTTGCCGAGAGCGGTCGTTTCTTCTACGAGATGATCGAGTTGTCCAAACTTGCGATACCGACGGTTTGTGTGGTGTTTGGTTCCTCTACCGCGGGAGGGGCCTATCAACCAGGCCTGTCGGACTACACAATCATGGTGAAGGAACAATCGAAGATGTTCCTGGCAGGCCCGCCGTTGGTGAAGATGGCCACTGGCGAAGAGTCTGATGACGAAACCCTCGGCGGAGCCGAGATGCACGCAACCGTCTCGGGCAGCGGCGACTACTTTGCCGAGGACGAGATGGACGCTCTGCGGATGTGCCGAGAGGTTGTGTCCCATCTGAACTGGAGAAAGCCGGGCGCTCCGCCCCGGTTCGCCCCCGAGGCCCCCCAATACGACCAGGAAGAACTGCTGGGGATCGTCAGCCGCGACCTGGTGAAGCCGGTGGATGTGCGAGACGTGATGGCCCGAATCACCGACGGCTCTCGGTTTGAGGAGTTCAAACCCCTTTGGGGTGCCAGCGTGGTGTGCGGTTGGGCCTCGATTCACGGCTATCCGGTTGGCATCCTTGGCAATAACGGGGTGCTCTATCCAGACTCGGCCCAGAAGGCAGCGCACTTCATTCAGCTCTGCAACCAGATCGACACACCCCTGGTGTTCATTCAGAACATCACGGGCTACATGGTTGGCAAGGACTACGAGGCCGACGGCATCATCAAGAAGGGTTCGCAGATGATCAACGCCGTCACCAACTCAACGGTGCCCCACCTCACCGTCACCATCGGTTCTTCCTACGGTGCAGGCACGTACGGGATGTCGGGGCGGGCCTTTGGCAACCGGTTCACCTTCTTGTGGCCAACAGCCAAGATTGCGGTGATGGGCCCAAAGCAGATTGCTGGGGTGATGTCGCTGGTTCGCCGAGGCCAGGCCGCCAGGGCAGGGGTGGAGTTCGACGAGGAGGAGGACGCAGAGACTGTCGCAATGGTCGAAGCGATCCAGGAGAAGGGTTCGTTGGCCCTGAACGCAACCGGTGCCATCAGCGACGACGGCGTGATCGACCCCAGAGACACAAGGAACGTTCTTGGGATGTGCCTGTCGGTTGTAAGAAACCGGGCGATCGAGGGCGCTGCTGGCTACGGGGTGTTCCGACTGTGAGCCGCTTCCAGAAGCTACTGATTGCCAACCGGGGAGAAATCGCCAGGAGGATCATCCGGTCGGCCACAGACATGGGCCTCCAGACTGTTTGTGTGTTCACAGCTCCCGATGAGGGGGCAATGTGGGTTGAGGAAGCCAGCGAGGCGGTGCGCATAGACAGCTACCTCGATGGGGATTCTGTCATTGCCGCCGCCCTGGCCACCAACGCTGGAGCCGTCCACCCCGGCTACGGTTTCTTGGCCGAAAACGCAGAGTTCGCCTTGGCCGTGGTTGCTGCCAATCTGGTTTGGATAGGCCCTTCAGCTTCGGCAATCGCCCAGATGGGAGACAAAATCGAGGCCAAGAAACTGGCAATCTCGGCCAAGCTTCCAGTGGTTGACTCGGTTGAGAACGAAGCAGAGTTCTCGGCCCTGGGCTTCCCCCTCCTGATCAAGGCTGCAGCAGGCGGGGGCGGCAAAGGGATGCGAGTGGTCAAGTCTGCCGAAGCCTTGGAGCTGGCGGTTCAGGCGGCAAGGCGTGAAGCCCTCTCAGGTTTTGGCGACGACCGGGTCTTCGCCGAGACGTACGTGCCGCGCTGCCGCCACATTGAGATCCAGATTCTGGGCGACAGCCACGGCAACCTGGTCCACCTTGGCGAACGCGAGTGCAGCATTCAGCGCAGGCACCAGAAAGTAATAGAAGAGTCGCCCTCTCCATTCCTGAATCAAGAGCTTCGCGATGCAATGGGCCAGGCCGCCCTTCGCCTCGCGTCGGCCTTGGAGTATGAGTCTGCCGGCACGGTCGAGTTCCTCGTCGACGACGACTCCGCCGCCTTCTACTTCCTTGAGGTCAACACCCGGCTGCAAGTGGAGCATCCCGTAACCGAGCAGGTCACAGGCATCGACCTGGTGGCCGAACAGTTGCGAATCGCCAAGGGCGAACCATTGGGGTATGACCAGGGGGCTGTGAGCTTCCACGGACACTCGGTTGAAGCCAGGCTCTACGCCGAAGACCCGGCGAACGACTTCCTCCCAGCCACCGGACGGCTGGATGTGTTCCAGCCGGCACCCAAACCCGTGGTTCGGTGGGACACCGGGGTTCGGTCGGGATCTGACATCACTATTGACTATGACCCCATGATCGCCAAGGTCATCTCTCACGCGAAGACCCGCGCCGAAGCGGTCGGCCAGTTGGCCCTTGCTCTCGAGAGGCTTCATTTGGGCGGCGTCGCCACCAACAGAGACTTCCTGGCGGCAACACTGCGAAGCGAGGAATTCACCTCGGGAGACACCACCACAGACTTCATTGAGCGGGTCAAGCCTCCGAGGATTCGACCTCTTGACGAACGCCAGAGGCGTGCGGTGGCAGTGGCGGCCGCAATGTGGCTTCAGGCCGCCAATCGGGCTGAAGCAGACACCCTCGGCAATCTCCCATCAGGCTTTCGGGTCGGCCGCTTGGCAACCGAGCGGGCCGAGTTCCTGGTGGGCCAGCACCCCGAAACC
>QIKW01000135.1 GCA_003231975.1 Acidimicrobiia bacterium
GAAGGCGACCACGCGTGACACGACCACACTGGGACCTGCTCCCGCAGGCCCGGCTCCGCCCATCCGGGTCACTTGCCTCTCGCTCGTCGCCCAAGGCGACCACGCGTGACAAGCAGGGCGCGAGTTTTCGAGCAGAGCGAGAAATACTCGGTTAGAGACGAGGCCAACGGCCGAGGAACGGCGCTCGCAGCGTGCCGACGCCGTCGACAACGCGTAACAGGGCGCGAGTTTTGGCGCAAAGCGACAAACACTCGGGAAGAGACGAGGCCGTCAGGCCGAGGAACGGCGGGCAGAGCTTCGCGGCGCACAAAAGACTCTCGTTCGAAAGAGTTCCCCTTTCGAACGACCTATTTGTGGAGCTAAGGAGAATTGAACTCCTGACCCCCTCCATGCCATGGAGGTGCTCTACCAACTGAGCTATAGCCCCATTTCTGAGATCGGCCACGGTATCACGCAGTTAGCCTGTGCTGATGCCTGAGAGCGATGAGATTGAGCGATATTCGCCAAACAAGATCGAGCCGGTTTGGCAACAGCGGTGGCTTGACGATCGAACGTACGAGATCGACAACGACGACCCGCGCCCTAAACGCTACGTGCTCTCCATGTATCCGTATCCAAGTGGGCCGGCTCACATTGGCCACGTTCGCAACTACACCTTCGGTGACCTCCTCGTTCGTTACCACACCATGAACGGTCGCGGCGTCCTGTCTCCCATTGGGTTCGACAGCTTTGGTCTGCCCGCCGAAAACGCTGCCATAAAGTCTGGCGAGCACCCACGCACCTTCACAGACGCTCGAATTGAGGAACTCTCAAGCTCCCTCAGACAAATCGGTGCGGTCTACGACTGGCGCCGCACCGTCAAGTCTCACGATCCGTCGTACATCAAGTGGACTCAATGGATATTCAAACGCTTCTGGGAAGCTGGGCTGGCCTATCGGGCTCAGGCACCGGTCAACTGGTGCCCCGGCTGCCAGACCGTGCTTGCCAACGAGCAGGTGGTAGACGGCTTGTGTGACCGCTCGGGGGATGTGGTTGAGCGGCGAGACATGGAACAGTGGTTCTACAAGATCACCGACTACGCCCAGGAACTGCTTGACGAAATAGAAACCCTCGACTGGCCTGCCCGCGTGAAGGTGATGCAGAGAAACTGGATCGGTCGTTCCCAAGGAGTCGAATTCGGCCTGCCGATCGCCGACGCCGACGGAGAAGCCGCCACGAACACCGAACCGCTGGCTGTCTACACCACCCGCCCAGACACCGGTTTTGGAATGACGTTCGCCGTGATGTCTCCCGAGCATCCTCGCGTCAACGAACTGACCACCGAGGCCCAGGCCGCCGTCGTGACAACGTTTCAGGCCGAGGTTCGCGAGATGTCTGAGATCGATCGGCTTTCGGTGTCTGGCACAGCAGACAAACGAGGTGTCTTCACCGGCAGCCACGTGGTCAACCCGTTCACCGGCAGGTCAATACCGCTCTACCTGGCAGACTACGTTCTGATCACCTACGGCACCGGCGCCATCATGGCTGTTCCCGGCCAGGATCAGCGAGATTGGGACTTCGCCACCGCCCACGGAATCGAAATCGTTCGCACGGTCCAGCCTCCCGCAGACTTTGATGGAGAGGCCTATGTTGGCGAGGGTGTTGCCATCAACTCAGACTGGCTTGACGGGTTGGGTGTTGACGAGGCAAAGAAAAAGGCGGCCGACTGGCTGGTTGATCAGAGCCTTGGCGAAGGAAAGATCAACTTCCGCCTGCGAGATTGGCTGCTTTCCAGGCAGCGCTTCTGGGGTTGCCCGATTCCCATCATCTATTGCGATGAGTGCGGGATCGTTGCCGTTCCAGACGAAGACCTCCCAGTCGTCGCTCCCGACGACCTCGAATTCCGACCGACCGGAGAGTCTCCGCTCAACTATCACCAGGGCTTCCTGAACGTTTCGTGCCCAGTTTGTGGCGCAGACGCTCGCCGCGAGACCGACACGATGGACACCTTCGTCGACTCGGCCTGGTACTTCCTTCGTTTCACTGATCCGTGGAACGACGACGCTCCGTTCACCCACAAATCAGTTGAAGAGTTCCTGCCGGTGGATCAGTACATCGGCGGGGTCGAGCACGCCATCCTCCATCTTCTCTACGCCAGGTTCTTCACCAAGTCGCTGGCCGACCTTGGGGTTGCCCCCAAGAACTTCAGAGAGCCGTTCCGAAAGCTCTTCACCCAGGGCATGGTGCGCAAGGGCGGGGTGAAGATGTCAAAGTCGGTTGGCAACACCGAGTCTCCCGAGGCAATTGTTGCCAACCACGGGGCCGACGCCCTCCGCCTTGCCATCCTCCAACTGAAGCCCCCCGCCGAAGACGTCGACTGGGAAGACTTCCAGATAGACGGGTGTGAACGCTTCTTGAACAGGGTGTGGCGCCTCGCATCGGTCCAAACCGATTTCGTCAAGAACGTACGCGCCGGCGAGCTGAGCGCCCAAGATGTTGCGATCGAATCAGCAACCCACGTGCTGATCGATCGGGTCACGAACGAATACGAGCGCTGGGCCTACAACACAGCGGTTGCCGGATTCATGGAGTTCACAAACTCTCTTTACAAATACGTTCAGACGTCCGAGGGCCCGCACGGACCAACGCTGGACTTTGCCGTCGACACGCTGCTTGCCTTGATGGCGCCTGCGGTGCCCCACATCACCGCAGAGCTGGTCGAGCGGCGCACTGGCGCCAACGTTCACCTCAATTCGTGGCCCGTTGCCGACCCGGCCAAGTTGGTGGTCGACAAAGTCACCATGATCGTTCAGGTAAACGGCAAGGTCCGAGATCGGCTGGAGGTAGCGGCTGATATCACCCCGGAAGCAGCCGAGGCCGCAGCTCTCGGCTCGGCCGCGGCACAGAAGTACCTGGACGGCGCACCCAAGAAGGTGATTGTGCGTGCACCGAAGCTGGTGAACCTGGTGGCCTAAACAGACAGCCGGGGAACGTCGTTCCAGAGCCTTTCCAGCTCGTAATACTGCCGCCCCTCTTCGTCAAAGACGTGCACCACGAACGCTCCGAAGTCGATCAGAACCCACTGCATCGACTCGAGTCCCTCAATTCGCAACGGCTTTGGGCCACCTGCCTTTGTCAGCTCGAACTCGACGTTGTCGACTATCGCCCGCACTTGTCGCGTGTTGGCACCCGAGGTGACAACGAACCAGTCTGTTATGCCGATCACATCGCCGACAAAGAAGGCCTCGGTTCGCTCGCCAAGCTTGGCTTCGGCCGCGCGAACAGCCAACCTGGCCCATTGCTCGATTTCAGTGTCCCAGGGCGCTTGTTTGTCAGAGTCTTGGCGCTCTGCTGTTGCACTTTCTGATACAGGCTGATCCGTCACTCGGTCCTCAAGGATTCTTGGCTACTCGCCTAGGGTGGATGAGGCGAAAGCATCGTCGGCCAAAAGCAACGTGACTGTGGATACTGCCTCCTCGTCGTTAACCGGAACCACGATATCGGCCTTGACGAGATCGGCAAGCGCGGCGACCATCTCTGAATTCGCAACCCCGGTGGTCAACACCTGCGACGGCCCTTCGTCGAACCCTGCGGCGTTTCCGATCTGCACCACCTCAAAACCTGCGGCCCCTAGTGCCCGGGCCACCGCCGCAAGATCGTTGGTTCCAGACCGGTCGACGATTCGCACCTGCTGGCGGTCACCAGGCGCCGCCCCTGCGGGGAAGGCCACCAGTTCGCCGACAAGAGCGTTGATGGCCGCCACGTTGGGCCTGACCAGATCTCCGTCGACGGTTACCGGCATGGCTTCGACGCGGCTCGTTCCTGTCGAGAGCTGACGCAACTGAAGCGACAGATAGCTTGGATCGGCCACATCGGCTGGCGCCGCTTGAGCCTCCGAACCTGCCGTCTCGAGCTCTTCGGCTGCCGGGGGGCGCTGGAGCATGGCCCTCCAAAGGATCGCCCGGCGAAACTCGAGCCCAAGTACGTCTGCGTTGCCGGACGGGCTGCCGAGGAACGACGGAATCGTTTTGGCGCTAAGAAGTAGTTCACCAACTGGCAGCACCTCACCGTCTGGCCCCTCAATCGGGTCGGGGTTCTCAACC
>QIKW01000067.1 GCA_003231975.1 Acidimicrobiia bacterium
GCTCTGGACACAGCAGAGGTGAGATGGGCCTGATCCGCAAATCCAAGTTGCGCCGCAACATCGGACCACGATTGCGCAGGCTTTCGAGCCCTCTCTCCTGCCGCCTGGATCCTGTAACGGTCCAACACCAGCTTGGCGCCAACCCCAACATGGTCTCGGAACTGTCGCTTGAGGGTGCGCGGTGAAACCGAGGCCAGCAGGGCCAGGTCGGCAACGCTGGTTACGGGTGGCTGGGCGCAAACCGCGGATTCCACCAGGTCAGAGATGCCTTCCCCCGGGGTTCGCTCAGGCGGCGCCAGCCCAACAAGGAACTCGCTGACCAATTCAATCCGCTGTTCATCGTCCTCAGCGGCCAGCACGGCCGCAGCGACCAAATCCGCCGCGGCCCCAAAGACCTCGCTGGCCGGAACCTGACAGTCAACCAACGAAGCGATCGGTCTTTCGGTGAAGGGGGCGAACCCGCCGGTTCGGAACAGCACGCCAAACGCCCAGCCGTCTCCCTCCAGCGCTCTCTCGTCGTTGCCAAGCCGCACGCCGCTGACAACAGCAGACCCGTCAGCCTGAAACACCAGGTTCACCGCGGGATAGGTCACGAGCGATTGCACGAACGGCTCCGACAGGCGCCATTCCGTTTTCCAGAATCGGTCTACGAACCGATTCAAAGGGGGCACCGAAGCCCAGCGCTGAAGCGTGAAGTGGCGGCCTGCTACCGAGGGCCGCACTATGCTTCTCATGTCAGTCTTTGCGGGATCAAACACCCCCGCACTCTAGGCCCAGAAGAATGGCGGCTTTCTCAAAGACCCGGCCAGCATCGCCCCTTAGGATTCCCCAATGGACGACAGACTCACCAGCTTGAAAGCAATGCTCGACAAGACCTCCGCCCTTGTTGCGGCCTGCACCGAAGACCAACTGCGGTTGCCAACGCCCTGCGGAGACTTCGACGTTGAGGCGCTCGTTGAGCACATCGCAGTCTGGATTCAGGTTTTCGACGCGGCGGTCAACGAACAAGCCCTGGAGTTCGACCCGGCCACTCACCGTGTTGGCAAGGAACGCCCTGAAGCCTTCGCCCGTGCAGCCAGGTCAATCATGGTCGGCCTGCAAGAGCGTGGTTATGACCGGCCGATGACAATGACGAGCGATCCGGTTCCTGGGGAGTTCATACTGAACATGTTGCTAATGGAATACGTCGGCCACGGCTGGGACCTTTCCACAGCAGTCAGCACTCCATCTCCCTACAGCGACGACGAAGCAGCAGTTGCACTGAGCGCAGCCCAAGCCATTATCCAGCCCCAGTACCGGGGAACCGGCATGTTCGATCACGAGATTGCTGTCTTGGCAGACACCAGCCCAATCGATCAACTGGTGGCGTTCCTAGGACGCAATCCCGAATGGGAAGCACCGGTGGCGCCCGACTGACTCAGAGGGCGCGGTTGTCGGAGATGCAGGCTTTGACTCAACGGCGACGGAACAGTTGACGTGCAAGATGATCTAAGCGCCGAAGGCACAATCGGATCTGACATCGACTGCCAAATCAGTTCCATGTTGCTGGCCATCAGGCGTACGCATCCGCCGCCCAGTGTTATCTCAACGAGTTGATTGGCTCAGACGTGGCCTGGGATCACGAGCTTCGAGGCAGAGAGTACGGTCCTCGACAGCGCATACGGCGGCGCCGTAGTTGCCCCTTCGATGTGAATCGTCACCTACATCGTTGTCAAACTCGGTCCGTGGCGCGCCTCGATGGTTAGCGACGGCCAGGAGACATTCAATTTAACCCAGCCTCCTTCATGCAAGGGCTCAATGCTCCGTGTAGTTGTTTCCGCTGCCATCCTTTCAACCGGCGTGAAGCTGTGGACGGGCGGCACCCCAACAGACATCGTTATCGGCCTAACTCTCACAACCCTGGTGTGGCACTTCGACCTGAAGTCAAACCGCATCGAACTGCCAATGAAACGGTCCGTCAACACCTGAAACCCCTGACGACGGCCGCCCGAGGCCCGCAAGGCCGTCGAATCTGTTAAAAAAATCCCGTCGAATCTGTTAAAAAAATCCCGTCGAATCTGTTAAAACTCTGAGAACAGCCGGTAGACAGAGCAGATGGCAGCATCTCACTGGTATGACCGGGCGACGGATTCCCTGATCGAACACGAGCTGCTACCAGAATTCCCGGCAGTAATGGTAGTCGGGCCCCGTGGATCAGGAAAGTCAAGTTCGATGATCCGTTTTGCCGACACCATCCTCGACCTGTCCAAACCAGGCCCGCGTGCCGCTGTCGACGACGATCCCGATGGAGCATTGGCAGCTGCACCTGGGGTAGTCCTTATTGATGAGTGGCAAGAATCTGAGGAGATCCTCGGGGCTATCAAGCGAGCTATCGACTCTGACTTCTCCCAAAAGCCCGGCAGGTTCATTATCACCGGATCAGTCCGAGCGTCCCAACAGGGGAAGACATGGGCGGGAACCGGCCGCTTCATTCGGGTTCGCATGTACGGGCTGACTCAGGCTGAACTGAACCGTGACCCTTCGTACAACCCGATTGACTCGTTCTTTTCAGACGAACCACCCCAGTTCGCCTACTCGGGACTGGGACGGGCTGACTACTTGGATCGCATCGTCGCTGGCCGCTTCCCTGCTGTCATCGGCCGCGACGAGTCAAGTCGAGCGCGCTGGTTCAAGAGCTACGTCGATCAGCTCATTGAGCGGGACGCGCCGTTGATTGCCAGTCGTAACCCTCAGCCAGCCAAGCTCAGAAGCGTTCTTGAATCGTGCGTGGCCCGGACCGGTCAAGAGCTCAACAAGAGCGCCGCAGCGGAGGACGCACAGGTAAACGCTTCGACCGCCAACAGTTATCTGGAGCTGTTGGAGGGGCTCTCAATCATTACGTTGGTGCCCGCCTGGCATCAAAAACGGTTGAAGCGGATCAATCGGTCACCAAAGGTTCATGTGACCGACTCAGGGATGGCAGCTCAGCTTCTTGGGTTGGACGCCGCCAGTCTCGGGCGTGCCCATATGTTGGTTGGCCAGTTCTTCGAGTCGTTTGTTGCCGCTGAACTGGTGTCTCATTTGGAAACAGCTTCCAAACCAACCGAACTCTTCCATCTTCGACACAAGGACGGCAGAGAGGTAGATTTGCTCTTGGAACGCCGCGGCCAAGTCGTGGGGCTTGAAGTGAAGTCGGGAACCAAGGCGACTGCTGAAGACGCCAGGGGATTGTTGTGGCTCAGAGACAAGTTGGGCGACGGATTCCAATTCGGTGCAGTTCTGTACTCTGGTGAGATTCCATTCAAACTGGATGACCGGGTTTGGGCCTTGCCGATTTCTTCGCTTTGGCAAAGACCTTCATCTCCATGATGCCTAGCCGCGGCGGGCGACGGCTTGGCGTTCCTGGGCCCGCCTAGGGTGAACCAGATGAAGCTCGCAACAACAGCCTTGGCCTTAGCGCTGGTTCTCAGCGCCTGCTCATCTGGGCCCACCGACCAGGAAACTTCGACGCCAGATGCCAGCCAATCAATTGACGAGCCAGCATTTCAGCCCGGCGCCATCGCCACCGGCGAGGTAGCTATCAACGACACCGTTGTTGAGTACATCACCATCGTCCCAGAAGATTTCGTCGTCGGATCAGCAGCACCGGTGTTGCTTGCTTTCCCTCCCGGAGGGCAGGACTTCCAGACCACCCGCTCGGTCGCCGAAGGCACCTACTTGACCGAAGCGGTTGCACGCGGGTGGGTGGTTGTCAGCCCGGCAGCCCCAAATGGTGAGCTGTTCTTCAACGGCTCCGAAGCCCTGGTGCCCGGCCTGTTGGACTGGATCGAATCCTGGGTCACCGTTGAGGGCGGCGCAGTTCACATGGCTGGCATAAGTAACGGTGGGATCAGCACCTTTCGAGCCGCCACACAGAACCCCGACCGCGTGAAGTCGATCCTGGTGTTTCCCGGTTGCGCCAGAAGCGACGCAGACCGGGCCGCGCTGGCAGGGCTGGCTCAGATTCCCGTTCGAATGTTTGTTGGCGACAGCGACACCTCG
>QIKW01000077.1 GCA_003231975.1 Acidimicrobiia bacterium
CCAACCGGCAATCTGGACAGCGCAACGGCCAGCGCGGTGATAGAGCTGTTTCACGAGATGAACGCCGCTGGCCAAACCATGGTGGTTGTAACCCACGACCGCACAATTGGAGAGTCTTCGGATCGGGTCGTTGAGGTCCGAGACGGCGTGATCTCTAACCAGACGGTGCACAACGGAAAACCGAGTTCGGATCGGGTGGCCCGATGATCCTGCTCCTTTCACTTGCCGTCCTGGCCGTCCTTCTGCCCTTTGTTCTGTTCGACCTTTTGCGTCGCCCAACCGTTCGCAGGCTGGGGCTGCGCAACGTAACCCGACGCAAGGGCGAGGCTGCCCTTGTGGTTGGTGGCTCAATGTTGGCAACCGCTCTGGTTGCCGCCTCCTTTGTCATCGGCACCAGCTTTGATCAGTCGATCAGGGAAATCGCAACAACGCGGTGGGGCCCGGTTGACGAAATGGTGTTTGTTGACAACCCGGATCAGCTTGACGAATTGGCCGCTGCCGTTGCGGCCCTTCCCGGCAACAGCATCGACGGCGTGCTGGCTGCCACACGGGCCCGCGTTGCGGTTGGTTCTGTTGGGGAAAACAGGCTCGTGGAGCCAAGGGCCGCACTGTTGGAAGTTGATGGCGCGAAGGCGCAGGCTTTCGGCGGCAACCCGGAAACAACTGGGCTTGGCGACATGGGGGCACTAGGCCCGAACGAGGTGGTGCTGAACCAAACGCTGGCAAACAAGCTTGAGGTTGAGGTTGGCGACACCGTAGAGCTGTTCGTTGGCCAGTCTTCCGCCATGTTCTTGGTTGGGCACATCGCCCCGGCCAGCGGCCTGGCAGGTTTTTCGGATGTGATTGTGCCGGTGGGGGCGTTTACAGACGCGGTTGCCGACGCAGGGGCAGACTTGGAAGGGGTGGCCTCGTCGGTCTTGCTGGTTTCGAATACGGGCGGGATCTTTGATGGTGCGGCTCTTACCGAATCTGTGGCAGGCCAGATAGAGGGCGCGGCGGCAGCTGCTGGCATTTCGGTTGATGTTGAAGAGGTGAAGCAGAATCTGCTGAACAGCGCCGAGGCCGAGGGCGCCGAGATGACAGAACTGTTCGGCACCATTGGCGGGTTCAGCGTGATTGCCGGAATCCTCCTTGTGATCAACCTCTTTGTGATGCTGGCCAGCGAACGCAAGGTGGAGCTTGGAACCATGCGGGCGGTTGGGATAAGCCGGGGTCAGGTGCTTCGGGCCTTTGCCCTTGAAGGCGCTGTTTATGGGGTGCTGGCTGCCGGAATTGGTGCCCTGCTTGGCATCGGGGTGGCTGCCGCGGTAATGACGTTCGCCGCAACCATCTTTGGGGGAGACGAGGCGGGAGCGTTCCAGATCTCGCTTGCCCTCCGCTGGCAAGACCTGCTTACCGGGGCGCTCATAGGCCTGGCAATTTCCCAGCTCACTGTCACTATCACCAGCTTCCGGATGACCAGAATCAACATCATCCGAGCGCTGAAAGACCTGCCCGAGCAGGCCGCGGTGCGTTCGCCCCTCAGGCGGGCAATTGTTGGCCTGCTTGGCATGGCTGCTGGCGCCGCTTTGTTCGTGTTGGCAAGCAGCAACCCAATAGCTGTGATGCTTGGCCCCGTGCTCTTTGTGCTTGGCGCCATTCCCCTGATGGGCCTGGTGTTGCCAGGCAGGCTGGCAGCAGCAATTGGCTGCGGGGTTGGCCTCGTGTGGCCTGCGGCGGTGTTTGGGCTGCGACCCGAGGTGATGGCAGACCCAGACATCTCGGTCTTCCTTTTGCAGGGTGTGCTGCTGGTTGGGCTGGCCACTGCGGCAATGGCTGTGATGGACCGAGTCTGGCTGGGCCTGGCCGAAAGGCTTTCCGGTGGTGGCATTGCCACCAAGCTGGGGTTGGCCCACCCGCTGGCTCAGCCGGTTCGTTCGGCGTTGCTGGTTGCCATGTATGCCCTTGTGCTGTTCACGGTTACTTTCATGGCTGTGCTGATGGTGGTGTTCCGGGCGTCGGCCCCGGATCTGGCCATCCAGGCAGGCGGAGGTTTTGATTTGGTTGTCGACTCGAACCGAACCGCCCCTCTAACCAGCCAGGACCTGGCCACCAACGATCAGGTGCTAGCTGTTTCCGACATCCGCCGAGGCTTTCTGGATGTAAGGCCAGACCAGGCGCTCCCAGACTCTTTGGACGAGTGGACGTTCTCTGGCATCTCCGCCAACTGGCAGCCAGAGCTGGCCCCGCTGGCGTTCCCAATTGATCCGGCTTTCCAAACCCAAGAAGAGCTGTGGGCCTCGGTTGCCTCTGGCACACAAACGAACGGCACCTATTGGATCGTGGCCCCGGACTACAGCGACTATCAGGTTGGTCAGCGGCTGGATCTGGTGGCAGCCAACGGCGAGGCGGTTCAGGTAACTGTTGGCGGGCTAACCCGCAACAATTGGCTGGCCGGTTCCGGGCTTTACTTCCCGGATGTGCTGGCCAGCCAGTTGTTTGGTGATGAACGCCCGGTTAGCCGCCACTTCGTTGCACTGGTCGACGGGGCCAACCCCGAGTCTGTGATTGGCGCCCTCGAGGCCGCCGCTCCCGAGCAAGGGGTTAACGCCGAGGCGTTCCTGGCATCAGCCAAGCAAGAGCTGGCCGAGCAGGAAGGGTTCCTAACAATGCTTCAGGGCTACCTTGGTGTTGGGCTGCTGATTGGCATCGTTGGCCTTGGGGTTGTGCTGGTGAGAGCTGTTAGGGAAAGGCGCCGAGAGCTTGGAATGCTGAAGGCCATTGGGGTGCCAACCAGCCAGACACAGCGGGCGTTCCTGTTCGAGGCTGGCTTCATTGGGCTGCAAGGTGTGGCCCTTGGGCTGGGCCTTGGCATTCTTAGCTCCTGGCAGGTGCTAACCAAATCAGCGGCGTTCGAAGAGGGTCTGCGCTTCGCGGTTCCTTTCACCTGGCTCGCGGGGCTTGCGGTGTTGGCCCTGGCCGCATCGGTGGCCGCCGCCATAGGCCCAGCCAGAAGAGCAGGCCGAATCCCGCCAGCAGTAGCGCTCCGCACCACGGGCTGACCGGGCCGTAGTTGTTGGCTATGCCTCCACGGGACGACGTTCCAAGGCGGGGCAGCCAGCAGCGAACTGGAATGGATTAGTGGCGAAAACGCACCTAATCCATTCCAGTTCCGTTTCTGGAAAGTTCCGGAGGGTTGCAGCTGACCGCTTGAAGGCGGTGCGCAGCGCGCCATGGGAATTCCGAGGCGGGTCGAGTAGTTTCCAGCTCATGGCCCATGCCGTTGATGGTCGTGTCTCAACCTCTCTTCGGTTGAGGGTAGAGGCGCTGTTCGTGGCGCATGTTGAAGCGGTGTTTAACGTTGCGTATCGGGTTTTGTGGAACCGTTCCGATGCGGAGGATGTGGTGCAGGCCTCCTTTTTGAAGGCGCTTGCTCGTCTTGATCAACTCAATGACTCGTCGCGTGCTCGGCCGTGGATATTGCAGGTTGCTTATCGCGAGTCCATCTCGGTGATCCGTCAGCGTACGGAGCTTCCTGTCGATCCTATGGATGTGCCCGAGATTGTCTGTGCGGGCCCTGGGCCGGCGGACTTGGCGGTGTTGTCTGAGCTGGCAGCAGAGTTGTCGCTGGCCTTGGGTCGGCTCGATGTTGGGGAGCGGATGGCGGTGGTGTTGCGTGATGTTGAGCAGTTGCCGATGCGCGAGGTCGCCGTTGTTTTGGGTGTTGGTTTGTCTGCGGCGAAGATGCGGGTGCACCGGGGAAGGCAGTCGCTGCGCCTCCTTCTGGAAGCGTCGGAGGTCGTCCTGTGAGGTGTAGCGAGCTTGCCGAAAGGCTGACCGATCTGATGGAGGGCGAGCTCTCCGAGGCTGAAGAGGCGGAAGCGTTGGAGCATCTGGCGTCTTGTCCAAGTTGTGAAAAGGTTCTGGCCGATACACAAGATGTTGTGCAGCTGACCCGAGACCACGGCCGCGTCTCGTTGTCTGAGGATGACCGAG
>QIKW01000104.1 GCA_003231975.1 Acidimicrobiia bacterium
ATTAGCGCCGAGATCAATGCCGCCTTGCGAAACGGCAGGGTCTTTCGGTAGGCGATTATTTTCATCACGTTGTTACTGGCCAGCAACAACGCGCCAAGAGCAACGCCCTCCTTGGCCCCAAGGAACAACGCCAGTGTCGGCACCATCAGCAACGAACCGCCAAGCCCGGCTGAAGCCGAGATCGCAAACGACACATACACAAGCAGCAGGACGCCAACCGCTACGAAGATCTCCAATTGCCCTCCCAACCCAGTCGCCGGGCTAGACGCCGATGATCTCGACGTCTAGCGCCACTAGTTGCTGATTGAGTTCAACGAGGTCAGAGTCAAGCAGCGTCTGCAACGCGGTGAGCTGTTCGTCGGCCTGGCCCGCCAGTTTTGCGAACACCTCGTGGGACTGCTGGGTAGGTTTCGCGTCGGCGTTTCGCACCACCGGGGGGAGTCCGCTCAGTTTTTCGAACAGCATCTCGCGGTAGTTGAGTTCGTCGCCGAACGATGTGAGCTCTTCTTGCACCAGCTCGGCTTCAACGGCATCGAGTTTGGCTGACAGCGTCTGGGCCGCAGCCATCACCTCAGTAGCAGAATCGTTGGCCTTCAGCCTTTCTTCCCAGCCGGCGATGCGCTTCTTAAGCGAGCGGCTGGTGTTCACACCAACGACAACCTCATTTAGTTTGGCCTGAATGGCCAGCATCAGATCGAATTGGGCTTTGAGGTCGCGATTGCTGGTTTTGACTCGCGGGTCCTTCACCAGCTTGAACTCTTGGTCCATTGACCAATCGCCGATTGTGAGCCGAGCGGTGTAGGTGCCCGGTTGAGCCAGGGGGCCAACCGGGCGTTCGTGGAACTTCGTGTCGTCCATCTTGTGCCCCGAGGGGTAGTTCATCGACCATTGGAAGCTGTTCATGCCAGCCGCTGCTGGAATGTAGAAGCCGTGGCGGTCGTCCTTGTCTTCCGGGATGATATTTGAGAACGAATCGACCTGGTCGCCCTTGGCGTCGAGGATCGAAAGGGTGACTTCACCCTTTGGCGTCTCTTGCAATAGATAGGTGATGCGGACGCCTCTTGCCAGATCGTTCCCGGCGTCAAGCATCCGCCTGGTTCGGTGCCCGGTGTCGTGCTCTTCCAGGTAGAAAACGGCGTTCTGGCCAATCGTTGAGTGATAGCTCTTGCCGCCGAGAGACTCCATCAGGCCGGCAAAAAGATGGTCGGGGGCGCGCACCGTGTCCCGAGGCGCGAACAGATAGTTCGACTTGCGCCCCAAGTCATCGCGGATCTGATGCAACTGGGTGAGGTCATCAAGTATCCAAAAGGAACGTCCGTGGGTGGCAACAACCATGTCAGTGTCTTTGATCACCAGGTCATACACCGGGCAGACCGGCAGGTTCGCCTGGAGCGGTTGCCAGTTGGCGCCGTCATCGAAGGAGACGTACAATCCCAACTCGGTGCCGAGGTAGAGCAAGCCGGGCCGATTCGGGTCTTCGCGGATCACCCGGCAGAAGTCGTCGGCTGGCAGCCCGCGCGTGATCTTTTTCCAAGACTTGCCCCAGTCGCTGGTTTTGTAGACATAGGGCGCGTAGTCGCCCTCTTTGTGGCGGGCAACTGTCATGTAGACCGTGCCGCTCTTGTGTTCTGACTCGGCCAGCATCGTTACCTGAGACCACTTCTTCATCCCCCGGGGTGTGACGTTCGCCCACTTCTTGCCGTCGTTCATGCTGATGTGCACAAGCCCGTCGTCAGACCCCGCAAGCAGCACGCCGGGGCGATGTTTGGACGCCACGAACGAAAATATCGTGGCGTACATCTCGGCCCCGGCGGTGTCCATCGTTAGCGGGCCGGACACGCCCATGGTTGCGGGATCGGCGCGGGTTAGGTCTGGGCTGATGGCGTCCCAACTGTGACCCTCGTTGCTCGACCTGAAGACCTTGTTTCCGCAGGCGTACAGCACCTTGTTGTTCTGCGGGGAGAACACGATTGGGTAGGTCCACTGAAAGCGGACCTCTGCGGTGTTCCCATCGTGGTAGGCCTCGGGCCACACGCTTACCAGCTGGATTTGCTTGGTTTTGTGGTCATAGCGTTGGAGGGCATCGCCACCCCCGAGGGAACTGCCGATTGCGCCCACATACACGATGTTGGGATCCCCCGGTTTGGGCGCAACGTAGCCGCTCTCGGCGGTGCCTGGCGGGTAACAATCGCCCCAATTGATCGAACCCTTTCCGGTGGAACTGGGAACCGCAATGGACGAGTTGTCCTGCTGGCTTCCGTAGACCAGGTACGGGTACTGATCATCAACAGCGACATGGTAGAACTGAGCCGTCAGCTGGTTGAAAATGGTGGACCACGAGTTGCCTGCATTGAACGAAACCCAGGCGCCACCGTCATCACAGCCAATCATGCGGTCGGGGTTGTTCGGGTCGATCCACAACCCGTGGTTGTCTCCGTGGGGCGTGTGGAACTGAGTGAACTCTTTCCCGCCGTCCACTGACTTCCACGCCTTCGCGTTCAGGACGAACACGGTGTTTGGCTCGGTTGGGTGGGCAACAACATGCTCGTAGTACCAGGGGCGCCAGCCGAGGTCTGGGTTCGACGAGGTCTTCTCCCAGGAGTCTCCGTAGTCGTCGGTGCGGTAGAGCCCGCGTTTGCGGCCTTCGGCTTCCACCATCGCCCACGCCCGCCCGGTCTTAGCAGGCGAGAGCGCCACGCCCATTTTGCCAAGCATGCCCGTTGGCATTCCAGGGTTGGTGCTGATGTTTTCCCACGTGTCTCCCCCATCGCGGGATCGCCACAGGCCGCAGTTTGGGCCGCCACTGTTGATCGACCAGAAGTTGCGGCGGGCCTGCCACATGGTTGCAAACAGGATGCGGGGGTTGTTCGGGTCAAGGGTGATGTCTATTGCTCCGGCATCATTGCTGACATGCAGCACCAGATCCCAGCTCTGGCCGCCGTTGGTTGAGCGGTAGACGCCTCGCTCGGGATTGTCCTTGGCAGAGTGGCCGAACGCCGCCACATACACAGTGTCTGGATCTGTGGGATGCACAACGATCTCACCAATATGACGGCTTTCGGGAAGGCCAACGTGGTTCCAATTGCGGCCAGCATCGGTGGACTTGTAGACACCGTCGCCGTGGGTCACGTCGATTCGAATGGTCGCTTCGCCCATTCCCGCGTAGATCACGTTGCCATCAGAGGGCGCAACCGCCAAGGCCCCAACCGAGGCGGTATTTAGCTGGCCATCTGTAATGTTCTCCCAGTGCTGGCCAGCATCGTCAGACTTCCACACTCCCCCGGCACACGCGCCGAAGTAGAAGGTTGCCTGCTTGTTCGGATCGGCAGCGACCGCAACCACCCGCCCGCCCCGACTGGGGCCGATGCACCGATAGCGAATCTGACTTAGGAGCTTTTCGTCGACTGTGGGCATGGCAAAGAACCTAACCCGTGGCAGCTGGGCTGGTCATGTCCAAGTGAGCCGGAAGCGTTAGTCCATCGCCGGAATATTGAGTGCGGCGGCAAAGGCATCAGGCTTGTTGGCCCGGCCAATCTCAATCCCGACGCTTGACTCGTCGGAGAATGCGAGATTCACCACCGACACGATCTTGCCAGACTTGTATGACCAGTCGACAAGCCGTACCCGATCAATCGCCGCCAGGACATCGTCGATGTTGATCAACCCCGTGGAATGACCAAAAACAATGAGCCTTCGATTCGTGACCGCCAACGATCAATTCCACAGAGTGACATGCACCCGTGGCTGGAAGTGGCCGATGTTGGCCCCAGACCCCGAAAGCATGGCCTGGATGGCCCTTGGCGTGGTGATGAATCGCATCAACTCGGCGGCAACCGGTGGCGCCTGCGCGCACCGGGAGTGTGGTCGGCCACCTCGCTGGTTCCCGCGCAGGCGCCACCGGTTGCCGCCGAGTTGATGCGATTCATCACCACGCCAAGGGCCATCCAGGCCATGCTTT
>QIKW01000269.1 GCA_003231975.1 Acidimicrobiia bacterium
GAACGCATCGTGCTCAACTGGCAACGCAGCACCCCAACAGCCACCTACCAAATCAACCGCGACGGCACCCCTATCGCCACCTCAAACAACAACTGGCACACCGACCTCAACCTCACCCCAGGCACCACCTACACATACACCGTCCAAGCCATCCAACCCAACGGCACCCTCTCCCCACCCTCAGACCCAATCACCGCCACCACCCCACCTCGCCCTAGCAGCTCACGTAAGCAAGGTCGGAATCTGGCCTTTCACCGGATCGACTTACAGTCGGCCTGCTTCGATGATCCGCTGAAGGAACTGACGGGTGCGGGCTTCTTGGGGATCGGCAAAGAACTGTTTCGCTGGCCCGTGCTCGAGAATGACTCCCTGATCCAGGAAGCAGACCCGGTCGCCAACGTCTCTGGCGAATCCCATTTCGTGAGTGGCGATGATCATTGTCATGCCGTCGTCCTTTAGGCCCCGGATAACTCCAAGCACCTCGGCCACCAACTCAGGATCGAGTGCGGACGTAACCTCGTCGAACAGCATCAGCTCGGGTTTGGTTGCCAAGGATCTAACAACGGCAACCCGTTGCTGCTGGCCCCCAGAGAGGCGGTCTGGGTATTCGTGGATCTTGTCCAACAAGCCGAACTGCTCAAGCAGCTGCGTTGCCAGGTCGGTTGCCTCGCCAGTAGAGACCCCATGCACTTTGGTTGGGCTCAGGATCACATTCTGCAACACCGACATGTGGGGAAAGAGGTTGAACGACTGGAAGACAATTCCCATCTTCTGGCGCACCTCGTTTGGGTTCACCGACCCGGTAATGATGGACTTGCCGTCAAGCAGGATGTCGCCGGAATCAATCGGCACCAACAGATTCAGACACTTCAGCAGCGTTGACTTGCCAGACCCCGAGGAGCCGATGAGGCAGACCACCTCGTGCACATCCACAGATAGGCCAACGTCTTGAAGAACGGCCTTGCCCTCATAGGACTTGGCAACGTCTTTGATCTCAACCTTTGGAGAGCCCATCAAGATCCAACCGCCTGCTTGCGCCTGCGGTCTCGCTCTGTGTACCAGTCGGTGAAGCGGGCCAGCGGCACACTTACAGAAAGAAACAGAACCGTGGCGGCCAGGTAGCCGGTGTAGTTGAAGGTGCTTGCGGTGTAGATCTGGGCCTCACGCACCCCTTCGCGAACGCCAAGCACAAACACCAGCGCAACGTCTTTCTGAAGGCTGATGAAGCCGTTCAACAAAGCGGGAACGACGTTGCGGATGGCTTGGGGAACAAGCACGTAGCGCAATGCCTGAAACTGGGTGAGACCAAGCGATCGGGCAGCCATCCGCTGGCTCTCGTGCACCGACTCAATTCCGGCCCTGTAGACCTCGGCGGTGTATGCGCTGTAGCTGATCACCAGCGTTGCCACACCCCAGAACAGGGCACTGTTTGGCACACCGGTCAGCTGAAGTGCTGGGATGCCAAAGCCCAAAAGCAGAATCAAGAGGATGATTGGAATGCCCCGGACCAGGTCTATGAAGATGATCACCAGCGCCCGCAGCGGGAAGAATGCGGGCCCTCGCAGCGACCGGATCATTGCCAGCAGTAGTGCAATCACAAGGATCAGCACCTCGGCCACCAGAAACATCTTGATGTCTAGCCAGAACCCGCCAAGCACATCGGGCCAAGCGGCCCGGAAGTGCACGGGGCTGAAGAACTGTTTCTGAACCGCAGGCCAAGCCTCAGAGCTCAGCACCCACCACAGCACAAGGCCAATCAGCAGCACTGTTGAGCTGGCGGCAATCAGGGCGCTACGGGCCCCTTCCTCTCGGAGGATGGCCCGCAGCCCCAAACCGGTTGGCAGCAGCCGGGCGCGCCCAATTTCGGGCCCCTCAGGGCTGGGCGGCCCAACCGACGACATGTGTGGCTAGTTGCCGATGATGGGCACTCCACCATCCTGGGTAAGCCAGGTATCTTCCAGCCCCTGGAGAGTGCCGTTGTCCTTCAGGTTCTGAAGAGCGCCGTTTACACAGCCAACCAGCGAGTTCCCCTCGGCGAACAGCATTCCCAGTTGCTCAGGATCGGCTGCATCTGCGTCGAACTGGCCAGCAATGATGGCGCCTTCCACCTGCACCGCAATGATGAAGTAAGCGGTTGGCAAGTCAACTACCAGGCCGTCGATTTGACCGGCGTTCATAGCAGCCTCAACGTCTACGTTTTCGTCATAGACGTTCGCTTCGGTGTCTGGCTGGATCACGTCCTCGATGAAGTCCAGGCTGGTGGTGCCAATCTGGGCCCCAAGCAGGGCTCCCTTCAGATCGCCGACCGAGCTGGCATTGGCGAACTCAGAATCTGGGAATGTAACCAGGGCTTGAGTGGTGACGTAGTAGGGATCGCTGAAGTCGACCACTTCGTCTCGCACATCGGTGATGGAGTACTGCTGAATGTTGAAGTCCCAGTTCTTCGGACCAGGCGCTATTGCCTCGTCGAAGCCAGTGCGAACCCACACAACATCGTCGTCGGCGAAGCCCAGATCAGCGGCCAGGGCATAAACGAGGGAGCCCTCATACCCAGTTTTGGACTCTGGCACGTCGAAGTTGTCGTCGCCAACGCCAACCCATGGCGGGAAGGCAGGCTCTCCGGTTGCAACAGTAAGAGTGCCTCCCGTTACGAGGTTCAGGTCCTCTACCGCACATGATGCAGCACCTGAGCCTTCACCGGATTCACCGCCTGCATCTGCGTCTGTGTCATCAGAGTTGCCGCAGGCCGCTGCTACCAACAGCAGGGCCGCCAGCAAAGCGAACATTTTGGTCCAGGTCTTTTGTGATCCACTCATTGGTCCTCCAACGTCAGTGAGACGCGCATCATAGTGTCTGACCACCCGCTTCTTTCGCTCAGGCGGTAACGAGCGCCAGCACAATCGGCAGCGAAACTAGCGAGGCAATGGTGGCTACAACCACATCATTTGTGGTCTGGTTTGGTTCGAGGTCGAATTCCATTGCCAGCAGCACGCAGAACACAGCCGGCGGCATTGCGGCCTGAATAGTGGCAACGGCCCTACTGTCGCCGTCCAGCCCCAGCGCACTGGCCACAACGTAGGCAACTGCGGGGGCGACCAGAAGTTTCGCAACCATTACCACTGTTGCTGACCCGGTAACTCTTACCGAGTTGGCGCTTGCCAGTTGCAGACCAAGCGTCAGCAACATCACAGGGATCAATGCCTGACCGACAAGATTAGTTGGCCGATCCAGCGCAGCGGGCACAGCCAGATCGGCCCAGTTCACAACCAGGGCTACTCCCGCCGCGATCACAAGCGGCGAGACAACAGCCCGCCTTACCGCAACGAAGCCACCGTGCTCGCCAGCAGTAGCCAGCCAGATGCCAAGCACAGTGCCGCTTATCATGCCAACCAGCATCAGAACGCTGGCCCGATCCAGAATCTCCTCGCCAAGGGCGAAGGCGCTGATGGCCAGCCCGGCGTTGCCGACGTTTCCGTATGCGCTGGTCATCAACACCGAGGAACGCGGCTTGCCTACGTGACCGGTTGCAGTGGCAGCAACGTATGCCACTGCGAACGAGGCAACTATTCCGGCCGCGGCGGCCAAGCCCAACCGCCCGGCGGTGGCGCTATCAAGCTCGGTCTTTGAAAAGATGCTGAACATGAAGGCCGGGCCGAGGACCCAGTATGCAAGTTTGGAAAGTGTGCCGGAATCCAGACCCAGCCTGGGGCCAGCCAAGGCACCGACCGCAACGATGGCAACCACTGGCGCCATGACATCAAAGAGCAGTTCAGCAACTGGCACAGAGCAGTGACGATACGGCACCCACGGGCCAGAATGTGGCTGTCCGCCCTACTTCTGGCGGCGCTGAGGCCTGTTCGTCGGCCGCCGCCTGGGAACTAGTTCTACTGAACCTTGTAGCCGAACACGTCTTCCAGACCGGCCCGACCAACCGAAGTGAGTTCAAGGGCGCGACTTGACGGACGCGAGACAAACC
>QIKW01000242.1 GCA_003231975.1 Acidimicrobiia bacterium
AAGCGAGGCGGCCCTGGCCCGGCCCGCCTCAACCAGTTGCTCCCTCACCCAGCGTTGGCGGATCTGTTCTGTTTTGGCCGACAGCAGCGGGGTTCCCGCCGCTCCCAGTTCGTTCTCGGCCCTTGATCGAAACTCTTCCAGCCTCTGGACCTTGCGACTCTCGGCTTCAAAGTCTGGCCGGTAGCGCCTGGCCGCTGCCACCTCGGCCTCCCAGTCGACATCTATGTGAAACGGGCTGTCGGTCAGCAGTTGCTCTGGGGCAGACCCGCGGCGGTTGCCTGCCACATAACAGGTTGAGACACCAACAAAGTGAGGCGTTACGCCGAGGTCCTGGAGGGTTTCGACGATGCGGGTTGGCCCTAGCAGGTTCACCTCGACCGCGCTATCGATTGGAGCGTCGAAGCTGACGGTGGCCGCCGAGTGGATCACGGTGTCGCAGGTGGCCCAGATAGCTCGGTCCGCATCGTTCAGGCCCAGGCCGTCGGTGCTGACATCGCCCCCAACCACCTGAACCCGGCGCTCTACATCGTCCCAGAATTGGTCTTTGCCAAGTTCTTCAAGCAGCCGGTCGAACGCATTGTTACGAAACAGTTCGCGCCGAACCCGCTGGGTTGGGGTTGACCGCTTTCCTGGTCTGACCAACAGCACCAACTGGCACCCTGGCACGCTGCGCATGAGGCGTTCAACCAGCGCGGTGCCTAGGAAGCCGGTGGCACCCGTGATGGCAATTCGCTTGCCGTCGAGGCGGTCGGCAGTGAGTGGCATTGCTGCTGGTTCGGTTGCTAGTTCGGCTGCTGGTTTCATGATTCGGTCGGAGTTGTCTACCATTTGGTAAGTGACGACTCTAGCCGCCTCCAGCGTCCGAGCATCAACCGGCTCGGCAACAGCCCGTTTGGCTATAGATGTTGCCTCTGCCGCGTTTGCCGAAAAGGGGGTGGCAGGCACGTCCTTGGATGAACTGGCCCGAACCATGGGTGTTACCAAGCAAACAATTCTGTACCACTTCAAATCCAAGAACGGCCTGTTGGAGGCAGTGCTGCAAGATGCTGCTCTGGCACTTCGAACCGAGCTGGAAAGCGGGTTGGAGGCCAGCCAGCCAGGCTGGGACCGAGTGGAGGCCACGGTACGGGCCGTTTTCGCCTTGGCCGTTCGCCGTCCCGAACTATTGGGCTTGCTGCGAGAAGTTGGTCGGCTCGGTCCGCCGGTTTCTGATCAGGTGATCGAGCTTCTCCAGCCGCTAGTTGACCGCGCCACCCGGGCCTTGGAGGATGGCATGAGCAACGGTTTGTTCCGGCGCTCTGACCCCAGGCTTGTGCTGGTTTCGGCGTACGCCGCCGTAACCGGGGTGGTTTCTGAGCCCGAGGTTCTGAAAGCCGTTGGTCTTGAGCTTGATCTTCGAGTTGCGGCCCGCCTTCGTCGCACTGTTCTTGAATTCCTTCAGGCCGCCCTCGAAGGACGCTAGATGCACCAAGTACTGTGCTGAGAATGCTCCGCTTCCTTCCAAGATGCCTGCTTGCCGCCAGCATCTCCGTTTTCTTGGTTGCCGGCGGCGTCGGGGGCAGCATTCTTGGAGGGAGCATTCTTGGAGGGAGCGCGGCGTTGGCCCAAGGCTGTCCGGCTGTTGTGGACGAGACGGGCTCGCTAGACCCCGACCGGGTTCAGACCGCAGTGGATGACCTGCGAGGCAGGGCCACAGCAGTTGTGTACCTGTGGGACACCGTTCCGGACGGAGACATCGAAGCTGCTGTTGATGACCTCATCGCCCGCTGTTTTTCCGACGGGCCAGGTGGCAGGCGGGCCGACCTGGTGCTCATTGCGGTGTCAATCGGAGATCGCCAAACTTCGCTTCAGTTCGGGTCCGACCACAACGCCGAGCTTGGCGGCACCGCGGCCATCATCCAAGCAGATGTGATCAATCCGCGGCTGGCCGAGGGCAACCTCACAGCCGCCATGGTTGACGGGCTGGAAACGATCGACGGGCTGCTTGGCCCCGAACCAAACCAAACCGGCCAAGACCCCGCCGGAAATGACGGCGCGGTTGCCGCTCCGGCTGGCGGCAGCGGCAGCGCCTCTCGATGGCTGCTGGCTGGCGCGGGTGGAGTGCTGGCTGCCGGAGCGGGCGGGGCCTTTCTGGCGTCGCGGCGCCGGGTCATGGCGGCTCGCAACTCCCTTCAGCTTCAGGCGGCCCAGCCCAGAATCAGGATGGGCGCAGCCCGGGAGCGGGCGGCCCGGCTTGGCTCGCAGGGCGAAATTTGGTTGAAGCTCGTTTCCGGTCGAACCAAGCAGGAGCTGCTGCAGAAACAGGCCGAAACGCGAACCGCCGAGGCAAGCAGCGAACAGGCAGCCGCATTGTTCAGGCAGGCAACCCCAGACGGCATCGCCGAGGCAACGGGCGACGAGCTTCGCTCTGCAACCGAACGGCTCCCAAGTTTCGTTGATGAGATAGACAAACTCAATGAGGCGCTTGACCAGCTGCGCCGGTTCGGAGACCGGGTTGACCGTCTGCGGCTAACGCTGCCGGTCAAACGAGACAGGCTGAATTCAGAAATCGATGAGTCGTTGGAGCTGGCAAACGAACGTGAGGCCGCGGGGTGGAAGGTTGACGGACCTCGCCAAGAGCTCACTTCGGCCCAATCTCGCCTGACCGAGTTGTCGTTCGACGGGCTTGAGCAAGATGTTCTCCAACTTCACGAAATTGTGGAAGAGGGCGAGGCCGTGCTGTTTGCGGCCCGTCACGAGCTTCAGACCCTTGAAGACACCCTCGAGGGCCTCCAGAAGTGGGGCGCGCAACTTCAAGACGCCGAGGTGATGGAAAGACGCAGAATTGAGGCTGCCACCGGGTCCTTGGCAAAGGCTTCAGGGGTTCACGCGCCAGAGTCCTGGCAGTGGGCCGAGGGCCATCCCCAGTCGGCAGCCGCGGCGCTTGACGAAGGCCGCAAACTTCGCGAGAACGCTACGGGCCCTTTGCTCAAGGCCCAAGAGTGGGACGAAGTTGGCAAAGAACTTGAAAGGGCCGGGCTTCTGTTGATCAAGGCCGACGATCTGCTTGATGACATTGACGCGCTGGTGGTCAGCTTGGAAGCTGCCCGCAGCAACGCGGCTTCGGTGTTGGCCGAGGCTGCCACCGAGGTTGACGAGTTGCGGCAGTTCGTCGACTCTTATGACCAAGATTTGTCAGACCGTTGGGATGTCGAGCCGGATCAGGCAGCACTTGCGATTCAAGGTTTGATTGCCGAGCTTCGTAACGAGCAACCGAACTTCCTTAGAGTGGCCGAAACGGCCGATCAGCTGGCCCGCAGGATTGACAGGCTGTTGGTTGAGGTCCAGGAGGAGCAGCAACAAACAGCTTCGCTGCGTCGGGAAATTGACCGAGAGCAGGCGCGAGCCAAACGCGAATTGCAGCGAGCCAAGAAGGCCGTTGGGTGGGAGCTGATTTCCTCGGGCTTCGGTCGAGATCTCGACATCCTCGAACGGCAACTTCGCAATCAGGCCCCAACCACGCAATCCGAGCTGGATCGTTTGCGGTCCGTTGCCGACCAGGCTGTGCAGATCCGGGCCGAGATCAACAATCAGCGTCGCCGCAACAGCACTTGGGTAGTGGTTGGCTCATCGGGCCGGGGGAGCGGCTGGGGCGGCGGCGGGTCTAGCTCGGGCGGGGGCGGTTCGTTCGGGGGTGGCGGCACCTTTGGCGGTGGTTCGTTTGGCGGCGGCGGCACCTTTGGCGGCGGCTCGTTCGGGGGCGGTTCTTTCGGC
>QIKW01000063.1 GCA_003231975.1 Acidimicrobiia bacterium
TTCGACACCGGCCCAGAGCCGCAGGTGAAGGTAACCAGAACCAACGGCCAGGAGATCCGGGTTGACATCCGGGCCGAGGGGTCGGTTTTTTTCGGGGCGTTGGTAATTGACGAGGTAGAGATCGAACGTTTCGCCATTGCCGAGTACGTGCTGCCGGTGCCAATGGGCAACCCATCTTCGGCCCTTGGAACCGGAACCGACACCGGCTACGGCAACGTCGACAATTTTTGGCTCCGGGCCAACGACACATGCGAGCTCAGAGCCAACGGCGACTTTATCGGAGCGGCCGCAGGTGTCACCCGCTGCGACAATGTTGCGAGTGGGTTCAACTACGAACCGGGGGGCCTGCTGTACGTGATTGATGTGCCGCCAGACGTCTCTGGCAACGCGGCCCAGGCCTGGGAACTGCAAGCCAGGCTTACCTGTTTCATCACCAACCGCGGCAGCACTGTCTCGGGCGGCGGGGCCACCCAAGACTACGAGTGGAGGCAGCGGGAGTCCGACGGGCCGATGAACTTCAAGATCTACGCCCCAGACGACACACCCCTGAACGACCGCGACAATCTCCTTGCGCCCACCTCGGCGGTTGCCGACTTGCAGCGCCCCGATAACTCTGTCTGTGGCACTGCGGTTGATGGTGAGAACACTGCTGGTGGCGGCGGAAGCCTCAACCAGTGGCGCACCGCAGGCCCTGGTAACCCCGCAGGCCCAACTGGCGACCCGGCTCCGTGGGTCACCATTGCCAACGTTAACAGCCCGGGGCGGTGGGTGATGGAAGCAAAGAACAACGCCACCGAACTGAAGCTGGCCGGCACGCCGGTTGGCTACGACGGCAGCACCGACCCGGATGATCACTCTTGGGCCCAGTACTCGCTGCGGGTCGTCCCCCCGGGCTACAACAACTCCACGAACACGTGGGCTTGCACCAGGGCTGGCACCGATGCCTCCGCCACCTGTCCAAACATCTATGCCGCTGAGTTCCTGGCAGTCACAACCATCGGGACGATGTTCTCCAACGGAGAGATACCAACGACCACAGACGGCCTCAACGCCAACCTGTACCTGGCCGAGATAGACGACGTGCACAAGGGCAAGACAATCGAGATCACCATGTTTGACCCCGCAGACGGAATCGACCTGGTGCTAGTGCTGGACCCGTTCGATAACCCAGTGGACCTTACCTGGGAAACAGTTGACGTTGGTCAGTTCGGCTACCAGAGCAACTACTCGCCCTGGTGGAAGGACTTCTCGTACACATCTGACTACCCGCTAGTAACTCAAGAATGCGGAGGCCAGGGCTGCATCACCGAGAACAAGAACAATGAGGCCTCCCCGAGCTCCGCGACCTTCGATTTCCAAGACCGGACCGTGCGCATCTTTGTTAAGCTGCCAGACGATTATGCGTGCAGAGAGGTTGCGGGCGAGCCAAAGGATTGCTGGTGGAAGGTTCGCTACGAGGACACCAACAGCAACGCAACCGAAACCACAACCTGGGGTGTTCGCCTAATCGGAGACCCGGTGCGCCTGGTCGAGTAGTCAAGGCATCAAGTTGTTGGCCAAGGAGTGAACGGCCGGGCAACCTATCCTCGGGGCGTGTCCAACTTCGTTGACGAAAGCAATATGTGTGCCCGCGCCGGAGACGGTGGGGCGGGCTGTGTGTCGATGAGGCGAGAATCTCATGTCCCAATGGGTGGCCCCGACGGTGGCGACGGAGGCAACGGTGGATCTGTCTGGCTAGAGGCTGACTCAAACGTTGCCTCGCTTCTCGCCTTCAGGGACTACCCCCACCGGATAGCAGGCAACGGAACCCACGGCCAAGGCCAGAAGAAGCATGGCAAGGGGGCCGAACAACTTGTGGTAAAGGTGCCGGTTGGCACGGTGGTTCTAGATCACGAAACAAGAGAACCCCTGGTTGACCTCGGCAGACCGGGAGACCGCTGGTTGGCAGCCGCCGCAGGCGTTGGGGGCAAGGGAAACGCTCGTTTTCTCTCAAACAAACAGCGGGCCCCCACCTTTGCCGAACAGGGCGAAACGGGGGAAGAGACCTGGTATCGGCTAGAGCTGAAGCTGATGGCCGACGTTGCCCTTGTCGGCTTCCCGAACGCAGGCAAAAGCACGCTGATTTCGGTGGTGTCTGCCGCCAAGCCAAAAATTGCCGACTATCCGTTCACAACGCTCGAGCCCAATTTGGGCGTTGTGAAGATGGCAGACGACTCTGAGTTTGTTGTTGCCGACATTCCCGGGCTGATCCAGGGAGCAAGCGAAGGCCTTGGCCTTGGTCATCAGTTCCTGCGCCATGTCGAGCGGGCTCGGGTGCTGGTGTACCTGATTGATCTGTCTTCGGTTGACGGAGAGCCGCCGCTGAGACAACTCGAGATCCTCAGGGCCGAGCTTGGCTCTTACAGTCCGGAATTGTTGGCAAGGCCAAGTGTTGTTGTTGGGTCGAAGAGCGATGTTCTGACCGCAGCCGACTGGGACCTTGGCGACGCGCTCGACTTTGAGATCTCAGCAGTTGAGCGGCAAGGCCTGGAGCCGCTTCTTTGGAGGTTGGTGGAGTTGTCGAAGCAAAGCCGCGAGGCAGACGGCGCCCCAGAAGGATTCGTGATTCACCGACCCGAGCCCGGTGGTTTCAAGGTGGTTCGGGAGGACAGCGGGGCGTACCGCATTGTTGGTCGGGCGGCAGAGCGGGCCGTTGCGCTTTCAGACCTCACAGACATTGGTGCTCTCAGCCACGCCAGGAAGCAGCTAGACAAGCTGGGGGTGAACAAGGCGCTTCGCAAACGAGGCCTGCGCGACGGCGATGTTGTGCTGATTGGAAGCTTCGGTTTTGAATACGAGGAAGACGCGTGAGGGCTCCGATGCTGGTTGTGGCCAAGATTGGCACGTCATCTGTGACCACGTCGGGCCAGGTCAATCAAGCGGCGCTCAACAAGCTCTGTGAAGAAGTTGGCGCCCTTCGCTCCGAAGGTCACTCAGTTGTGGTCGTCACCAGCGGAGCCATTGCCGCTGGCCTGCCTGCACTGGGGCTCAGTATCGACGCAGTTCACTCAGACGACATTCTCCGGGCGGCCAGCGCGGTTGGTCAGACATCGCTGATGAGAGCATTCGAAGCGGCCCTGGAGGCACAGGGGCTCGTGGCGGGCCAGGTGCTGTTGGCTCCAACTGATTTCATGTTCCGCGGTCGCTATCTGAAAAGCCGAGCCACAATCAGAGCCCTGCTGGAACTTGGCGCTGTTCCTGTTATAAACGAAAACGACGCCATAGCCGACGACGAGATTCGTTTTGGCGACAACGATCGCCTCGCCGCCCTGGTGGCTCACCTGGTGGAAGCCGACCTTCTCGTATTGCTCACCGACACCGCCGGCCTCTTCACCGCCGATCCTCGCCTTGACGATTCGGCTTCGCTGATCGAAGAGATTATTGAGATCAACTTGCAGCTGGAGCAAAGCGCGGGCGGCGCTGGGTCTGTTCGGGGCAAGGGCGGCATGGCATCGAAGCTGGCGGCGGCCAAGATAGCAACGTGGTCCGGCGTGGAGACAGTGATAGCGGCAGCAGCCAGGCCAGCGGTGTTGGTTGACGCGGTAGGCCAGAGGCCCGGTGTTGGCACCAGATTCGTTGCCAGGAAACAAAGGCTGCCAGCCCGCAAGCTTTGGATCGCGTTTGCGCTGCCGGCAAAGGGCAAAGTTGTTGTCGATGCCGGGGCTCGGCGGGCGGTGGAGCAAGACAAACGCTCGCT
>QIKW01000235.1 GCA_003231975.1 Acidimicrobiia bacterium
GAACGCATTCACGATGAACTTGAACGGATTCTTGACCTGCCCGATCCCCGCCGTGGCCTCCGGTTCCTCGAGGCAACGGGCCTGATCACCGAGCTGATGGGGCACAACCCCGCACCGGTTCCAGAGCCGCTGCCCGGCAGTGCTTCAGACGGGGTTGGCCTGGCTTGCAGTGGGACCGACCCGCTGCTTCGACGCTGCGGGCTTGCGTGGCCGCTGGGTATGGATGGGGCGAGAGCTTGGCTGGCTACTTTGCGTTACCCAACTGCTGACCGCAGGCAAACCCTTCGGCTTATGGAAGGGGCCAGCGATCTCCTCACACTGGTTGGCCGAGATGAGCGACCGGCCGAAACCCTGCTTCGAACCAAGCTTCGTGGCTCGGCAAAGCGTGTCGGCCACAACCATCTTGACCAGATGATCCAGCTGGCCTCGATGGTTGACGCTGCTAGCAGCGGCGCTAGTGCTGATGCTCTTGCCCAGGTTCGCAGGCAGCTGGCAGAGCTTCGGGAAAGCGAAGACTTGTCCCAGCTTCGGTCGCCGTTGAACGGCGGGGCAATCATGAAGCTCCTGGGTGCGGCGCCGGGCCCGGCCATTGGAGCGGCGGTTGCCTATCTGGATCAGAAGAGACTTGAGTTAGGCCCGCTCTCACAAGCCGACGCCGAGAGCCTGATCCTCCAGTGGTGGGAGCAACAGCCTGAGCCGACTCGTCAGTCCGACTGAGCGGATCGGCCGGGGTTCGCTAGTCTCTTGGAGTGCCTCGTTGGTCGACCAATGGAGTTGAAGGAGCTGTTGTCAGCTACCGGCTGGCCAAGCAGCGGCTGGTTGATGCTGTCAAGGATGGGCGCAGCCAGGCGAAAGACGTGTGCGATGCCCAGCCCGAACTGCGAAGGGTGGCACACCACCACGCCGCCGGGATAGACGAACCGTGCCCCATATGTGAAGGCGACGACCTTGTGTTGGTTACGTTCGCGTTCGGGGTCGGGCTGCCAACGAGTGGCCGTTGTGTTTCTGGTCGAAGTGAGATGAAGAAACTGAAACGACGGGGCAAGCCGGCAACGTTCTATTTGGTAGAGGTGTGTCGGCAGTGCTGGTGGAACCATCTGCGTGAGTCATTTGCCATCAGCGGTAAAGAGATGGCCGCAACCTGACGAAATGGCAAAACAATCCAGCCGAGCGGGCCTCCTAGCCGGACCCAGAAAATCCAGGAATCGCCGCCGCAACCCGTTGTGGCGGTTCCGTCGCATGCTCTTCCTGCTCTTCTTGTTGGGCCTCGGCACCCTCATCGGGGGGGTTGCAGTGTTGAGTCAGCAGGTGAAGTTGAGCCCGCTCGACGATCTTGCCAGCTACTCCCAGACCTCGTATCTGTGCACGGCCGAGGTTCGGGCCAACTGCAATCTCGACAACGCAACGGCACAATTCAGTGCAGGCGAAGACCGCGTGATCGTGTCCTACAGCCAGATTCCCCAGGTGGTAGTCGACGCCGTTGTGGCAACAGAGGACGGCGAGTTCTTCACCCACATTGGGGTGGATCCTTACGGGATTGCCCGGGCTTTGGTGCGTGATCTGCGGAACCAGGGGGTGTTGCAGGGCGGGTCCACCATCACTCAACAGCTGGTGAAGATCGAGTTGCTATCCCCCGAACGTACTCTGGTGCGCAAGCTCCGGGAGGCAACTCTTGCCATCAAGCTGGAGCGCGAGATGACCAAGGAGGAGATCCTCACCCGTTATCTGAACATCATCTACTTCGGCCGAGGCGCCTACGGGATTCAGGCTGCCGCTCAGGCGTACTTTGGCAAGGACGCAGCCGATCTGGACCTGGCCGACTCGGCGTTTCTTGCCGGTCTAATTAGGGCGCCATCAACAGCAGACCCGGTCAAGGAGCCGGACGAGGCAACCAGGCGCCGGGCCACCACCTTGGAGCTGATGGTTCGTGACGGGCTTATCACGTCGGCCCAGGCTGAGGCTGCGAATCAGCGAGACTGGTCAAGCATTTTGGCTGCTCCCAGACGGCAGGGGATCGGTCGGGTTCGGGGGGTTGGGTCTGAGTATTTTGTTGAGGCGGTTCGCCAACAGATGACCGAGTTGGAGAAATCGGGGGCTTTGCCCGAAGGCGGCACCTACACCGCTGGATTGCGGATCTACACCACGCTTGATCCGAGGCTTCAGACCGCGGCCTACAACACTGTGACCGGCCCCGAGTTCGGTTTTGGAGATCCCACCGAGGCCGCGGTGTCTATCGTTGCGGTTGACGAGCAAGGGTTTGTTCGGGCAATGATGGCCGGAAAGAGCTTTGAAGTCTCTCAGGTCAACTTGGCTTTGGGTCGCGACGGCGGCGGTTCGGGTCGTCAACCTGGGTCGGCTTTCAAACCGTTCGTTTTGGCCGAGGCACTTGAGCAGGGATTTTCGGCCCGTTCCTACTTTTCGGCCCCACCGGTTATTGAGATCCCCGGAGCCAACGAGGGCAACGTGTGGAGGGTGAAGGGTGGTGCCAGCAGTGAGGGCTACCGAGATCTGGTTGATGGTTTGCGGGTGTCTTCGAACGTGGTCTACGCCCAGCTGATGGTGGAGGTTGGGCCCCGGTCGGTTGTGGAGCTGGCGAACCGATTGGGGATCAGCGCCGAGCTGCCAGAGGTGAATGCACTGGTGCTGGGGTCGGGTGAGGTGTCTGTGTTGGACATGGCCTCGGCGTATTCCACCCTTGCCAATCAGGGTGTTAGTTATCAGCCGATCCTGATTGAGCGGATCGAGAACCAGGCAGGTGAAGTGCTGTGCTGGTATCCGGTCGACGGGGTCTGTGCCGCTTCTGAAGGCAGGAGCGGCCAGTCTGTGCTTGATGGGTCTGTGGCGAACCAAGTGACGTTTGCCATGCAGCAGGTGGTTGGGTCTGGCACAGGCAGCGCGGCCGGCGAGAGGTTTGGCGGCCCCGCGGCCGGAAAGACCGGCACCACACAGGACGCCAGAGATGCCTGGTTTGTTGGCTATACGTGCGACCTGACCGCAGCAGTGTGGATGGGCTTTGTGGGCGCGCCCGGTGAGGACCTTCGGTACATGCAGAACTACCGCGGGTTTGACGAGGTTCACGGGGGCGACTTCCCGGCTGAGATGTGGGCCGATTTCATGGAGAAAGCCAGACTGCTTGGAGACCCAGAAGTTATGGGGCCTTGTGACCAGCTTCCCCAGCCTGCAAACTTCCCGGGGATCCAACTGAATCCAGACTTGTCAACCACAACGTTGCCGCCGTGCGCTCAGCCTGCTGCGCCCGAAACCACTGTCATCGACGTTGTTGGAGAGGACGGCGTGGTTGCCACCGTGATCGAGACCCTTCCGCCGCCAACCACCCAGCCCTGTGAGCCTCCCGAGCCTCCTGAGGGAGAGAGCACAACCACTGTGGCCGGTGGGGACGGCGGCACGACCACCGTGCCAGGAACCGACACCACTGCCGGGTCTGCCCCAACAACGGCCGTTGCCCCTGCCACCACTGCCGGGCCTGCCCCAACAACGGCCGTTGCCCCTGCCACCACTGCCCCTTAGTTTCGGTCGAAATGGAGTTCGGTCGAAATGGAGACCCTTTCGACCGAGCTCTGCCCCCTGGAACCCCCGCCGGGCAAGCGTCTCGCTTCGCTCGAACTTGCCCCCACCAGTTACGCGTTGCCGTCGGCGACCAGCGAGAACGGAGTGACCCGGATGGGCGAAGCCGGGTTTGTGAGAGCAGACCCCAGTTTGGTTGTGTTTCGCGTGTTTCGCGTGGTCGCCGTCGGCGACCAGCGAGAACGGAGTGACCCGGATGGGCGAAGCCGGGTCTGTGAGAGCAGACCCCAATGCAATTGTCATACCCCCTGCGTAGTGTGGTTCGCAGGTCAGTTCGGCCGGTCAGCCAGGTCGGATAACTGAACTGTCCCGCTATTGTTCTGGGTCATTGCTTGAGCCGCCCTTTTGGGAAGCTCTGGCCAAGACCCTGCTCCTGACCGTCAGGAGCCCCGGCGTTTGTCGGGTCCAGAGGGAAGTGCGAACTTTATATGCGTGCGTATGAGCTCATGATCATCTTCACGTCCGACACCGAAGAGTCAGACGTGCAGCAAACCATCAACGGCCTTGGCGAGATCGCTTCTGAGGTTGGTGGAACGCTGGAAAAGATAGACAAGTGGGGGATCCGGCGTTTTGCGTATGAGATTCATCACAAGACCGACGGCTTCTATGTGGTTCTGGAGTTTTTGGCTCCGAATGCCCTTCTTGAGGCTGATCGAACTCTTCGGCTCGCGGACAACGTTGTCCGCCACAAGTTCATCCGGCTACCGCTGAACGAGGCCCACAAACGTGGCCTTGCGGCAGCCACCGCGTAAGGGGGGCCAAGATGGCACTCGATAACACAGTCACCGTAACGGGCAACGCAGGTCGCGAACCTGAGCTTCGTTTCACACCTACCGGTCAGGCGGTCGCGAATTTCAGCGTCGCTGTAAGCCGCCGATGGCAGAATCGCCAAACCCAAGAGTGGGACGAAGCCACCTCTTGGTTCGACATTACTTGTTGGGCTCAGCTGGCCGAGAACGTTGCCGAAACAGTTGGCCGCGGCACCCGCGTCACGGTCACCGGCAGGCTCGACCAGCGAAGCTGGGAGAATGAGAACGGCGACAAGCGCTCGAAGGTCGAGATCGTGGCCGACGATGTGGCAATCAGCCTCAAGTGGGCAACCGCAAGCGTGCAGCGCAACGAACGTCGTGACGGCGGCCAGTCAGGCGGGAGCCAGTCAGGCGGCGGCCAGTCAGGCGGCGGCCAGTCAGGC
>QIKW01000112.1 GCA_003231975.1 Acidimicrobiia bacterium
GTATTCTTTGTCGGGGTATTTGATGCCGGTTTTGTAGGTGGTTGTGTCTGCGATGGCTTGAACGGTGAGTCCGGTGCTGGTGGTTGTGGCCGCGATCAGTTCGACGATGGTGCGGATATCGGTGAGTGAGCGGCCACGCCAGTTCATGGTGATGTAGCTGAAGAGCCGGTGTTCGATTTTGTTCCATTTCGAGGTTCCTGGCGGGTAGTGGCAGACGGTGATCTCAAGACCGGTTTGGTTCGCGAGGCGGCTGAGGTGCCATTTCCAGGATCTGGCTTTGTAGCCGTTGGAGCCGCCACAGTCAGCGGTGATAAGTAGCCGGGTGGCGTTCGGGAACCGGCGTGTTCCAGAGGTGTTCCACCATTGACGGATCGAGTTCACTGCGAACTCGCCGGTGTCGTGGGTGTTGCCAACAGTGACCCATCCCTCGTTGTTGGCTATGTCATAGATGCCGTAAGGGATAGCAGCAGCGTGATCACCGAGTTCTGGGTCAACAAAGCTGTGGTCGCGGACCTTCAAAGGCCGGCGGGCAGGGCGCCATTCACGCCCTGGAGAGGCGTACTCGCCAATCGGTTCACGTTTCTTGGTATCGACACTGATCACCGGTTCACCCCCGTCAAGGAACCCGGCCACTGTTGAGTTCAAATACTTGAACTGTTCACTACGGTCAGGATGGGCGGACCCCGCATTGACTTTGGCTGGTGCTTGCAGCGAATACCCCATCTGGTGCAGCAACCGCCGGACCAGTTCTGCTGACACCTCGAACCCTCTACCAGCTAGTTCTTCAGCCAGCTTGTAAGTAGATTTCGATGTCCACCGCAACGGCGACATCGGCGTGCCAGAGGTAGCCGGCTCAATCAACTCATCCAGAGTTTCAGCCAAACCGGGCTGCTTCTGGATAGCGGGACGATCACCGCCACCAACCAAACGGATCCGGCTGCTGGGCTCAAGCCCAGCCACAACCTCGCTATGCCCACGGGCCACAGTGTTACGGCTCATCCCAGCCGCCTCAGCAACCAGCGTCTTACCGCCCCGACCCAACGCCCGAGCCAAACCACCACACACAAGCCGCCGCTGGGACTCATCAAGATGACACAACACCGCCCCGAAATACTCCCTCAACTCCTCAACCGTTGCCTCCACAACCACACCCTACACCGCGCACATTAACCTGTGGCGGATCCTCGGCGACCAGCAGCGAGCGGGTTAGTTGGATGGGCCGGAGGCCAGGAGGCGGTAGCCGACTCAATGTAAGAGCGCGGCCAGAACTTCTTCGGCGTGGCCTGCGGGGTCTGACACTTCGTAGGTATTGGCGATTTTGCCTTCTGGGTTGATCAGGTAGCTGATGCGCCTGGGGTAGTCGGCGTAGTCGTCGTCGGGTGGCCGTGTTGCGAAGTAGGTCTGGCCGAGGGATTTGTCGGTGTCGCTCAAGAGGGGAAACGGAAAATCGAACTTGGATTTGAAGGCAGCGTTGTCTTCTATGGTGTCGAACGAGACGCCAATCACTGTGCAGTTGGCTTCGGCGTACTTTTGGGCCTGATCACGCAGGCCCTTGCCTTGCAGAGTTCAACCGGGGGTGTCGGCTTTGGGATACCACCACATCAGCACCCATTTCCCGCGTTGGGCCGCGAGGTTGAACGGGTTACCGTCTTGGTCTGGCACCGTGAAGTCTGGTGCCGCTGTGCCTACTTCAAGCATCTGAAGTCTCCTGCTCGGATCGATTTACCAAGATAGCCGGAGACCGTGCGCAAGGATCACGAAACCATGACCGAGACAGACACCCTTATAGACGAATCGCTGGATGAGAAGGTTGACCGCGGGCTTGACGATGGTGGCGACCACGACAAGTTCAGCCACTACGTGAAGAAGAACGCAATCATGCCCAGTGCGGTCGATGGCACGCCTGTGATTGCGTTGTGTGGCAAGAAGTGGGTCCCGAATCGTGACCCCCAGCGCTACAGCATCTGCCCTGAGTGCAAAGAGATTTTCGAGTCGCTGAAGTAACAGCTGACGACACGGAGTTGGCGAGATGACTGGAATTCGAGGCCGCAGCGTTTCGGCGATGCTTATTGGTTTCGCCCTGGCTGCAGCTGCGTGCTCTGCGGGCGCCGAGCCCGTTGTTGGCGCTCAGGACGATGCGGGGGAAGGTTCGCCAACCACCGAGGCGGCTACAACCTCTCTCACTCAGGCGCCAACCACCGAGGCTCCGCCAACCGCGCCAACAACTGGCGCAATCACCACCCTGCCTACAAGCTCTTCAATCGAAGGGCAGGCTGAAACCACCGTGCCGCCACCTTGTCCGAACGGGGCGAACCTTTCAGACCAGCCTGCGTCTTCCATTGATGCCGACGTCGACGGAGACGGATTGGCCGACGTGGTTGTTACCGAGAAACGAAACGACGTGTGGTTTGTTGCGGTCACCTTTGGCAGAGGCGGCAGCGCCGACCTTGGCCTGTTCGACGCCGACCCGTTCGCCAACGTTCAGGTTCTTGGTGGGATTGACTTCAGCGCCGACGGCTCGGCCGAAGTTGCGTTGTCAATTGGTGGTGGCGCCTACACCCAGAGTGTTGCGTTTGTGCGGGCCAGAGGCTGTCAACTTCTCCGGCTGGCATTCGAAGACTCGTCCCCAGCGGCGTTCCTGTCGGGCGCCAGCATCGCCAATGTGGTTGGGGTTGTTTGTGTGGTGGCGGGCCCTGGCCCTGCCCGGGTGGAGCAATACGAGTTCGTCTTGATTGACGGAGCCGCCGACCCGTTGCTGTATGAGAGCGTCTACCGGCCTTATACGATCGAGGGGGATTTCTTCGTGCGCCAGGATGGCGAGGGCACTGTTCTCAGCGCCGAGGAAGTGGCAGCTGTCGGCCTGTTCGACTGCGGAGGCTTGGGCCTGTGACAGCGCCAGCCGGTGCGGGCGAATTCGAGGTGGCTGTGGTTGGCAGCATCAACCTCGACATCTCCATTCCGGTGCCGCACATACCAGCGCCCGGTGAGACGGTGCTTGGCGGCGACGGGCTCTGGTCGCCCGGGGGTAAAGGGGCCAATCAGGCGGTTGCGGCGGCCCGCCTTGGCAGGAGGGTGGCAATGGTCGGACTGGTTGGAGCCGACTCGGCCGGAGACAACATGCTTAGCGCCCTCAAGGCCGACGGTGTTGCCTTTGTTGGTGAGCGGTTGGCCGATGTCCCAACGGGGCTTGCCGCCATCACGGTGGCCACCGGCGGGCCCGAATCAGGCGAGAACGCAATAGCGGTAAGCCCAGGGGCCAACTCCCGTCTAACCGCTGAGCGGGTGCGGTCGGTTTCAGCTGTGCGAGACGCCCAGGTTGTGCTCACCCAGTTCGAGATACCTCTGGACGCGGTTGCGGCGGCTGTTGCCTGCGCACGGGGCCGCGTGATCGTTAACCCTGCGCCTGCACCCCAGGGCCAGCCAGCCAACCTTGGCCGCGTCGTGGCGGGTGCCGCCGTGGTGGTGCCAAACAAGGGCGAGCTGGCATCGCTTGTCGGTGAACCAATGGCGGCCAACCTCGACGAGGTGATCGACCAGGCCAAACAGCTGAGCGCCGAGGCCGTTGTGGTAACGCTCGGCTCTGACGGGGCCCTGGTTGTTCAGGGCGGCCAGGTGGCCGAGGTGGCGGCTGTGGCTGTGAAAGCTGTGGACACAACCGCGGCGGGCGACGCCTTCTGTGGTGGGTTGGCCGACGCCCTGGTTGAGGGTGTCGACCTGGTT
>QIKW01000114.1 GCA_003231975.1 Acidimicrobiia bacterium
CTCCGGCCACGCTGGTTGTGATTGCCAACTCCATTTTCATTGCTTCCATAACCACAAGGGTGGCCCCAGCCTCAACCACATCGCCAGGTTTGGCGTTGACCGCCACAATGGTGCCTGGCATGGTGGCCACCATGTGACCGGGCTTCGCGTTGGCCTCGGGCGGCACGAAACGCGGCACTCTCTCAAACCACGCAACCCCCCGAGTGGTGGCCACAGACACCGACCGTGCCAGCACCCGCACATTGAACTGCCTGCGGACGCCGTCAACCGCCAGGTCAATTTGGGTGGCGGACACGCCGTGCACAACTGGAGATTCCAGCGCCACACCGTCGACTGAGGCTTCGACCAGAACCCCCCGTTTGAACATGTATCTAACCTCAAGCGGTTGGGAACCGGCCAGAAGAGACATGAACTGGGCCGAGGTGGCAACGTTGCGGAAACCGGTTGCAACCGCCTGGGTGTGTTGGTCGGCCTGCCGGTTCACCTCTTGCACCCCAAGCGCGGCGGCCATGGCATAAACGCGAAGCTCGGCCTCTTCCACCAGTGGCCTTCCAAGCTGGGCCGGGTCGTGCCGTGCCAGGAATTCGCTGTCTCCCTTGGTGCCCAAGAACTCTGGGTGGCGCAGCGTGCGCACCAGCAGATCCCGGTTCGTTTTGATGCCGTCTATCACTGTTCCGGCCAGCGAAGCAGCGAGGCTGCGGGCCGCCGCTTCCCTGGTGGCGGCGTGGCTGACCACCTTGGCAATCATGGGGTCATAGAACTGCGATACCTCACCGCCATTGGGAATTGCGCTGTCAACCCGAACCTCACCAGGAACGGCGAAGGCGCTAACTGTTCCCGTTGATGGCCTGAAGCCCTCGGTTGGATCTTCGGCGTACAGCCGGGCCTCGATGGCGTGCCCGTTCACCGGCCCGATCGAATCCTGGGCTGGCACTGCGCCACCGGCGGCAACCGACAACTGAAGCTCAACCAGGTCTACCCCAAGCACCGCCTCGGTAACGGCGTGCTCTACCTGCAACCGGGTGTTCACTTCAAGGAAGAAGAACTCGGTGTGCCCGTTGGCGTCTGGCGGGGCCAGCAGGAATTCGACGGTGCCCGCGTTGCTGTAATCAATGGCTCCGGCGGCACGGATGGCTGCCTCATGAAGCGCGGTTCTGGTGGTCTGGTCGATCGAAGCACTTGGCGCCTCTTCGATGATCTTCTGATGACGTCTCTGGATGGAACACTCTCGCTCATGGAAGTGAACAACCCGGCCGCTTGAATCGCCAAAGACCTGCACCTCAACGTGACGAGACGGGGTGACGTAGCGCTCGGCGTAAACAGTGCCGTCGCCAAAGGCAGACTTAGCTTCGCGGGAAGCTCCTTCAACTGCTTCAGCCAGATCTTCGGGCGCCATGACGATTCGCATGCCACGGCCGCCGCCACCAGCCGAGGCCTTCACCAGGATGGGGTAGCCAACCTCATGCGCTGCGGCCGCGGTTTGGGCTGCGTCGAGGTCGGTGAGATCGGCCGATGGCAACAGGGGAACACCTGCTGCCAGCATCAGTTCCTTAGCTTCAAGCTTTGAGCCCATCGCCGCAATGGCGGCCGGTGGGGGCCCAACAAAGATCAGCCCGGCGGCGCCAACAGCCTCGGCGAATTCGGCGTTCTCGGCCAGGAATCCATAGCCGGGATGCACGGCGTCGGCCCCAGTGGCAGCCGCGGCGGCCAGAATGGCGTCTATCCGCAGATAAGACTGGGCCGGAGTGTTGCCGCCAATCCCAACCGACAGATCGGCGTCTTGAAGAAAGGCGGCCGAAGCGTCGGCGTCTGAGAACACCGCAACGGTCTCGATTCCAAGGCGCCGGCAAGTGGCCATGATTCGGCGGGCGATCTCGCCCCGGTTCGCTACAAGAAGCCTCTGGATCATGGGTGCCCCTACAGCCTGAACACGCCATAGCCGCGCTGGCCCTGGCATTCGTTGGTCATGACCGCAGACAACGCAACACCCAGAACGTCCCTGGTGTCTCGCGGGTCTATTAGGCCGTCGTCGTTCAGTTGGCCAGACATCACCGTTGCCTGCTCTTCGTGGGTAATTTGCTTCTCGATGGCTGCGGTGCGTTCAGCGTCGGCCTCTTCGTCGAACGGCAAACCCCGGCTGGCAGCAGACGCCTTGGCCACGAGCGACAACGTTCCGGCCAGTTGCTCGGCCCCCATCACAGCAGTCTTGGCGTTCGGCCAAACAAACAAGAACCTTGGATTGTAGGGCCTGCCTGCCATGCCGTAGTTGCCTGCCCCGTACGAGCCACCGATTTGCACGGTGAGGTGGGGAACGGTGCTGTTGGTGACCGCGTTGATCTGTTGCGAGCCGTGTTTGACCATGCCCTTCTGCTCATATTCGGTGCCAACCATGTAGCCAGTGACGTTCTGCACAAACAGCAAGGGGGTGTCTACCTGGTTGGCCAACTGGATGAATTGGGCTGCCTTGTTTGCATCTTCGTTCAGCAGCACCCCCCGGTCGTTGGCCAGGATCCCAACCGAGTAACCGTGCAGGTGGGCAAAGCCGGTTACCAGGTTCGGTCCGTAGTTCGGTTTGAACTCATCAAGTTCAGAGTTGTCAACAATGCGAGCCAACACTTCGCGCACCGGGAACGGCACCTTCAGGTCGGCCGAGGCAATGCCAAGCATTTCCTCGGGGTCATACCGGGGAGCAACTGCGGATCGATTGGGGCCTGGTCCCAGCTTTTGGTATGTGAGCCCACGCACAATTTGGCGACCAAGTCGAAGCGCATCGCGCTCGTCAGTGGCGAAGTAGTCTGAGACCCCCGAGATCTTGGAATGCATGGCCGCCCCGCCCAAGTCTTCCTCGTCTGCGTCTTCCCCGGTTGCCATCTTCACCAGGGGCGTGCCGCCAAGGAACACCTTGGCCTGGTTGTCTACCATCACCGTGTAATCGCTAACGCCAGGCAGGTAGGCGCCACCGGCGGTCGAGCTGCCAAACACCAGCGAGATTGTTGGGATGGCTTTCGCCGACAGGGCGGTGATGTTGCGGAAAATCTCGCCTGCTCCCAGGTAGAGGTCAAGCTGATGGGGCAGGTCGGCCCCGCCAGACTCAACCAGGAACACCATCGGCAGGCGGTTCTCTTCGCAAATGTCAAGCGCTCGAAGCATCTTGCGCACCGTGATGGGGTTCATCGACCCGCCCCGCACAGTTGGGTCGTTGGCCAAGATCATGCACTCGGTGCCCTCAACCTGGCCTATGCCGGTGACGACGGCGGCACCAACCGCAAACTCGGTTTCGGCCGCTGCGGTTACCGAGAGTTCAAGAAACGGCGTGTCTCTGTCCAGCAGAAGCTCTATCCGGTCTCTGGCCAGCAGCCTGCCCCGCTTGTGGTGCCGGTCGCGGTATTTCTCGCCTCCGCCGGCTACAGCCTGGGCCACCAAGGCCTCATAGGTTGCAAGGTGGCCCTGCATTGATTCTTTGTTGGCCAGGAACGTTTCGCTGTTCGGATCGATGTTTGTTGTGAGGATGCTCACGCGCCACCGCCCTCGGGCCTGCGGTGCATCAGGGCAGAGCGCACCGAGCGGCAACACAGCACGTCGTGCTGGTTGTAGCCCCGATGCTCAAAAGTAACGATCCCCTGAGACGGGCGAGACTTCGAGGCTC
>QIKW01000052.1 GCA_003231975.1 Acidimicrobiia bacterium
GGCCGAACCGAGCCCGAACGGCGCTGAACCAGCCAACAGCACTCAACCAGTCAACGGGTCTGAACGGGGCCCCAAACCGGCCAACCCCAGCGACACAACCAACGGCAACGGCAACGGCAACCACGGCGCGCGGTCTGAACCAGTCAACGGCGCTAACCAGCCCGCGAAACAACGGCCCGACCGGCACCAACAACCAGAACCCGCAGGCACCAAACCGCCCAAACACCAACCAGCAACCTCCAAACTCTTCTGAAACCCCCAAACGGGGGCGCGAAGCATGCCAACAGGGCGAATCATGCAGGCCAAACCCACCTGCTACGCCCGCACCCCTAAAGTCTTGGTTCATGAAAGACCAAGACCCCGCTGAGTCGATGGCCAAATTCATGGAGGCGGCCATCGAACAGGCCCGTCAGGGCTTAGCCGAGGGCGGGATTCCCATCGGCGCGGTCTTGGTGCATGAGAACCGCATAATCGGCAGCGGCCACAACCGCCGGGTTCAGATGGGAAGCGCAATCAGACACGGGGAAACCGACGCCCTCGAACAGGCTGGGCGCCAACCGGCCGCGGTGTACCAGAACTCAGTGATGTACACCACGCTGTCGCCTTGCTCAATGTGTGCCGGAGCCATCCTGCTCTACGGCATTCCAAAGGTTGTGGTTGGCGAGAACCGAACCTTCATGGGAGAAGAGGCCTGGCTGGCAAAACGAGGGGTTGAGGTTGTCGTGCTGAACAACAGCACCTGCATCGAGATGATGCGCAGTTTCATCGCGGCCGAGCCAACCCTTTGGAACGAGGACATCGGCGAGGCCTAGACCCGGGGTACTCAGGAGATGGACCCTGCCGGAACGATCCAGCGGGCACCCTGGCCGGTGATCTGAGCTATCGCTTCAAAGTCCTTGTCGTAGTGAAGAACTATGGCGCCGTAATGTTCAGCGGTAGCTGCGGTCAAAAGATCCACCACCCCGGCCGACCGGTGCTGAGACAACACCGACAGCTTGGCCTGAACGACCTTGGCTCGCTGCGCAATCGCTGTTAGTAGTGGCAGGTCGGTAAGGACCTCAGATCTCAATGAGGCAATCTGGGCGTACTCGTCGGGGTTTCGGGCCGAGTACAGCACTTCGAGATCGACAGTAACGCAGGTTGCCAGTAGACCCAGTCTGCCGTACCGGTTCAGTTGCTCCTTGACGGTGTCGTCGCGACTCCTAGCGATCGCACTTGTGTCTGGCAGGTACAGCCCTCGAGGGATCAACGGCGTCAACGTCGAGCACCGGCGCGCACCTGGGGATCAGCGAGGTCGGGGCTCCCCCAGATGAGATCGTTGTCGAACGCCTCGGCCCTGCGCCTGCGGTCAGCGACATAGGCCAGGGCAGCGTTCACCGTCTCCACCTTGCTGGAAGTACCGAGTTCAGCAGCAGCCGCCGCCAGTGCCTCATCATCGATCTCAATAGTTGTCCGGGTCATCGAACGAGTATTCCATCATTCACATACTTTGTGCTAAATAGGATGCGTTGGTACCTGCTACCGAAGTGAGAGGGCTCGGTGCAGAATCTGCTCTTCGGAAACCAGAACCAGGCTGGCGGCGGCTCCCAGCGGAACAAAAGAGTCAGCGGCCGCCACCCGGCCGATCTGTCCGGCGAAACCGCCCTCTACCAGCGCGGCGATGATGCCCTCGCCTACTCCGCCGCTGTGTCTTGTTTCGTCAACTACCAGAACCCGACCGGTGGCCCCGGCCTCCCGAAGCATGTCGTCAACGGGCAGCGGGGCCAGCCAGCGCAGGTCTACCACACGCCAATTCTGGCCCTGTGCGGCCAGCCGCTTGCGAGCCCGGAGGCTAAGGAACAGCCCATTGCCCCAGGTGAGAATTGTGCCGTCTTTGCCGTCACCGTAGGTGCGGGCCGCGCCAATGGGTACGTGGTTGTAACTGGGCAAGGCCAGCCACAACCCGTCGCCTTCGGCGTGTAGATCGGCCGTGTGATACCTGGCTATCGGCTCCAGATAAACCGAAACCGTCCCCTGGGATTTGGCCGCGGCCACACAGGTACGCAGCATCGCCCCGGCATCGCTGGGGTGGCTTGGCGAGGCAATCACCAAACCAGGAATATCTCGCAAAACGGCAATTGAATTGTCGTTGTGGAAATGGCCGCCAAAACCCCGCTGGTAGCCGTAGCCGGCAATCCTGATCACCATCGGGTTCAGGAACTGCCCGTTTGAGAAGAAGGCAAGCGAGGCCGCCTCGCCCCGAATTTGGTCTTCGGCGTTGTGGAGATAGGCCAAGTACTGGATCTCGGGGATCGGCAGCAGCCCGTTGAGCGCGGCGCCCAACGCAAACCCAAGGATCGACTGTTCGTCAAGAATCGTGTCGAACACGCGAGTGGATCCGAACTGCTTCTGCAAACCACGCGTCAGGCCATAGACGCCGCCCTTCAGGCCGACGTCTTCGCCGAACACAATGGCACTTGGATCTTCCCCCATGACTTCTGACAGGGACCGATTGATAGCTTGGGCCAGAGTCTCGGGCGTTGTGTCGCCTGCCTGGGCTGCCGCAGGAGTGGTCGCCGCCATCACCAGATCGGGGCGCTGCGGGGCCAGCGGCTCCATCACTTCGGCTGCGCTGAGCAGTTCGGGCTCCTCGGTCAGCTCAAGCGCTCTGCGGCGAATCGTGCTTCGCTCGTCCAGATACCAGGCGACCAGGTCGGCCCCACGGCAGGCGCCGCCCGCTACCTGAGCCTTGGCAGTGGCCAGAATCGGGTCTTGATCGAGGTCGGCCCGTAGATCAGCAGGGCTGCGATACGAGGCCTCAACGTCGGTGCCAGCGTGGCCCAAGAACCGCACACATCGCAGATGCAAGAACCCCGGCCTGCCGGTTCGGCGAATCTCTTCGGCCAAGATCGCCGTTTCGCCAAGCACTGCGGCCGGATCGTTGCCATCAGCAGTGGCCCACAAGAGGTTGGTCCGCTGCTCTGTTGACGAGGCGACCCAGCCCGGCGGTGTTGGCACGCTGATTCCGAGGCCGTTGTCTTCACACACGAACAAGATGGGAACCCGATCGCCCCGGTAGGCCGCTATGGCCGCCGCGTTCAGCGCACCCTGAGTTGTTGAGTGATTCAACGACGCGTCGCCAAAGCTGCACACCACAACAGAGTCCACCGGCCACGTTGGCTGGATCTCCGCCACATGGGAAAAGCTCAGAGCCAGGCCTACGGCACGCGGCAGATGCGAAGCGATTGTTGAGGTTTGCGGGATGATGCTTAGCGCCTGGTTGCCGAACACTTTGTGGCGGCCGCCTGCGATCTGATCGGTAGACCGGGCCAGCATCCCCCGCAACAGATCGCCTACCGGATTCTGACCTGCCACCTGCGCAGCCCGCGAAAAGTAAAAGCCGCCAGAGCGGTAGTGCAGCAAGGCAGGATCGGTTGGCCGAAGCGCCATTGCCACCGCGGCGTTCGACTCGTGACCCGCCGAGCCGATGGTGTAATAGCCAACGCCATGTTCGGCCCGCAGCCAACGGGCAACATGGTCAACAATCCGAGACCGTACCTGCGCCTCAAAGAGCTCCGCAGCCACTAGCGGGTCAAGCAAGCCACCTGTGCCGGCCCCAGGCGTGTCGAGGGCCCCAATTCGGGCCAGCAGTCCAGCGGGTCCAGATCGGCGGTTGGCGCTTCGGGCATCAGCCAAAAGCTAGCGGCTCAGCACCAACTTGGCCGCGGCTCGGGCCGTTTGCAGCGGCTTGTCGGTAACTCCCAGATGGTCAAACGTTTGGGCCCGCAGGGGCCGACGTGAACCCCTACGTCTTCATTGCTGCCGCCATCGGGGCCTGCCGATACGGGATCGAGAACGAGCTTGAACCTGCCAGCAGCTACGAGGGCTACGCCTGGGCCGACCCAGACCTCCCAACGATTCCAACTTCGTTGACCGAAGCCAGGGATCTGTTCAGGGCCAGCAACGTTGGCCGCGATGTACTTGGCGAGACGGTTCACGAACACCTGGCCGTCCTGGCCGACGAAGAGTTGGCCGCGTTCGAGCGAGACGGCGCAGACTGGCCTGACGAAGAGGTGAGCCAGTGGGAACTGCGCCGCTATCTGGAGCGGGTCTAGCCCAGCAAACCCCAACAAACCAAGCGATCGTCTCGTGGGGAACTGCTTTGGGACCTAGGGTCTTGCCATGCGAATTGGAATCAACGGGTCGGCCTTGCTGGCCAGCCCAGACCTTCAGGCAATCACAAGCGACATCCAGGCTGCCGAGGCAGCTGGGTTCTCCTCGT
>QIKW01000141.1 GCA_003231975.1 Acidimicrobiia bacterium
CACAGTGCCAGGCGAGTTTTGAGCGAAGCGAAAAAGTTGCGAAGAGACGAGGCCCCAAAGGCCGAGGAACGGCGGTGGCCTACCGCCTCCCAGACCGAACTGGCTCGGAATAGTGGCGAAAACGCACCTAATCGATGCCAGTTCGCAAAATCAATGGGTCGGCGACCAGCAAGAACCCCCTAACCCAGATGGCCGAAGGCGGGTCTGCAACAACAGACCCCAACATGAGAGCCGCTCTATTAGGCTCCCCGCTGTGTTGTCCAGCCGTCCGCGCTCTCTTCTAACCCTGGCTCTGATCATCTTGTTCGCGCTCTTTGCGCCCGCAGGTGCTCAAGCACAGTCAGACCCGGCCACTGGAGAACCCGGCTCAACCCTCAGAGTTGCAACCAAACCGCTTGAACCCTTCGTGTTTCTCGACGGTGCTGAACCATCGGGTTACAGCATCGATGTTTGGAACCACATAGCAGACGAACTTGGCGTAACAACAGAGTGGATCATCTTCGAAACGGTTGGTGAAACCCTCGATGCAGTCGAAAACGGCCAAGCCGACGTGGCAATCGCCGGTATCTCAATAACTCCCGACCGGGAGCTGCGGCTGGATTTCACTCACGCCTACTTCGACGCTGGCCTTCAGGTTTATGTCACCCCTGTAAGCGGAACGCCGCTTCGTTCGGCAATGGCTTCCCTAATCACTTGGTCTGCGCTGGTGCCGATGTTGGCCCTTGTCGGATTGATTGTGATTGTCTCGCACGCCGTGTGGTGGACCGAGAGATCTCACAACGCAGCATTTCCGGCGCCATACCGTGAAGGAATCACCGAGGCGCTGTGGTGGTCAACGGTGAACGTGATCACCGGAGGCGAAGCAGTAAAGGAGATAAGGCGCACAACCGGGCGGCTGCTGGCCATTCTATGGATGCTGATCGGGCTGTTGGTTATGGCATACGTAACTGCCCGAATCACCAGCGTGCTTACCGTGCAAGAGTTGCAGTCCCCAATCAGTGGCGTGAACGACCTGGCCGGCCGATCTGTTATCACCGTTGAGGGCACGGCGCCAGCGGAGTTCCTGGACGATCGGCGAATTTCATACACCGCAGCAGCGACGCTTGAAGATGCTCTTGAGGCAATGAACCTGGGAGAAGTCGAAGCAATCGTGTTTGATGCACCAGTTCTGGCCTGGCGGGCACAAAGCGACTTCAGCGGCTCCATTACGCCCGCTGGCGGGGTGTTCAAGGCCGATAAGTACGGCATAGCTCTGCCTTCGAGAAGTCCCCTGCGAGAGTCGATCAACGAGGTTGTCCTCTTGATGAACGTTGACGGAACCGCGGAAGAACTCAATCGAATCTGGTTCGGGTCAACCCCTTGATTCTTGCTAAACGAGGGGCCGAATTCAACAAAGTTTTGCGTAACAGTCGACAACGACCGAATGTTCCCGTAGCTTAACGAAGTCCATTTGTCCCTAGGCAAAGTCACCGGCCCTCACCGGTGAGAGAGAGGCAAGCGTGAGTTCATCCACGTCCGGCAGCAGCGCGGATACTCAGACAACCGTCGCCACGCGTCGAAAAGACGTCACGTACTGGGTCGACGAAAAGAACGGCAAGTTCCCGTGGCCTTGGCAGAAGCTGCTGCCCCTGGCGCTTCTCATTGGTGCCGTCGCGGTGGCCCTCTTGACCCTGGTGATGGTCCCTATCTATGAAAATCAGGTAGTCGACCAGGCAAAAGCCGATCTGAGAGCAGGCGGCTTTAATCCAGACGACTTCCAGATCGATGCCAACTACCGTGACCTCTCGATCAAGGGAATCCTTCCCGCCGGTGCAGCTAGCACTGATATCCAGGCTGCGGTTGGCGGCTTTGACGGAATCCGAGACCTAAACCTCGATCTCACCGCTGCTCCTGTTCCCGAGCCAGAGCCCGCACCAGAGCCAGAGCCCGCACCAGAGCCTGACCCCGGGCCCACCGATGTTGTGGCCGAGATGGACCAGGGATCTGTGGTGCTCAGCGGGGTTGTGCTCTCCGAAGCTCAACGCGAAGCGCTAGTTGACGCGGCCGAAGCCAGGTTCGGCGCCGGAAACGTCGTCGATAACCTCACGGTAAGCGGTTTGGGCGAAGCAACGCCCGGGGCCGACGACCGGGTTGGTTCTCTCGCCGCCTTGATCAGCGCGATGCCAGACGGATCGGCAGGCACTGCAACCCTTTCCGACACCTCACTCAACTTCGTAGGCAGCGCAGCCAGCGACGCCGACGCCGACGCAATTCGTGCCTCCCTGGCTGGCTCCTCGCTGGCAGGCGATGCAGACATCGCGGTCGAACCAAGCGATGCAGACCTCGTCGCCGAGGAAATCGTGCTTCTGCAATCTGAGCTTGACGCTTTGCAGGCCGAGATCGCTGAGAACGTTGTGTTTGCAACCAACTCAGCCGAACTGACAGACACCGCCCGGACCACGCTCGACAAGGTCGTTGGGCTGATGGACACCTTCCAGCGGCCCGTGGTGGAAGTTGCAGGCCACACCGATGACAGGGGCGACGATGCCCTGAACCAAGCGCTGAGCGAAGACAGGGCCGCCTCGGTGGAGGCCTATCTCGTCGAGTCTGGGGTTAGCGCCGCCCGACTGCAATCAAGAGGTGCAGGCGAGACCGAACCGATCGCCGACAACGCCACCGACGAGGGCCAGGCCGCCAACCGCCGCGTTGCACTCACCGCACTTGCCGCTTTCTAATCGACCAACAAACAACCGTTTCCGAACGCAAACATAAGGGGAAAGAACCATGGGTTGGGTTTTCTGGGAGATCGTGATCCCGCTGATCATCGCCTTTCTGATCGGGCTACTTTTTGGGTGGCTCTTCTGGAGGTGGCGCCGCACCAAGATTGAGTACTCCGAATGGGAGACAATGCGCCAAAAGGCTTCGCGCTCAAGCAACGGTGTTAGCGCAGGCGCAGACGCCGAGCTGACATCGCTTCGTAAAGAGCTTGCCTCTGTTGGCGCCGAGCGTGACGGCCTGAGATCAGAGCTTGACGGCCACGTCTGCGAAGTTCCAGACAGCGACGGCGGACCGGGCGTGCTTGGCCTGGCGGGCGCCGCGGCCGCAGGTGCTGTGGCAACCGGTGCCTCCATGTCCGGTGGCGACTCCGACGCCGAGGCCGAACTGGTCTCTTTGCGTGGCCAACTGGCCAGTTCCGAGGGCGCGAACGACGATCTCAAGTCCAAGCTAGCCACTGCCGAAGGCGACGCAAAGGCCGCCCAAGATGCAGCCAACGCCGCCAAACAAAAAACCGGCGCAGCCCAAAAGGCAACAGCTGATGCCACAGCGGCGGCCGATGCTGCCCGCGAGGCAGCAGACGCGGCCCGCAAGGAAGCAGCTGGCGCAACAACAGCAGCCGACACAGCCCGCAAAGAGGCTGAAACAGCAGCCAAAGCAGCCCGCAAGGAAGCAGCAGACGCAACAACAGCAGCCAAAGCAGCCCGTAAAGAGGCAGCAGACGCAACCGCGGAAGCCTCCCTGCGTTCGGTGGTTGGCGATCAGCGATTCCCCTATGGCAGTGGGTCTCATGCTCCGTTTGCCGACAACAAACGAGACATGCCCGAGGGTTATCCCATCAAGGGCAACATCGACTCGATGCTGT
>QIKW01000244.1 GCA_003231975.1 Acidimicrobiia bacterium
AACAGCCACCCACCAGATTCTCGACATCATGGCCATGATCACTGGCAATCCGTAACTAGCGACCGAGCCAGCGGGCAGCTCTATCCGGTCTCGGCGATGATTGGGAGTTCAATGACACACCGGCGTTGTGTGAGGTAGGCGAAGGGCGAGATGGCTAGATCGTCTCTATCTGGAGCCTTGTGCCTGCTGCGTCGGCAACCAAGCGGATGTGAGTGGGGTTCGACGTCACAACGCCGTCTTGGCGACGGATCGCTCCTTCAACAACGGTGACGTCGACGATGTCATCGTGGGCGCTCTTGGCGGCTAGCTCGCCTACCTCTTTGGCCTGATCCTCTGAGAGAGCCTCGACCTGGCAGGCCCCGAGGATCCGTGCCAGGTTGGCATGGCGCGGCCCGCCGCGCCATGCTTCAGCCAAGACCGGCGCCGGGACGGTCGGGGCCACCGCCTCGGCGACAAATCCAGCATGCAGCGCCCACATGGCGCGATTGTTTCGGTCAGCTGCAATAAGGGCGCCGGTATCGTAGGTAACCCCGAACATCACGACGCCCGCTGCGCCTGCGCCCCTGGTCTTGCCAGTAGCGCCCGAGCTCTTGTCAATCCCTCAGCGAGTTCAGCCACAGTGAGGGGCCCATTTTCGGTCTCCCATTCAGCTATGCCACGCCGTCCCTTCTCCAAGCTCAACCGATCGGCCGCCGCCTGCGCAATCCATGCGCTCACCGTGGCGCCTTGGGCCGCTGCTGCTGCATCAATCGCCACTGCAAGTTCAGGAGGCAAGGAGATGGATCTCTTTTCTCTTAGCGCCATACCCGGCCATGGTAGCACACCCGGTAGGACAAACACTCGGTAACTGGTGACCGAGCAGGGGTAGCTCTATCCGGTCTGGGCGATGATTGGGAGTTCGTAGCTCAGCGAAACCTCACCGCGATATTCGCCCTGGGCCAATAGCCCCGGATCTTCGGTATAGATCTCCACCGTGTTGTCTCTGAGGGAATAGCCGGCAGTCAGAATCCCTCCGGCCCGAATCACCTCGGCCAGATCAGCGGGCGGCTCAAAACCAAGGAGGGAGGGATCCCTCGCTTCGGCCGCGTCACGCACCCGCTGGGCGAGATCCCGAAGGTCATCCCAGGAATGAAGCACTATCTCTACTTCAAACACCAAGCCAGGTATAGGCCGAGCCGCCAATAGCGCCTTGGCCTGATCGGCGAACTCTTCAGTTACCGAAAATACCACGCCGGTGCGAATCAGCGGATCAAACGGATCCCACACCAGACGACCAAGGGCGTAACCACCAAGCTCGGACAACTCAGTGGTCAGCGCATTCAGCTCATCGTCCTGAGCTCGCAAGGTGTCGAACTTGGCCTGCTCGGTCTGGGTTAGGACAGTGCCGTACTCCCTGATCTGAGCTGCGGCGCCAGGCGTGTTCAGCAATGTGGCAACCAGCTCCTCATCATCACTCAACTGCATCTCGGCCCGAACCCGGCGGTGCCGCTCAACCGCGGCCAGATCACTGCGAGGGAAGTATCCCCCCGCATACTCGGGAGGCAAAATATCGTCGGCCAGATTTTCAATCGGCGAAGTCTCAACACCAGAGTCAGGCACAGAAACCGTTGAGCCATCCCGAGCTGGCTCCGACGCCTCCGAAGTAGTCGAGACAGCAAGCGTGGTAGTCACCTCTGGAATGGTCGCAACCCCTGACGTGGTGGTCACTTCAGACGTGGTCGTGACCTCCGAAGTTGAGACTACAGATGTGGTGATCACCGCTGGAATGCTCGCAACCTCCGACGTGGTGGTCACTTCAGACGTGGTGCTCACCGAAAGATCGTTGGCAGCGGTTTCCCTGTCGCGATCGGCCGATCCGCACCCCGCCAACACCAAAACCGTGGCCACTAGCCCTGCCGTCGCCAGCCTCTTCACAACGTCTCCTCGCGAACCCAGTCCCATCATTTCCTCCGCCATCCCGACCAATTGCAACCACACTCGAACCCGATTCGCTAGGGGATCTCGAAATTGTTGGAACATCGCAACCTGTTGTCACACAACCGATAAGTGCCAGGCACTGCGCTCAGCGGGACCTTCATCACGCTAGGGACAAGCGGCGGCAGCGCTAGATCCTCGCACCTGAACGCCTCGTCGAACTGAGGGTCATTCCTCCAGAACCCCAGCACCGAACGCCCGGTCACCTCATCAGGAATGCCAAAACCACAACCCAGTTCCCAATCACCGAGGCGGTGTCTCAGGCGGCGGCGCCCATCTGGCTAGAGAATCTCGAAATTGTTGGAGCAACGCACCCTGTGGTCGCAGTAGCGGTAGATCCCAGGCTCCGCATCAATGGGCACTGCAACGTCGAAGGGAGTACGCGGCGGCGCACCCCCTTCGAGTGCGCATTCGATGGAGAATTCCGGGCCCATTCTCCGAAATCCCGTCACTAGGAGACCAGTATCCTCGTCTCGAACACTAAACAAGGCAATCTCCCATTCACTTCCGGTCCACAATTGGGGGTTGATACAGGCGTTGGTGAGAACAATGCCGTCCACCTCAATACCGGCGCCGCGCTCAACCAGCGAAGGTGTCACTTGATAGACGGGGTTAGCCCGCTCGGGCGGTTCAAGCGTTCCGGGAACCAAAGAAGTCGTGGTGGCGGGCACCGTGCCAGCAGCGTCAGGCTCAGGATCAGCCGCCACACACCCAGCAAACACCAAAACCAACCCAGGAATCGCCAACCGCTTCAGCACCCACAACGGCCCCCGCATCTCAGCAGATCTCGCCGTCATAGGCGTTCGCTCCGCTGTAGTACCGGTTCGAGAACTCGCCACTGAAGATGACACTCCAAACAACATCATCCCAACCATAAGCGTTGAAAACACCCAACCAATTCGTTTGCTCCTGAGGCGCCGACCCAACGGTTCAGCTTGGGACGTATCGGCGGATGGCGTTGCTGTTCACAACCTTCGCGCTGCACGATGGCAGTAACAGGCGACGGTGAGCTTTGTGGTCTGGCGGGTCAGAGGTGATTGGTGGGGCGGGAAACCGGGGCGCATCAGGCCTGGCAACCGAAACGAATACGGATGAGAAATGTTCGGTGTCGTGGGCTACTTCGGAAACCGCGGCCATGGTTACTGGCATGTGGGCCCGCCCGTAGCGCTCAGTTGTTGCCATCGGCGACACGGCTGGTTCCAGATGTCAATGGCGTTCGGGCCCCACTGCTCGTCCAACCAGTCCCAATCGTTCACCCAATCGGTAACAGGCGGCAGTTCTTGTTCGCTGGTGTCATAGCTCATCGGCTGGTCCCCAAATCCCTTGATCGGCCTAGCGCCGTTGCGTGGCACGACCGCTTGAACGAAGCTACTAGATCAGCAAGTCTCGGTCACACTCGGTGCGCCTACTGATTGGGCCACCACCGCCTCGAACTTGACCGGCGGGCACCGAGCCCGCCGAAGATCTGGGCGTCTCTATCTGTTGAGCAAACCACGTGTAGACTATCAGTCTGATGATTAAGTCTACCACTATACGCGTCAGTATTGAGCAGAGAAACCGCCTGCGTCTGCTAGCCGAGGAATCCGAGGCCACCATGGCCGACACTCTCGACCAGGCTTTAGAAGCACTGCGTCGCAACAATTTCTACCGCGCCATGGCCGACGCCGAACAAACACTCCGCTCAGATCAGAGCGGCTGGAACGAGTATGCACGCGAACGAGATCGATGGCTGAACCCTGATTTAGCAAGCCCGTGAACTTCGGCGACATCGTCACAGTCGACTTCGGGCTGCCAATTGGCTCCGAAGCCGGATTCGTCAGGCCAGGGATACTGCTAACCGCCGATGGCTTTCTTCGCTTCCGCCCAACCACGGTGTTCATTGTTCCGCTCACCTCGGCTCGGCGGGTCTTTCCCAGCCATGTCGAGATAGAGCCAAACGAAACCAACGGCCTGCACGAAGCCAACTGCGCACTTGTGGAACAACTCCGAGCCGTCGCCCTCGAACGGTGCGGCAACCCAACCGGAAACGTTGGACCAACAGCCACCCACCAGATTCTCGACATCATGGCCATGATCACTGGCAATCCGTAACTAGCGACCGAGCCAGCGGGCAGCTCTATCCGGTCT
>QIKW01000080.1 GCA_003231975.1 Acidimicrobiia bacterium
GCGCGGCCCCAATCTCTTTCCCAATCCCCTGCACAACATTGAACACTCCAGGGGGAAAGCCTGCCTCAACCGACAGGTCGCCAAGCAGAGAAGCCGAAAGCGGAGACCACTCGGCCGGTTTCAAAACAACGCTGTTGCCCGCAGCCAGCGCAGGGGCAACCTTCCAGGTACTCAGCATGAACGGAGCGTTCCATGGAGTGATGATCACGGCGGGCCCAGCTGGCATTCGCTGCACGATGTGGTCGGCCCCTCTTGCCTCCCATCGCTGATCTTCCCACCTCTCAATCAGCCCGGCGTAGGTTCGGAAGTTCAACGCGCCCCTGGCAACCAGCCGCTGCTGCATCGAGCTGTACTTGAAGCCCATGTCGATGGTCTCGATCAGGGCAATGCTGTCGTTGTTGTCATCGATCAGGTCGGCCAGACGCCTCAGCAGCGCGGCCCTTTCGTTGGGCTCACAGCCAGACCAGACGGCGAATCCATCCACTGCAGCGGCCATGGCTGCGTCGGCGGTTGCTGCATCGCCTGCTGCCACGTCTGCCAGTTTGTGATTCCAGTCAATTGGCGAACGACACTCAAATGTTGCCGCCGACCCAAGCCGCTGGCCTCCTATCAGGTGTTCGGTTGAGACCGAGATGCCCTCGATGGTGACCCGTCTTTCCACCATCAGCCCGGTTCCTCCAACACCCTCAAGATCGATCTGAGGCTGCCTGCCAACAGCTTCTTCTGCTCAGGATCGAGGTCTGCGGTAAGCCGCCGCTCCTCCCTGTTGAAAACCGGAAACAATTTCTCCATGGTGCGTTGCCCCTGATCCGTTGCCGAAACCAGAACCAGCCGTTTGTCGATTGGGTGGGTGCGCCTGGCAACCAGGCCGCGCTTTTCAAGCGTCGAGACAACGCCGGTGAGGGTGCCCTTGCTGATACCTGCCTCGGCTGCAACGTGGCGGGCCTCTCGTTCTCCCCAAACCCAAAGCACCCAAAGCACGGTGAAGGCACGGAACGACAGGTCGTGTTCGGCCAAAACCGTCCGTTCCATGTGGTAACGGGCGGTGTTGGCCACCCGAAATACGTTCGACACCGCGGCCATGGCGTCGAAGTCGATTTCCATGTCGCCAATCCTGGCCCGCACATCCCTCTCGGCCTGGATCAGATCGTCGTCATCTCCTGAAGAGAATCCGCTAGGCATTGGGCGCGTCCCGTTCCGGAATCTCAGGCGCAACCACCCTTTGCAGAGTGGTTCCCTGACGCCAAGAAACCCCAACCTCTCGCCAGTACCCGGCAATGAACTCCTGGGGCGCCAGTCGCTCAAGTTCCTCGACCGGGGACGACATGAAGCTCAGCTCGAAATCGCCCTTGAAGCTTCGGCCAACTTCTCCGTCATATCCCTGCATGGTTACCAGCTCATCCAAACTGTCGGAGCCGTCAGACTCAATGGCAGGCATCCAACGATTGTGGATCATAGGTAGGGCGTTGACGAAGCCCGCGTCGTCTGAGGGGCCGGTGATGGTGAACGTTGCTTCGATCAGCCGACGGTCATAGGCGGCCAAAGTGGCGCCGAAGCGCCCGCCCGTTTCGAGGCGAGGCCCCGCCTTACCAACGGTGACCGGGCGGGTGAGGAAGGCGCTGCCCTGCTTCTTTGGATAGCCCTGATGATGGCCTCGCACCATGGCGTAGTCTCTGTCGACCCAGATGTAGAGGCAGCGAGAGAAGTGCCTGCCCTGATACTTGCAGCGGGCTACCAGGAACACTTCCATGTACTGACTGCGCACCGGGTCAAGCAACTCGCCCCCGCTCTCAGAACAGCTCTGCCAGTCGGCCCAAACAACGGCAACTGCCCCTGGGTCTTGGTCGGCCGGCTCCAGAGGGGCAGGCAACAGCTCGGCGACGGCAGCCGGATCGGCTCGGTATTCCAGCGTCAGCATCGCCCCGGAATAGTGCCAGGGCGGAGCAGGCACTAGCGACGCAGCTCCGGTGGCCGAGCGGGGAAACATGAAACCGTGAACCTCAGTCATCCCCGCACAGTATCGTTTGGGTCCAAACGTTCGCCACCGATTGGAGCGCCATGCCAGAGTTCCGCCGCATCCTGCTTGACGGATACCCCGCCCTTGTTGAACGGGTCGATGACAACCTGGTGGCCGCCGACGGCCGCCGCATCGGGGTGGAAGACGCAGTTCACCTGGCCCCAACAAACCCTTCGAAGATCATCTGCGTTCACCTGAACTACAAGAGCCGGGTTGATGAGTTCATGACCAAGCTGCCAGCCGCCCCAACTTACTTTCACAAGCCGGTCAGTGCCTTGAACTCTCATGGCGCCGACGTTGTTCGGCCCCAACGCTGCCAGTGGCTGAACTTCGAGGGCGAGATCGCAATCATCATCGGCCGAACTTGTCGAAATATCGCACCAGACGACGCCGACGCCTACATCGCCGGGTACTCGGTTGCCAACGATTACGGGCTGCACGACTTTCGAGACACCGATGCCGGATCGATGCTGCGGGTAAAAGGGTCAGACACACTGTGTCCGGTTGGCCCCGGCCTGGTGACCGATTGGGATTTCGCCGGGAAACGGATCCAGACCATCGTGAACGGCGAAGTGATCCAAGACGGCAACACAGACGAAATGAAGTGGAACATGCACTACCTGGTTGCCGACATCGCCAGAAGCATCACCCTTGAGCCCGGCGACGTGTTGCTTTCGGGAACGCCCGCCAATAGCCGCCCCGCCCAGCCAGGAGACACAGTTGAGGTAACGGTTGAAGGTCTCGGAACGCTCAGCAACCGCATCGTTACTGGCCCAGAACCAATCAGGCAAGACGTTGGGGCCCAACCGTCGTCTTCAGAAGAGGTGCTGTCAACCGCACTTGGCGGCGACTGGGAGTTCCGCGGCATTCGCTCGCCTCAGGGGCCCGGGGCCAAGCACTACGAAAGCACTGTCGACGAATAGCGGCCAGCCGTATTGGCCGGTTCGCCACCCCGCTCCGGTCAGCGGCTATCGCCACTTGTCGACCGAGAACCGTGGCGAGGCCCCGCTTCTAGGGCTGTTGTGATCAGTAGCGCTTGGTTGGCATCGTGCTGGGCATGGATGTGACAACCGCTGTGTACCGCCGCAAGTCTGTACGGGCGTTTCTTGACGATCCCGTCTCGAACGAGCTCATTGCCGAGCTTCTGACAAAAGCAGCGAGGTCGCCGTCTGGGGGCAACGTGCAGCCGTGGCGGATATTCGTGGTGAACGGCCCATCAATGGCTCGGTTCCTGACATTCCTGGCCAGCCGCCAAATAGAGCCCCCGGCCTACGACATCTACCCGCCAAAGCTGAAAGATCCCTACCGCACGTCTCGATTCGAGCTGGGCGAAGACATGTACTCACTAATTGGGATTCCCCGAGACGACAAGCCTGCCCGCCTGGCTCAGATGGCGAAGAACTTCGAGTTCTTCGGAGCCCCGGCCGCTTTCTTCTGCTTCATTGACCGCGTGATGGGCCCGCCTCAGTGGTCTGACCTAGGCATGTTTCTGCAAACCTTCATGCTGTTGGCCCAAGAAGCAGGTTTGGACACGTGCCCTCAGGAAGCC
>QIKW01000109.1 GCA_003231975.1 Acidimicrobiia bacterium
TGGGCAGCAATCCTCGGCAGCCCAGACCGCACCAAGGGATTGGGCACCGTGACGGCTCCGATGCTGGTGATCCACGGCCTCCAAGACACGCTGGTGCTGCCATCGGGCGGCATCGCAACCGCGAAAGCGACGCCGGGTTCCAGGCTGCTGATGTTTCCCGATATGGGCCACGACCTTCCCACAACTCGCACCGCGGAAATAGTCGACGCCATCAGGCTGAACGCCAACCGGGCCACAGTCTTGGCAGCCGTTTAGCTCAGACTCGCAGCGCCTCACCAATCGTTGCCGCCGCGGCCGCAACTCCCGAGGATCCGGTCGGCGACCCAATAGCCGCCAGCCCGGCCTCTACGGTGCCAAGCGTGCCAAGCAGCATTGGTGGGTTGAGGTGGCCCATATGGCCGATTCGAAAGCCGCGGCCGCCGAAGTTCCCGATGCCGAGGCCAAGGGTCAGCCCAGCCTCTTCTTCACAGACTCTCCGAAGTTCATCGGGATTTATCGAGCCGGTTGTGATTGTGGTGGTGGCGTTTGAACGGGCGGCCGGATCTGCGATGTTCAGGCTCAACCCGTCTGGGGTGTGCCAAGCCTCAACGGCCGCCCACACCGACTTGGCAAGTATTTCGTGACGCCTTAACACATTGGCAAGGCCCTCTTCCAGGATCATGTCGAGTGCTTCACGCAGCGCATAAATCAAGGAGATTGGAGGCGTGCCGTTGTAGAGGTGGTAGTGGGCGGTTGCGTTCATTCTGGATGCCCAGTCCATATAGCCAACCCGCATGTCGGCTCTATCATGGGCGGCCAGAGCCTTTTCGCCAGCCCAAACCATCCCAAGACCGGGTGGGGTCATCAGGCCCTTCTGAGAGGCAGAGACCGTGAGGTCTACTCCCCACTCATCCATCTGGAATGGGTCACAGGCCAGGGACGCAATTGCATCAACCATGTAGAGGGCCGGGTGGCGGGCCGCGTCGATCGCTCCCCGAATGGCTCGAATGTCGTTGCGCACCCCGGTTGCGGTGTCGGTCAACACCACGACAATGGCCTTGATTTCGTGATCCTTGTCTTCCCGAAGCCGTTCTTCGACGGCCAGTGGATCAACCGCGGTGTTGTCGCTTCCTGGCAGAACTTCGATGGTGGCACCCGACATGGCGGCCTGTTCACCCCACCCAATCGCAAAGGCACCAGATTCAAGAACCAAGACTTTCTCGCCCCGACGCAGCGTGTTCGACACCGCCATCTGCCAGGCTGCATGGCCGTTGCCGATAACGATGAATGCCTCGCTGGTGGTGCCTGCGATAGCGGGAAGATCAGCAAAGATGCTGTTTGAGATATCAACAATTGGGCCTGCGTAGATGTTTGGCATCGGCCGGTGCATTGCGGCGAGAACTCGATCTGGGGTGACAGACGGACCAGGTATGGCCACCATGGGCCTGCCGTGACGAAGTGACATCTGCCCGAGGCTAGACACCCGAGAGTCATAACTTGTAACGCGGCGATCCGGAGCGAGGCGGGCATTGCCCACACATCGCCCCAAAGGCGGTATCAGCATCCCAGGGAGGTAGTTCCTGACACTGTTGTTGGCCAGGTTTGGGGGCGCGGGTGTGCGGCCCGGTTGGGCCGCACTTGGCTGGGATGGTGGGGTTGGCTGGTGGGGCAGGGCCTGAGGTGTAAACGCGGGCGTGGAAGGGTGGGGGCCTAGTTGGGTGGGTGTGTGGTTTGGGGGTGTTGTTTGACCCATTTGCCTTTGTGGTTGAGGGCCCAGGCGTCGGTTTCTACATCTGGCACGGTGGTTAGGAATGTGCCGTCTGGTTGGCGGTGGAGGTTGTAGCCGGCTTGGTGGATGAGGGTGTGGTGCCAGCGGCAGGCGAGGCCGAGGTTGTGTTCGGCGGTGATGCCGCCTTTGTTTCTGGGGGTGAGGTGGTGAACGTCACACCATGACCATGGGGCCGTGCAGCCAGCGAAGCGGCAGGTTTGGTCTCTGGTTTGTATGGCTTTGCGTAGCCCGAGGGGGATGTCGGGGGTGGGGCGCCCGGTGTTGAGGATTTGGTTTGGGCCGTCCATGATGACCCGGCGGAAGGTGGCGTCGCATAGCAGTTGTTCAGCGACTGCTAGGGGGATGGCGCCGGTGCGTGACAGTTCGCAGCGGATGGAGGCGGGGTTGTGGTTGGGTTGGCCGGTGAGGGTGGCGATATCGATGATCACATCAGCTGACACTGCGGTGACTGCCCGGCCGTGGGGCTGACTAGACCACTCACACTCAGTATTTCGAGCGGACGCCGCCCGACCAGAACCGCCTTGACCAGAACCAGGGTTGCTCTGGTTTGCCTGGCCAGAGGCGCTGTTACTGTTTCGGGCGGGTTCGTTGGTTGGTTGGGTGTTGGTGGCTTGGGCTGCGATTTCGGTTAGGGCGTCGGCTTGGCGTTGGGCGAGGCTGCGGGCTGGTTCTGGGCCGTCTAGTGGGTCTGGTTGGGTGTCTATGGCTGCTAGGAACGTTTCGGCTGCTGTTGGGTCTAGTTGGAAGCGGCCTTGGCAGCCTCCGAAGAGGTCGGGTTTGACGGTGAGGCGGCGTTGTTGGTAGGCGGTTTCGGTGTCTTGTTTGGCTGTGGCGGGGTTGGTGGCCCAGCGCCATGTTCGTACTGCTTTTTCGAAGTGGGCGAGGTCGCCTCTTTCGGCCAGGGCGATGAGTTCGGTTTCTTGTTCGGTGTAGGCGTGGCTGAGGCCGGTGGCGTTACGGGCCAGTACGTCAACGTGGTTGACTGTGAGGGCGCCGGTGTAGAGGGCTTTGGCTGTTAGTTCGTTGGTGGTGACGAACCGGGTGACTCTGGCCAACGTTTCGGCTAGTTCGTTGCTGATTTGGGCTTGGTGGGCGAGGTGGCGGGCTGGGGAGGTGTAACCGAGGGGGATATGCACGTCGGCTTGGTCGAAACGGGTGAGCCTGCGGACAGCTTCTGTGTGGAGTTGTTCAGCCAGTTGCAGTAGCTGAACGCTTTGGCGTCCGCTGGTGGGGTGGGGAATGGTTTAGAGGATTAAACGCTGTTTCTTTCCTTTCAATCAGCCCAGTGATACCGAATCCAGGTCCTGGGCAACGATCACTTCGCCAGTGAAACCTCCTTGGCGAACATCGCTTAGGAAGGCCTCACGGTCGTCTGCGTTTTGGGGTGGGGGGATCAGGTGGGTGAGCACCAGAACCGGTATTCCAAGCTCAGCGGCCTGTTTGCCGATGGCCAAAGTGTCTGCGTGGTAGTCACGAATGAACCTCCGCTCCGGGGGCAGCTGGTCGATCACCGAGAATCTCATCGCCTCATAAACCAGAACGTCTGCGCCGTCGGCCAACTCGCCAACCTCGTCGCATACCAATGTGTCGCCACTGATTGCGATGATTCCGTCTGGTGTTTCGATTCGATACCCGACTGCGGGATAGACCGGCTGGTGTCGCACCTGGCCCGCCAGCACGGTTACCGCACCAAATCGCCACACCTCGGTTACCGACTGGGGAACCGGGAACGGTTGCACCGTCGGTTCTGGAATCGAAGAGCGCCCGGTGTGTTTGCGGCGCACATCCAAGTCGG
>QIKW01000120.1 GCA_003231975.1 Acidimicrobiia bacterium
GGCCGAAGCGCTCTGCGAACATCGCTCTCTTAACGCGGGCCAACTCGGGATCACTTTGGGCGGCGGCAATCAGCTCGAGGAACAAGCGACGAATGGGCTTGTCATGAACCGAATCGGTGGATTTGCAGAAGCATGTGAGATCGCCGCGGAGAGTCCCCGTGTTTGGAGTCGGGAAAGGAGCGACGTAGGAGTCCAGGCCTTCGACCATCAGCTGCTGGCCCGAGTCGAAGTGACGGTAGATCGTGGTTTTGGCCACTCCGGAGCGCCGGGCCACCTCGTCAACCGTGAAGCCATTCACACCCGTCTCGAGAAGAACTTCGACCGCTGCGGCCAGCACCTTCTGCCTTGCTTCGAGCGACCGTTGGCTGCGCATGATTCTTACCGTCCTTCGCTTCCACCTAACCCGTAATGCTACTGGCTCGTAGCGCTGTTGACCCCCAACCTTCCAGTTACGGGAAGCCTTTGATGGAAAGGCTCTTCACCGTGTGGCACCTGGCACATTCGGTTGCGTTCCGGAACATTCCAGCATATAACGCTACGGAGCAGTAGCGCAGATCTCTGCACTCACTGGACCCCATTCCACTCTTGAAGGATTCCCTTATGCTCGCTCGACTCAGTGCCTGGTTCTTTGATCACCGTTTAGCCGCAATTGGAGTGTGGCTGGTGTCAATTGTTGCAGTTTTTGGCGCAGCCGCTGCGGTTGGGCCCGCCTGGGACGGAACCTTCGACGTCCCCGCCTCTGAGTCACGTGACGGGCTGGTGATCATGGACCAGTACTTCGCAGAACAAGGCGCCAGTGCGCAAAGCGGCGGCATCATCTGGGTTGCCGACGCCGGTGCGGCCGATCCCTCGGTTCGAAATGCGCTTGACGGTCTCTTCGAAGAGATCAACGCAGGCTTCCCGAAGGCCTCTGGAGTGCCCCAAAACCCGGGCGCAACGGTCATAAGTCCATTCGAGAACCCGCAACTCCTCGAGGCAAGCATCGCACCCGCTGGCGAGAACGCCGGAAATCTTGGGTTCGCGCAGGTCAACCTTGCCGCCGACATCGATGAGGCCGAGTCGGCAGTGATCGGTAAGGCAATTGAGACCTACATCGAGGAGAACGGGGCAGCGTTCGATGGCATTCGGGTAGAGCTGGGAGGCGAAGTGCTTGGCGAATTTGACCCCCCTGAATCGGAATTGATCGGCCTCGGTTTCGCCGTAATCGTGCTGATCCTGGCCTTTGGTTCTGTGATGGCAATGGGGCTCCCAATAGCAGTTGCTGTTGGTGGTGTAGGGGTTGGTCTTGGCCTTTCGCTGCTGCTGAGCAACGTCGTCAGCATCCCCGACTTCGGTCCAACAATTGGCGCCATGATCGGGTTGGGTGTTGGTATCGATTACGCGCTGTTCATAGTTACTCGCTATCGAGAGGGAACAGCCAGAGGCCTGGATCCTCGTGCCGCAACTATCGCTGCAATGGACACAGCCGGACGCGCTGTCATCTTTGCCGGAACGACGGTGGTCATCTCGCTCCTAGGCATGCTTCTGATGGGATTGAAGTTCATCTCAGGGCTGGGGATCGCCGCCTCGGTCACGGTTCTGATCACGATGATCGCATCCATCACTCTTTTGCCTGCACTGCTTGGTCTGGCCCAGGAACGAGTTGAAGTTACCCGCTATCGAGGCTTGATCTCGGCCGCTCTCATTGCGGTCGCCCTATTCACGTTTGGGCTCGGTTTCGCAACGATCGCCGCCGCTGCTGCTATTGCCGGCGCTGCTGTGCTGCTGGTGGGATTTGCGCTCAAACCTCTCAAGCAAGAGGTACCGCGGCGCGAGCCGAAACCACTTAGCGAGACGTTCTGGTACCGCTGGAGCCACCTGATCCAGGCCCGGCCTTGGCCGGCTGCCATCGGCGGCACAGCACTGCTTCTGTTTCTGGCCTTTCCGGTTACCCAACTGCAACTTGGATTCTCCGACGAAGGCAACTATCCGGAGGCCACAACAACCAGACAAGCCTATGATCTAATGGCCGAAGCGTTTGGACCCGGCTCGAACGGACCGCTGATCCTGGCCTCAACCATTCAGGGCCCGACCGATATCGCCGTTCTCCAATCGCTTGTTCCAGTCCTGGAAGGCACCGACGGAGTTGCCGCGGTGATTGGGCCGTTCCCGAACGATCAGGAAAGTCCCGTGGCCTTCCTGCTTCAGGTCATTCCAACTACCTCGCCCCAGGACGAGGCAACGGGCGAGCTGGTTGCCAGACTGCGAAACTCGGTGATTCCTTCAGCAATCGGAGGGTCCGGCCTGGATGTGAACGTCACGGGCTCCACTGCCGCCAACATCGACTTCACCGACTACCTCAGCGGCAGAGTCTTCATCTTCTTCGCCGCCGTCCTATCCGCATCGTTCATCCTTCTAATGGTGGTGTTCCGCTCTCTCCTGGTGCCATTAAAGGCGGTAGTCATGAACATGCTTTCAATAGCGGCCGCCTACGGTGCCGTTGTGGCGGTATTCCAGTGGGGCTGGGGTGGATCGCTGCTTGGAATCGAAGCGGCACCGATCGAACCATTCGTACCGATGATGCTGTTTGCAATCGTGTTCGGGCTGTCGATGGACTACGAAGTGTTTCTTCTCAGCCGGATCAAGGAGGAATACGATCGAACGGGCGACGCCGCCAACTCTGTGGCCAATGGGCTGGCAGCCACCGCCAGGGTCATTTCGGCTGCCGCCGCAATCATGGTTGTTGTGTTCGGCTCGTTCATGTTCGAAGATCTTCGATTGATCAAGCTGTTCGGGTTTGGCCTTGCCCTGGCGGTGCTGCTCGACGCGACCCTGGTCAGAATGCTGCTGGTTCCCGCCACGATGGAACTGCTGGGAGACAGGAACTGGTGGATCCCCAAGTGGCTCGACCGGATCCTGCCCCGCATCAACATTGAAGGCACCCCCGATCCTGTACCTGCCCCGTCAGATCGGCTCGACCAAACCGACGTCAGCGGAGGAGAGCGAGAGCCGCTCGGCGTCTGAGCAGTCGACAAGTCATGCCTTGCCCAGAGACCGATTGTCATCGCATAGTTCAGGTCGGTCGTTCTGGGCTGGGGCTCAGTCTCCTGTACCTGGTTCGACAACCGATTGGTTCGGTTGGCCTGTGAGCCAGCGCGTCAGATAGATCCGCCACGTCCGGTAGGTGCGCCCTGGCGACAACGAGAAGGTGACCAGGAGTGACGGGATCCATCCAGCGACTCGGCGACCTCGCCAAAGTCCTGAAGATTCTGGTCAAACGAGTAACAAGACCACCGTTGCGGCGAGCAGGACGCCCAGGGTGCGATCGATGAAGCGCAGACGGCGCGCGTTGTGGACCCATCGCGAGGCGAAGACTCCGGAGAACATTCAGGTCGAAATGCATGGGAGATTCACCGCCCAGAACCCGCCGGTAAGCGCGGCCGCCCCAGCTACTACTGAGCCAGT
>QIKW01000040.1 GCA_003231975.1 Acidimicrobiia bacterium
TGGCTGGTCGCCGATGGCGACTACGCAAGACTGTCGCGCGTGGTCGCCATCGGCGACCAGCGAGTAGCTGGTGAGTTGGATGGGCGGAGCCGGACCTGCGGGAGCGGCCGCCGTTCCTCGGCCTTTGGGGCCTCGTCTCTTCGCAACTTTTTCGCTTCGCTCAAAACTCGCCCTCATCTTGTTGCGCGTTGCCGACGGCGTCGGCACGCAGCGAGCGGTTGAGTTGGATGGGCGGAGCCCGGGAGGCGGTAGCCGGTCCCAATGCAATCTTGTTGCGCGTTGCCGACGGCGTCGGCAACGCAGCGGGCTGGTGAGTTGGATGGGCGGAGCCCGGGAGGCGGTAGCCGACCCAAGCAGAAGGGAATGGGCGGCGCCAGGTTGGGGTTGAAATGACGACCTCGCCCCAATGCCAGTTTCGCTGGCGCCCGGTACCGTGCCTGGCTGGCCTGTCTGGTCCCCCTCCTCTCGAACGGAAAGTGTTTGATGCGTAAGAACCACGTACCCGCGGCCAGCGCCGCATTCGTCGCCTTCTTGTTGCTGTTGGCAGCGTGTGGTGGCAGCGAAGAAACCAGCGAGTTCGGCCTGATCGACGGCGAGTTGGTTATTGGGGCCATACCAGATCAGGATCCTGAGATTCTGGCTCGCAACTATGACAAGCTGGCCGATTACTTGGCAGCTGAAGTTGGTGTTCCGGTTCGCTTCCAGCCGGTTACGGCCTACGACGCAGCGGTTACGGCTTTCCGAGTCGGGGACCTACAGCTGGTTTGGTTCGGCAGCCTCACCGGGGTGCAGGCTCGGCTTGAGGTGGAAGGTGCCAACGCAATAGTCCAGCGAGATATTGACGAGCAGTTCACCTCGGTGTTCATCGCTGGCACCGACAGTGGCCTTGCCCCTATCGATTCGGTTGCAGGACTGGCCGCGCTAGCGGGCCGCACGTTCACGTTTGGGTCAGAGTCTTCAACCTCTGGTCGGCTGATGCCGCAGTCGTTCCTCAGTCAGGCGGGCGTGGATCTGGATTCGTTTGAAGGTGAACCTGGCTTTTCAGGCTCTCATGACCAGACCCTTGCTCTGGTCCAGGCCGGAACCTATGAGGCGGGGGTTGTGAACTCCCAGTTGTGGGAAGCCAGGGTTGCCGACGGCACGGTTGACCCAAGCAAGGTTCAGCTCATCTTTGAAACGCCGCCGTACTTCAACTATCACTGGGTGGCCAGGCCCGAACTTGGTGAGCTGGAGGCCAAGATCGTTGCGGCCTTGGTTGGCCTAGACCCGAGCGTGCCTGAAGAAGCCGAATTGCTCAGCTTTTTCGGCGCCGACTCCTTCATTGAGACCGACAACGCGAACTACGACGACATCGAGAAGGTTGGTCGCGAAGTCGGGCAGATAACGGGGTAGCGCCATCATCGACACCAGTCCGCTGCTTCTGCGGCTCAGCAATGTGACCGTTCGTTACAACGGTGACAAACCGGCGGTGGATTCGCTGAGCCTTGACATAGGCGCGGGCGAGCGGGTTGCTTTGGTTGGCCCATCGGGGGCCGGAAAAACCACAATCATTGGCCTAGCCAACGGAACGGTGCTTCCAACATCTGGCAGTGTGGAAATTCTTGGCATCGAAAGTTCCCGGATAGATCAGAAGCAGTACCGCGAGGTCCGCCGCAAGGTGGCAACGGTTCATCAGGACTTCGCCTTGGTGCCTTCGCTGCGGGTTGCCCACAACGTTGCGGCTGGCAGGTTGGGCTACTGGTCCTTTCCTCGGGCCTTGCGGTCGCTTGTTCGACCCACCAACCGCCTTGAGCTGCTGGCCGTTCTTGACAGGGTTGGCATCCCAGAAAAACTGTGGGAGCGGACCGACAGCCTTTCTGGTGGCCAGCAGCAACGCGTGGCCATTGCCAGGGCTCTGTTCCAGGATCCAGATCTCCTGCTAGCAGACGAACCAGTCAGCAGCCTCGACCCGGCTCGATCGAAGGCGATCTTGGACGTTCTGGTTGAGGCCGCCGATGCCGACCACGACCGAACCTTGATTGCCAGCATCCACGACGCTCCGCTGGCCCAAAGTCACTTCGGCCGGATCGTTGGTCTACAGAACGGCAGGCTTGTTTTTGACCTGCCCGCGGCCAAGGTTGACGCAGACCGTCTCGACTCCTTGTACGCCATCGAACCCAAGGAGCAGCGGCAAGGGCCTGCTGAATGACCGTCGCTGCCCCTCAACGCCCTGTACTCGCTGCGGGCAGGGCCAAACCAAGGTGGGATCGCCGGTTGTGGCTGGTTGTAACAGTTGCCCTGGTTGTCTGGTCGATGCAGCGGGCAGGGCTGGACCTTGGCGCTCTGATCAACGAGCGAGGCTGGGGCCAAGTCCGGGAGTTCTTCGCCGCAATGGTTCGGCCCGAACTCTCGCGATCGTTCGTGTGGCTGACCATCAAGGAGGCTGGCACCACGCTGGCATACGCCGTGCTTGGTACCGCCCTCGCCTTGGTTATTGGGGTTGTCTTTGGCCCAATTCTCTCCGAACGTTTCTGGCGGCCGTTGGCAGGGCCGCCGTCGGCTGCTGCTCGGTGGACATGGCGCAGCTTGCGGCTGGGATTCGCCGCGCCACGAGCCATTCACGAGGTCGTGTTCGGCCTGCTTCTGGTGAACCTTCTTGGGCTGGATCCACTGGTTGCTGTTCTGGCAATCGGTATTCCCTTCGGCGCCGTTACCGCCAAGGTGTTCTCGGAGTTGATCGACGAGGTTCCAGCAGGGCCCGAGTTGGCGTTTCGGGCCGCGGGAGCCAGAAGATCGACTGCCCTGATGTTCGGGGTTCTGCCATCGGCGTCGGCCGATTTGCTCTCGTACGGTTTCTACCGGCTTGAGTGCAGCATCCGCAGCGCCGCCGTGCTTGGCATCGTCGGTGTGGGAGGCCTCGGTTTTCAGCTGGCCCTTTCGTTCCAGTCGCTTCGCTACAACGAAATGTGGACCCTCCTGTGGGCGCTGATTATCCTGTCCGGCCTGGCCGACCGTTGGTCTTGGGCGGTTCGTCATAGACGGGCCAACGGCACCACCGACTTGAACGCCCTCGAGGGCATAACCCACAACCCGAAGAGGGACCCATTCCTAACTGGAAGCGCGGCGGTGGTTGCGCTTCTGATCCCATTGTCGTGGTGGTATCTGGACTTGTCATTAAGTTCGTTGTGGAGCCGACGGACCCAGCGTCTTGGCCGGGAGCTTGCCGCCGATGTCTGGCCGCCCCAAATTGGGACCGGTGGCTGGACGGGCCTTGGCGGCGATGTTGCCGACACCATCGCACTTGCCGTTTTGGCCGTTGCAATAGGCGGACTGTTCGCTTCTGGATTGGCCTTCGTTGCGGCCCGCAACCCAGACCGCGGCCGTACCCCAAGAGCGATTGTGGCAAGGGTGGCCGGCGGAGTCACCCGATTCTTGCTGTTGACCAGTGTGGGCGTTACTCGCAGTCTTCATTTTTCTGCCTGGCCTCTGGCCGGGGGCCATTGCCCTTGGCATTTACCAGCTAGGCGTTTTGGGCAGGCTCCAAGGTGAGGTGGTTGAAAATCTGGATGACCGCCCTGGCAAGGCGCTTCGGGCCGCGGGGGCCCCTCCTGTCAGTGTGCTGGCTTACGCAACGGTGCCAGCGGTGTCAACCCGCTTCGTTGCGGCCCGCAACCCAGACCGCGGCCGTACCCCAAGAGCGATTGTGGCAAGGGTGGCCGGCGGAGTCACCCGATTCTTGCTGTTG
>QIKW01000108.1 GCA_003231975.1 Acidimicrobiia bacterium
GAGATCGACCAACTCACCCAGGAGGCGGCAGACGATCCCTCCCTTGCCCCGGTGAACGCCACGAAGATCTCAGCACTTCAGGCAAGCGCCCGTCGAGCCCTATTGGTGATAGACGGGCTCAGCAGCAAGGGAGCGGGCCTTGGGGTTCCGTCTCTGCTGATTGGCCTTCTGGCCATGGCCGCCCTGGCACCGGCAGTCGGCTTGCTTGGCTTCGATGAACATTTTCAATGGCGCTGGAGCGCGATTTCGTCCGCTCTGGCCATGGGGTTGGTTGCGATCTCGATGGGTTGGATAGCTAGTCTGGTTCGGGCAACCGATGCCAACATTGTCAGCGGAATCGGTGCTTTCTTGGTCTTTCTCGGAGGCTACTTTTTGCTTTCGGCCAATCGAGGAGTGCTCAACAATTTCGCAAGGAAGAAGCTCTACCAAGACGACTTCGACCTGCCCTCGGCGGGATCTGTTAGCCGAGAACCCGCCCAATCAGGGGCTCGAATCACCGAGCTTGTTGGGGTGCTAAAGACGAACCCGACAAGCTAGTCACCGATCGTGGGGCTAGTCTGAGCCGTTGGCCAGATGGGCCTGGAGGCGATCCGTGGATCCGTTCCAGTGGTCCAGGCCCAATCGGTCCAGGCCCAATCAATCAGCCATACAAACCAATAATGGGGAGACACCAAATATGAAGCACTGGAAGTTACTGTTCGCGCTACTCGTGTCCATGGCGCTTGTTGCCGCGGCATGCGGCAACAACACAGACGACGATGAAGGCGCAGGGGCAGACGACACAACCGCCACCGCCGAAGACGACGCCATGGAAGACGACGCCATGGAAGACGACGCCATGGAGGATGACGCCATGGAAGACGGGCCGCATGCGCTTCCCGGTGAGGGCGTTGAGGTAGCCATGGCCAGGGCCAACTGGTCTACCGGCTACTTCCAGGGAGCCATATACCAGGCCCTGCTTCAGGAGCTGGGTTATGAGGTCAGCGACCCCGCCGACCTTGAGCTTCCTCCCTCAAACGCATACACGGCAATGGGTGAGGGCGATATTGACTTCTGGGCCAACAGTTGGTATCCGGGTCACCTCAGCTGGCACGAAAATGAGCTGACAGACGGCACGCTCGTAGGCGACAAAGTTGTGATCATCGGCGAGGAAATGGTTGCGTCTGGCCTTGAGGGAATTCTGGTTACCAAGTCGGTTGCCGAAGAGTTCGGGATCCTCACAATGGAGCAAATCAACGACGACCCAGAGCTCGTTGCGTTGTTCGACATTGACGACAACGGCAAAGCCGACCTGTTCGGCTGCCCAGAAGATTGGACCTGCGACGACATCATTCAGGACATCCTGTTGTTCAACAGCTGGGACAACATCGAGCAAACCAAAGCCGGCTATGACGCCATGGTCGCCGACTCGGTGAACAGGGCAAACGCTGGTGACCCAACCCTTCAGTACACCTGGAGCCCCTCCGGCTACCTCACCCAGCTGGTGCCGGGAGACAACGTCCTCTGGCTGGCTATGGGTGGCGTTGAAAACGTTCTCGACGGCTCGACCAACGAGGCATTCAACTTCTCGGGCGCACCGCCCGCAGCCCTTGGCGACTCCTGCACCGACGACCCCTGCTACTTGGGCTGGGAGTCTGCTGACATCCAGGTCACTGCCAACAAAGAGTTCGCCGAGGCCAACCCGGCCGCAGTTGGCCTCTTCGAGGTCGTCAAGCTGAACGTGATCGATGTTGCGCTCCAGAACGTCAAGTACAACAACGGTGAGAACACCGAAGACGACGTGAAGCGTCACGCCCAAGAGTGGATTGCCGACAACCGCGAATTGGTTGACGGTTGGCTCGATGCAGCCCGAGGCGCTGCCTGATCCGTTGAACGTTTGAACATCTGATCATCCGAAAGAGGGGGCGTGGCTTCGGCCTCGCCCCCTCTTCGCGCTCCTGGGCTGCACTACTGGGCTGCGCTACTGGAATGGGCCCTATTTGGATGGGAGGGTGCCAAGAACTCTGTCACCAAGATTGGACGTAACCCCAAAACACATGTCTTCGCCGCGGTAGTGGTGAACACGATGATTGGCCGCCAGCCGACGGTAGCGGGCAGTTCTTGGCCGGTACCGGCTGTGAATCAACAGGTGGGTCCACTCATAGTTGGCCAAAGCTATGGCGGCCAACAGGTACGCAGAAACCAACCCGCCAAACAAGGGCCGCCCAACTACCAACAGCAGCGGCAGGCTCCAAACCATGGTGAACACGGCGAAGACCACCAGGAATCGGGCGGCGTCGCCAGAGGTCAACAGAAGCCACTGAATGCTCTGGGGGTCGCGGTGATGTTCTCGGTGGCCGACTCCAGTTTTGAGGACCTGCATCCGCCGAGAACTGCCTGGCGCGTGCAGGAAGAAGCGGTGGATTGTCCACTCGACAAACCCGGTAAGAAACACGGTTGCCACCAGGACTGCAAGATCACCCACTCCCCAACTACCGATTAGGACTCGGGCGGCCAACATGGCTGCTGCCACAGCCAAGATCAAGCGAGGCGATGGACTGGCGATAAATCTGGCGAGAAGTTGCTTCTTGGTTGACAGCTGCCCGGCTCGGCCTCTGTCGTTTCGCGGCGGCATCAACCGGGCTGAGCCGCAGCCGGGAAAGCCTCAGCCATTGAGGCCTCTACCACAGCCCGGGCGTGCTCTGCCCCGTAGGTCCCGACCACTTCGATTGCGTTGTGCTTTTCGCCTGTCATTTGAAGCTTGTATGTCCCAAAATAGTGCACGATCCGATTCACCACTGCTTCTGGCAGTTGACGCAGATCCTTGGCATAGTGAAAGACGGTGTCGCTGAGAAGAACCGCAACGCCATCAAGCGGCGTGATCTCGATATAGGCATCGATCTCGGCGGGAGGCTTGGGGCCAGCAGATAGCCCGTGCCAGGGGTGGGGGCGGAACCGGTCAAACGTCGCAACCATTCCGCTGATAGTAGGGCGAATGCCCGCTCTGATCTAGCGTGACCGGTGTGGTACTGGATCTCACCGCCGACGATGCCGCCATGCTTGACGGCTCAAGGGGGCCCGCGCTTGGGTTTGCGATGCGGATCATTACCAGAACTGCGGCTGTTATGGGGGCCGATCAATTGCTCTCGATTTCTGGCGCACACATAGATTCCTGTCTGTTCCATGGCCAAGCTGGGCTGGACTTTGCCGCCCGTTTGGTCTCTGACGGAGCCGCCGTTCGGGTGCCAACAACCTTGAATGTTGCCTCGCTTGATCTGTTGCATCCCAACCTGTTCAGAGGCAGCCAGGAAGCGGCCAAGAGCGCCAGGCAGTTGATGCAGCACTACCAATCGATGGGATGCAAGCCAACCTGGACCTGCGCCCCGTATCAAGAGGGGGTTAGGCCAGGGATTGGACAGCACGTTGCCTGGGCCGAGTCGAACGCCGTTGTGTTCGCCAACTCGGTTCTTGGCGCCCGCACCCATCGCTACGGCGACTTCATAGATATCTGCGCTGCCATTACAGGCCGAGCGCCTGCTGCTGGGCTGCATCTGGATCAGAATCGGTACGGCAATTTGGTCTTTGATTTGGCTGGGCTAGACGATGCAGTGTTGGCCAACGAAATGTTGCCGTCGGTTCTTGGCCTCTACATCGGGGCGCGCAGCGGATCGCATGTGCCGGTGGTTGTTGGCATGCCCGAAATGGGCGAGGACCAACTGAAAGAACTGGGAGCGACGGCCGCATCCTCGGGATCGGTTGGGATGTTCCACGTGGTTGGCAGCACTCCGGAGGCACCAACCCTGGCTCAGGCCACGGGAGGGACACGCAGCCCCGAGGTAGTCCTGGTAGAGCTGGCCGACCTGCGTCAAGCGTGGGGCCTTCTGTCAACGGTTTCGCACCACAAGTTGGGGGCAGTCAGCCTTGGCGCCCCTCACTACTCGGTCTCCCAGTTCGCCAAGCTTCTTGCCCTCCTAGATCAACGTCGCATCAATCGCAACGTCAGTTTCTATGTCAACACCAGCCGAGCCGTAGTGGCCGAACTTGAGCTGCGGGGATGGCTGAACCAGATCGAGAAAGCAGGCATTCAGCTTGTTACAGACACATGCACCTACATCACCCCGGTGATGGCGCCGTTCGACGGGGCCGTCATGACAGACTCTGCCAAGTGGGCCTACTATGCACCCTCCAATCTTGGGGTCGACGTGGTTCTGGCAGCCACCGAAGACTGCGTTACGTCGGCGAGAGCCGGACGCATCGTGCGAGGTGAAACGCCGTGGTAACTGCCATCGGGACGCCCCCGGACATCTTGGTGGCGGGGGCCGCGGTGGGCCAAGTTGCGGTTCTTGACGAACCGCTCAGTTTCTGGGGCGGCTTTGATGCACGGTCGGGGACGATCTCAGATCGACGCCATCCGCAATTCGGTTTGCTGGTTTCAAAGAGGGTATTGCTGATGCCCGCGGCGCGAGGCTCATCATCTTCCAGTTCCGTTCTGGCCGAGTCGATCCGCCTCAGAACAGCACCAGCGGCCATCCTGCTTGGCCTGCCGGACGAGATTCTGGCCCTTGGCGCCATCGTGGCCGAAGAGTTGTATGGGCTGGTGATGCCAATTGCGGTATTAACCGGGGCCGCCTGGAACGAAGTTGCAGCCGCTGAATCTGTTGAGCTTCGGCCCTCCGGCGAGCTGTTCGTACTATGAGAGGCGCTCCGGGAGAGTGGGGCGCAATTGAGGTTGTTGGATGTCACGCCGAGGGAGAAGTGGGAGACGTAATTGTTGGCGGCGTTGCCCCTCCACCGGGTGACACGATCTGGCAGCAGGCTCGCTGGCTGGCCGAAGACAACAAACTCAGGGATCTCCTGCTTCAAGAACCCCGGGGTGGCGTGTTCCGACATCTCAACCTGGTGGTGCCTGCGCTTCATCCCCGGGCTGCCGCCGGATTCATCATTATGGAACCGGTTCACACCCCTCCGATGTCGGGGTCGAACTGCATGTGTGTTGCCACCGTGCTGCTGGAAACTGGCCGCATACCGATGAACGAACCGACTACCAGGTTCATTTTGGAAGCCCCTGGTGGCCTGGTTGAGATTGTTGCCGAGTGCAAGGGCGGCAAGGCCACCCGTATCACACTCACCAACCTGCCAAGCTTTGTTGGCCAGTTGGATGCTGTTCTTGAAGTGGACGGCCTTGGCTCGGTACGCGTTGACACTGCCTATGGCGGGGACACCTTCGTGATGGTTGACGCCGCCGACCTTGGCGTAACCCTTCAGCCCGGCGAGGCAGCCGACCTTGCGAAACTTGGGATGCGGTTGGTGACCGCCGCAACCGAACAGTTGGGCTTCGATCATCCCCAGAACCCTGATTGGAGCCACATCTCCTTTTGTCAGATAGCCGGCCCGATCACAAAGCGCGGCGGTTCACTTTCGATGCAGAACGCGGTGGCAATCGAGCCAGGCAAGATCGACCGCAGCCCGACCGGCACCGGCGTCTGTGCTCGCATGGCTGTTCTTCGGGCCCGGAACTTGCTGGGGGTTGGCGAAAGGTTGCATGTTCGGTCGATCATTGGCAGCGAGTTTGTTGGCCAAGTTGAAGCCGATGCGATGGTTGGCGACAGGCAGGCAATTGTGCCGTCTGTCTCGGGCCGGGCGTGGATCACGGGCTACCACACCTACCAAGTGGATCCCGAAGACCCGTGGCCAACCGGCTATCGGCTTTCAGACACCTGGCCATCGCATTAGGGGCATTGTTTCGCTTGCCGACCGGAGTAGGCAAGCTTTGAGCTCCTGAGCCGGATGGCCCGAAGGCGGACCTGCAAAGCAGGTCCCAAAACAACAGAGCCACGCGTAGGCGCCATCGGCGACCAGCAAAAACCCGATGAGTTGGATGGCCCGAAGGCGGACCTGCAAAGCAGGTCCCAAAACAACAGAGCCACGCGTAGGCGCCATCGGCGACCAGC
>QIKW01000002.1 GCA_003231975.1 Acidimicrobiia bacterium
CTGCACTAATTCCTGCCTGTACTTGCGACCGCGCATCGACGAGCAGGTATGTGTAGAACGGCGTGTCGTCGTCGGCCAGGATGGCTTGATACAGCTCCCACAAGCCAGGAACGTTCGAATAGCCAGGCTCGTTCACCGCGGTCACACCATTGGCGTGTAGGTACACCACGAGTTGGCGAAGACCGCGTGCTAGTCGTTCTGGGGTGAGAAAGTGCGGCGAGATCAGTGGTAGCAAACCAGCGAAGAATCCGTTTTCCCAGAAGTGACCTTCGCCGATATCGACGGTTGAGGCATGTTCGGGGTGTCCGGAGAACGTGGACTCGTCGATTCCGAGCAGTTCGATTGCGGCTGAGTTGAGATAGAACTCGTGGCAAGATCGTTGCCACACACCGATGGGGCGGGTCGCTGAAACTGCGTCGAGAATCTCTCGGTTGAGTTCACCGTGCCATAACGAGTGGTAACCCCAAGAGAACAGCCACTCGTCGGGTGTGTCGAGCCTGGCGTCAGCCTGCCTAAGGCGTTCGCGGTACTCGCGGGAACTGTGCGCGGCTCGAAATGTGCGCTCTGGCAGATTCCAGTCCTCGGTGCTAATCACCTCAGTGGCCAGTGTCGACGCCCCTAGCAGCGGGTGGAGGTGTTGGTCGATGAGTCCAGGTACAACGGTGTGGTTGGCAAACGATTCGTCGATGTCGTGGGGAGTATTGCCTATCGATTCGATCACCGATTCGAGCGATCCGACTGCCACAATTCGACCGTCCTGGGTGGCTACTGCGGTGGCTGCGGGTGAACGATCGTCCATCGTGATGAACTTGTTGGCGGTGTAGACGATGGCGGCTTGGTTTGGCATCGCCCGACCTTAGATGGTGGCCTGGTCGCGTCCCGGTTCGTTGGTGAGGGACTTCTGCAGGGTTTTACAGTTTGTAAACCCACTGATGACCAATCCAGCTGCTTTGTAGAGCGCGAATGGGCCAGTTTGCCTGAACAACCTGTTAAGGCGATAGGAGCGACGAGCGACACAGGATGTGGCAGTATCTAGCGGTTCCTGTTCAAGCACAGCTCGCGCTAGTCGCCAGCCACCCATAGGGCCCGAACAAATCTGGGGATTGCGGATGCTAAAGAAGCTGGTCGGGGCCTCGGTCCCCCTTCTAGCGGCCGTCACGGCCTTCTTCTTCGGAGCAATCATGCTGGTTGCTCTCGGCGCGAACCCTTTCGAGGGCTTTCAGGCGATGCTCGAAGGCGCATTTGGCAGTGGTGAACGCATCGCCACAACCGCGGTTCGGGCCACTCCACTAATCCTCGTTGGTGCCGGAATCAGCATTGCCTTTCGGGCCCGAGTTATCAACATCGGCGGAGAAAGCCAGATCATTGCTGGGGCTTTGCTCTCGACCGTCTTGGCTCTAAACGCTCCCGACTTGCCTGCCATTGTGCTTGTGCCGCTAGTTCTAGTTACGGGCGCCGTGGGGGGATTCCTGGCCGGAGCGATCCCTGGCCTTCTCAAGGCGCACGCACACGTTAACGAGATCCTCAGCACCATCATGCTCAACCTGATCATGGTTCAGTTCATGAACTATTTGCTGGCGGGCCCTCTTATCGATCCGCTGCAAACCTCGGCAGGGACCTTCATCCCACAGACCGAACGACTATCTGACAATTCCGCCCTTCCAACTTTGGTTAGTGGAACGCGGCTGCACCTAGGAGTACCCGTAGCTGTGCTCGCGGCTGTTGCCGCGTTCGTGTTGCTCTGGAAGACCCCCTTGGGCTTCAGGCTTCGAGCTGTTGGCCATAACGCCGATGCGGCCAAGGCAGCCGGAATCAACGTAAAACGCCACATCACATACGCCCTTGCAATCTCGGGTTCGTTTGGCGGGCTCGCTGGTTCGATTCTCGTGTTCGGTAGCGAGGGCCAACGAATGGTCACCGATGGTTCGGCGGCCGGGTTCACAGGAAGCGCCGGGTTCAACGGGATTGTTGCGGCGTTGTTTGGTGGCCTTCATCCGCTTTGGACCATTCCATCAGCTTTCTTATTTGGGTCTTTGTTGACAGGCGCAGTGCAGCTTCAACGTGCCCTTCAAGTGCCGGCGTCGTTGGCGGTAACCATTAACGGGATCGTTGTTCTGTTTGTTATCAGCAGCGCGAAACTACGGGGCTACATCGAGGGGCGCATCGCCGATCGCGTAACCAAGTCCGAAGAGCCTCCTGATGACCCGGGACCATTAGCCCACGTCGCGTTCGGGCCGCTTGATGATCCGATCCAAAATCCGCTGGACTCCGGCGACGACGCGGCCCGATGAGCGACTTCTTCACTGCCTCGGTGTTGGTAGCCACGATTGCATCTGGTGTCCGGCTGGCGACGCCATACCTACTGGCTGGTCTTGGTGAGACCATCGGTCAAAAGAGCGGTGTGCTCAATCTTGGCGTCGATGGAGTCATGCAGCTGAGCGCATTCTTTGCCTACTACACGGTTCTCAAGACCGGAAACCTCTGGTATGGCAGCTTGGCAGCCATAGGTGTTGGTTTGGTGATGGGCTTGCTCTATGCCGTAATCACTATTGAGTTTGAAGCAACCCAAGGCATCAGCGGCATCGGCATCTTTATTCTGGGACTCGGATTGAGTGACCTACTGTTTCGAGAACTCGTAGGCACCCCCAAACCAATCAAACAGCTGCCATCGGTCGCCATTCCCTTGCTCTCAGATATTCCAAAGGTCGGTCAGGCGTTGTTCCAACACAACCTCTTGACCTATTCGGCGTTCGTTTTTGTTCCGCTCACGGCCTGGTTGTTAGCGAAGACCACTTTCGGTCTAAACGTTCGGGCGGTTGGCGAGAACCCTCACGCCGCCGACAGTCTCGGGGTTTCGGTCGAGCGCACCCGCTACGCAGCCATTCTCATAGCCAATGCTATGGCTGGGCTCGCTGGTGGTGCCCTGGTGCTTGGGCTTGGCATCTTTCAGCCAAACCTCACCCAAGGCCTCGGCTTTATTGCCGTAGCCCTTGTCTACTTTGGTTCATGGCGCCCTGCTGGCGTAATGGTAGGTGCTCTCTTGTACGGCACGGTCAACGCCACCGTTTTGCAGTGGAAAGCACTTAATATCATCCCCGTTAGTGGCTCGGTTCTAGCGAACATGGCCCCAGCTGTGATCACCATTGTTGCCCTTGCCTTTCTTGCTAGGCGCGGTAGCGCCCCGGCGGCACTCTCTCAACCATTCTCTCGACACTAGATCTACGGTTAACACCCAAATCAGGAGGAAGTAGAAATGAACATATCCAAAAGACCAGCACTGAAGCTGCTGTTCGCCCTATTGGCTTTTGTCATGGTTGCAGCAGCTTGCGGCGACAGTGATACCGAAGGCAGCGGTGAAGATGGCGCTCTTCGTA
>QIKW01000205.1 GCA_003231975.1 Acidimicrobiia bacterium
AGCCTCGGTGCCCTCAATCGTCGGCACCAGCCCCTCACAAATGCTGACGGGTCCGTTCACGGCGGTGATGGTGACGGTGGCGATGTCACAGTCGGGAATTCGTCGCAGACGGCGTAGGTGAAGGAGTCGTTCTGGTTGCTTTGGGTTGTGTAGCTGATTGTCGGGGACGGCCCGCCGGTTACTTCGGCTTCGCCCTGAGACGGCGGATCAACAATCCATAGGGTTTCGGGGTCGAGGTCTCCGTCAGCATCGCTGTCATTGGCCACAACATCGATGCTGATGGTGGCCGCTGTCAGCTCGACGCTGTCGTCAGCTGCGTCTGGGGGTTGGGCGTCTGCTGGGGGTCCATAGCCCGGGGTTTCGTCGCAGACGTCTCCTGTGCCGTCACCGTCGTAGTCTTCTTGGCCGTCGTTTGATTCGTTGGGGCAGTTGTCGGTGGCGGTGGGGACTGAGTCGCCGTCGATAGTGACCACCAGGAAAGCGGTTCCGATAGCGGTGTTGCCTTCGGTATCAGTTACCCGCAATCCAATAGTGCGCACCCCAGCATCAGGTATCACGGTGAGGGTTGGCCCGTTAGCGAGGGTTTCGTAGGTGAGGTCTCCGTCAAGATCCCATTCATAGGAAGCGATCAGGCCGTCGACGTCGTAGGACCCAGAAGCATTGAAGGTGACGGTGTCGCCAATGGTTGCCACATAGTTCTCACCAGCCCACGCGAACGGTTTCTGAAGAATTCCTGTGAACAGGGCGTCAAGATCAGCGCCCAGCATTTCAGGCCCAGCTGAGGTCACCACAACACCTTCGCTGGCTTCAGCTCGGTCAGAGGTGAAATCGGTTTCGACCCGATGAGGTTTCGGCACCGAAACACACATCAACCGAAGCCAACGGCTGGGAGACGGAGTTTGCGCCCCGTCATCACGAACGTCGGCTGGAGCTGTGGTCTGGTCGTTGGCCCCGAGCGGTTCGGTGTGACCGGTTTAGTCTGGATTCCTGTCTTCAAGCCGACGTCGGTCACCCGCATGCTGAGGTCTGAGATGAACCGCGACTCGGGGGTCGGAGGCGTCTTTCACTACCCCGACAAGTACTCGATCGATCTCACGGAAAGCGACGGCGGAGCGGAGTTCCCTGTCAGGTTCGAAGATCCAGCCTGCTTCTTCAAGGATCCCGATGATCTCGATTTTGAGGTCTTCGGCTGTGCCGGTGGCAGGCCGGTAGACGAGGGTGACCCGCAGCGGCCTCCTGAAGATTCTGTTTCGTTGCTCGTCGTCGGTTGACTCGCGGACTTTGCGTTCGGTTCCGGGGATTTCCAGTTCTAGCAGGTCGGTGTTGCGGGCTTTGAGCTCTGGCAGCCGTTGGGAAGGGTTCACAGCACCACCACCACACCCAGCCAGCAGCACCAGCCCTCCAAGCAGCGCCATAGCAAAGACCGTTAGCAGGCGTCGCCGTCTGGTCACCGCTGGTTGGCTCATCGCTCTTTAGTTTAGGGGTTGCACGAGGTTGAGGTTTCGGCACCGAAACACACATCAACCCCGGGCCCGCCGTCAACAAAATCGTTACCTTTGTTGGCGTTGACGCGGTCATCGCCAGCCCCAGCCGACGCCGTGTCGTCGCCAGCCTTCCCGATCACCCGGAACGACTGGTCGTTCCGGTGACGGGATGCGGCCCTACCCATCCAAGGATTCTTGCCTAGTCCCGGTCCAGTGTTATGAGTCGAGGTTCGAGGAGAATAGCGACTCTCGGATCGGCACTATCTTCCACCAGGGAAACGAGGACTTCGTCGATGTCACGGTAGGCGACAGCGAGATCGTCTCGTGGCATAAAGGCCCAGCCTGCTTCTTCAAGGAGTTCGATGATCTCCGCTTTGAGGTGTTCTGCTGTGCCGGTGGTGGGTCGGTAGACAACGGTGACTCGTAGCGGGCGGTTGAAGAGGTTGTTTCGTTGCTCGTCGTCGGTTGATTCGCTGTAGCTGCGTTCGGTTCCGGGGATTTCGAGATCTACCAGATCGGTGTTGCGGGCTTTGAGTTCTGGCAGCCGTTGGCTGGTGACCCTGCTGCCACCACTACACCCGCCCAGCAGAACCAACACCCCAACCAAAGCGATCACAGTCACCAACAGCAGGCGAGGTCGCGGTGTAGCCAGCGCGGGGTGGCTCATCGTCGTAGCCTAGAGGTTGCAAGAGACTGAGGTTTCTTCACCAAAACACACATCAACCCCAGGCCCGCCATCAACAAAATCGTCGCCTTTGCTGGCGTTGATCCGATCATCACCAGCCCCAGCAGACGCTGTGTCGTCGCCTTTGCCGAGGTTCAAGATGTCGTCACCTGACCCCGTTGTGACAGTGTCGTCCCCGTTAGCGGCACTGACGCCATCAGCCCGATTCCTGGGGTTTGAGCTGAGGTGCGAGAGCAACCGAGACTCTCGGACCAGAACTATCTTTCACTACTGCGACGACTACTCGGTCGATGCCGCGAGTAGCGGGGGCGAAATCGGGGTGGGGTTCAAAGATCCAGCCAGCTTCTTCGAGGATTGCGATGATCTCCACTTTGAGGTCTTCCGCTGAACGCGATGTTGGGCGGTAGGTGAGGGTGACTCGCAGCGCGCTGTTGCGGATTCTGTCTTTTTGCTCGTCGTCGGTGGTGGCCCGGATGCGGCGCTCAGTGCCGGGGATTTCGAGTTCGAGCAGGTCGGCGTTGCGGGCTTTGAGTTCGGCTAGCCGCTGGGTGGTGATCTTGGTGCCCCCGCACCCAGCCAACAGAACCAACCCCCCAAAGACGGCGGCACCTATCGACAGCAGAGTTCGTCGTCTACCATCTGGTTTGCTCATCTTTAGTTTAAGGGTTGCATGAGGTTAGGGTTTCGGCACCGAAACACACATCAACACCGGGCCCGCCATCAACAAAATCGTTGCCTGAGCTGGCGTTGATACGATCATCGCCAGCCCCAGCCGACGCCACGTCGTCACCCTTACCCAAATTCAGGATGTCGTCACCTGACCCGGTTGTGACGCTGTCGTTCCCGTTAGCGGAACTAACAAAGTTGTTGCCGTCGCCCAAATCGATGACGTCGTCACCGGCTTTGGTGTTAGCCCTGTCATCACCCGGGCCAGCAAACACGAGGTCGATTCCTGCGCCGCCGTTGATGATGTCCGGGGGCTGACATGACCGCCGGCTGTTGCGTTCTTCGAAGGTCCAGCCGGCTTCTTCGAGTATTGCGATGATCTGCACTTTCAGGTCTTCGGCTGATCGGGTTCCGGGTTTGGGCCGGTAGACTAGGC
>QIKW01000165.1 GCA_003231975.1 Acidimicrobiia bacterium
GTGCCGCCGCCACTTTGAGTTCCGAGCCGGGCAATCCGCTTCGCGAGTTTGTTGCTGTCAGTCAAGCCGACCGGATGACCAATCGCCTTGACGTCCAGGGAACAGCAGTGATGACATTCGACGGCGCAACTGCGGTAACCGTTGAGTTCAGGATGGCCTTCGACTGGAACGGTACGACGTGGGATCGAGACGCCTCGGTCTACCGGGGCCGAGGCCCGGCCGATGTGACGGTGCTGATCAATCCGCTGGCTCCTTAGGGCCAGCCAGGAAACTCTGGTGCCGCCCAGCGCCGGTTCAGTGTTTGAACTGGCGCTCGGCGGTGAACAACATCACCAAGCCGTACTGATTCGCGGCCGCGATGATCTTTGGGTCGTTCACCGATCCGCCGGGCTGAACAACAACCGAAACTCCGGCGTCGGCCGCGGCCTGGATGCCGTCGGCGAACGGATAGAAGGCATCTGAGGCGCATGCGCCGCCGCCGGCTCGACCAGCCGCTTTGGCTGCGGCCAGCTTGGCGGATTCGACCCGGTTCTGTTGCCCAGCACCAACCCCCCAGGCAACGCCGTCTTTGGCCAGCACTATTGCGTTCGAGCTGACATGGCCACACACCTTCCACGCAAAGGCGGCGTCGGCCAGTTCGGCGTCGGTGGGTTTTAGATTTGTCACCACCTCCCATTGATCTGGGGTGGCGGCGAAGTGGTGCTTTTCCTGCACCAAGAAACCGTCTGAGAGTTGGCGCACTTCCAGCGCAGGCACAACCGGCTGGGGGGCTGTGAGTATTCGGGTGTTCTTCCGTTTCGCCACCAGCGCTTCAACCACTCCGTCGTGATAGCCGGGCGCAATCACAACATCAGCCTGAGCGGCGGCAACCATTGCCTCAACCGTTGCCAGATCAACGGGCCCGTTAAGGGCAACTACCCCACCGAATGCCGAAACGGGGTCGCACTGAAGGGCCTGGTGGTAGGCAGAAGCCAACTCGCCTGCGGTGGCCACCCCACACGGGTTGGCATGCTTGATTATGGCAACGGTCGGTTCGTCACCAAGATCGTTCACCAGGCGCCAGGCCGCGTCGGCGTCGAACAGGTTGAGGTAACTGAGGGCCAGGCCGCTGTGTTGTTCTACCGAGTCCCACCAACTTGGCGAACCGGCTACGCGATACCTGGCACCAAACTGATGCGGGTTCTCGCCGTAGCGAAGCTCGGCCGCCCTCTCCAAGGAAAGATTCATGGTTGGCGGCAATGGATCGGCGTTCAGCGGAGACTCGTCCATCCAACGAACGATCGCGGCGTCGTACGCCGCGGTGTGCGAAAAGGCCTTTCTGGCCAGGGTTCGCCGGGTGCGGGGTGATGTGGTTCCAGCGTCGGCCAGCTCGCCGAGAACAAGCTCGTAGTCTTCCGGGTCAACAACCACGGTTACAAACTCATAGTTCTTGGCCGCGGCCCGCACCATGGCGGGCCCGCCGATGTCGATCAGCTCAGTGGACGGATCCGAGGCAAAGGGATACAGGTTGCCAACAACAATGTCGATCCGCTCAATGTTGTGGTTTTCGAGGTCGGTGAGGTGAGAGGGATCACGCCTGTCGGCCAGGATCCCGCCGTGCACCTTTGGATGAAGGGTGACCACACGATGCCCCAGCATTGGCGGAAATCCGGTGAACTCAGCAACGTCCACAACTGGGATTCCGGCTTCGGCAATTACTCCTGCGGTGCCCCCGGACGAAACCAGGTCGATGCCCAGTTCGTGAAGAGCGCTGGCCAGTTCGACGATTCCAGACTTGTCGTAGACAGAAAGGAGTGCACGCACAAAACGAACTTATCCGCTGCGATCGCCCGCGCCTTTGACGTTGTGTTGAATCTGGCTGGTTTCAATCTCGTTGTGAGGGTGCAACGCAGACGAAAGGGCATCTCCGAGACCGGGTGGCTCGAAACTTAGTCAGATGTTGAGCGGCGGGGGCTGATGTAGCCCCGTGCTGGATCGGCGTAATCTCGAAAATGCCTATCGAGCCGTCACGAGCGATCGAGTACAGGGCCCGCACCTCCTCAGGCAACAAAAACCCCAGTTCAGCTTCAACCCCAGCCATCTCCTCCTCAGTAGCCGGAGGCGGCACAGGCACACTGGACGCATCCTGCATCGCCTCCCGAAGCTCCGCTACAAGCTCTGTCAGCTCATCAATAATCGCCACAGCTGCCCCTCATTGTTTTTCTTGTTGTTTGCCCGTCGTCGGGGTGGCCCGAAACTGTAGGCGGTTAGCGGTCTGTGCGCGGTCACTGGCACAGCCGAAGCGATCGCAGACCCTTCGGCACCTTTCCAACGCCGTCGTATTGGCCGAGCATAGCCAGGGGCATCGGAACCACCAGAAACACATCACCCCTAACTGTCTCGCCGCTGATCCCGCACGCTTTGTAGAAACCGACCAGATCCGCACCGGCATCTCCGTTGTGGCGGGCTCTCATGAGACTGAGGTGAGGCTGAGTCTCACCAGGCCCGGGTTCACCGCCCTGTTTCTGAGAAGCGGCAGGCCACTCATCACAATCAGACAGGAGCTTGTCCTCATCTTCCTTATCCCTCTCGCCTTGGCAATTGTGGGGTTCCGTTTTGTCCCTCAACCAGTCACGACTATTCGGTGGTTGTTCACGGTTGAGGACGACCCATTGGGCCTGCGGCAGGCCCGGGTTTGCCTGTGGGGCTGTCCCTTGGTAGTCGGCCTGGTTAAGCCCTGGGGTGTTGTAGAGGACTTGGTTGATGTGGACGGTGGCCTCGCGTATAGGAGAACCAGAACGGCGAGTGCCTGCGCCTGAGATGTAGATGGGGATGAACTCACAAAGATGATGCCGTTCACCGTTGACGGTGACCGTCGCCCCTTCCTGAACAGCTCCCGCTGGCACGTAGGTAGCCATCACCTGATCTTGCAGGTCTGAGTCTGCCATTTCAGCAACACATGTCTCGATTGCCCGCTCAGCGATGTTGCGGGCTGCGTCTTCGTTCTCGGAGTCGTCAAGAGCCGTAATTACCGCACCGAGGCCGATGTTGGCGGCGATCTCATCAACCACTGTGGTACCGGTAACAACAAGTTCGCCGTCGAGGACCTCCAACTTGACCGGATCGTCAATGTATTGCTCAAGGAAATCTGACGGAACGTCGATATCAGACGGCCAAGCCCCGAGCGCTAACAAACCCGCTGCGGCGACACCAATAAGCCACCCTCTTATCG
>QIKW01000254.1 GCA_003231975.1 Acidimicrobiia bacterium
TCACTGAGCTAACCGCTGAATACCTGGCCCGCTCTCAAACCGCGGGAGACAACCGGATGGATGCCACAGCCATCATTCGCCGCTACCGAGAGCCGCAGACCTAACCGATTCAGCGAGTTTTTGGTTGCTCTGGAGTTGTTGCTGCGCTGCGGATAGCGGTGATGTTGTCTCGGTATGAGCCGGTGCCAAAGACAGCCGAACCCGCAACCAGCACGTCGGCACCCGCAAGTGTAATGGCCCTGGCGTTGCCAGGGCCAACGCCACCGTCTACCTCAATGTCGATTGGGCGCTCTTCAAGGTGCACACACGCTTCGGCGTGGACGGTGATTCCATCACCTCCCGCCGATGCAAAGCTTTCGAGATAGGGGTCGACAGGATCGATCATCAGATGCACATCCAACGGCTTCTGAGTGTGAGGCCGAATGGCACTAACCACAAGCGGGCCGATTGTAAGGTTCGGAACGAAGTGGCCATCCATCACATCAACGTGGATCCAGTCTGCGCCTGCCTCGTCGACCGCTCGAACATCCTCACCAAGGCGGCCAAAGTCTGCTGAAAGTATTGAGGGAGCTATCCGGGTCGCCATTGGACTACCTTAACTGGCGTAGTCGGTTGCGATCAGGAGTCGAGCCTCGGCTGCCAAAGCCGCAGCGGTGATACCGCAGCGATCACAGGGTTCAGGGCCGGGGTCCGATTCGCCAATCCGTGCATTCCCCCGAAACGCCGAGGCACCAAGACATCCGCACAATGCAACTGTGGAACAGACCGCCATGGAGGAACCTCTCGCATGACCCGAATCTCAACAGCGCAAAGCCAACGTCACCGCATCACGGTCCGCGGCACAGTCCAAGGCGTTGGGTTTCGCCCATTTGTCCATCAAGTTGCAGGCGATCTTGCCCTTGGAGGCTGGGTGAAGAACGTTGGGTCGACTGTGCTAATTGAGGTGGAGGGTCAGCCGTCAGGTCTTCATTCATTCAGAGAAATGCTCGAAAATCATCCACCTCGGCTAGCAAACGTCGACCAGATCTCAACTGTTCAACTTGACGCGGTTGGGTATCGGGGATTCGAGATCTTGCGCAGCGAGAAGAGCCTGGACGAGAAGGTACTAGTCACCCCAGATGCCGCTGCATGTGCTGACTGCTTGGCCGAGATAGCCGACCCCGCGGCGCGCCGCTACGGATACGCGTTCACCAACTGCACAAACTGCGGGCCACGATTCACAATCGTTGCCGACATTCCCTACGACCGAATCAACACAACTATGGCGCCCTTCAGCATGTGCGCTGACTGCCAGGCGGAATACCACGACCCGAACGATCGTCGGTTTCACGCCCAGCCGATCTGCTGCCCGGCTTGCGGTCCCACGCTCTCGCTTGTGAAAGCATCTCGACAATCGCTTGGGGGCAATGCGTTACAGGAGGCCGCAACTCTCTTGCGAGACAACAAAGTTGTTGCCATCAAGGGGTTGGGGGGCTTCCACCTTGCTGTGTTAGCCAACTCAGAACTAGCAGTAAACCGACTGAGGGCACGTAAACATCGCGAAGACAAACCCTTTGCCGTGATGGTGTGCGATCTTGAGGCCGCACAGGCGCTGTGTGAGGTGAGTGACACCGAGGCGGCGCTGCTCTCAAGCCCGGCGCGACCAATTGTTCTTCTGTCCCGGAGGGCTAACGCAGGCATTGCCTCAGGCGTAGCTCCCCTGACCTCTGACCTCGGGCTGATTCTGCCTTACACGCCCCTTCATTCCCTGCTGCTCGACGCAGTTGGCGGCCCGATAGTGCTTACGAGCGGCAACGTATCAGATGAGCCAATCGCGTTTCACGACCAGGAAGCCGAGGAGCAACTAGGGGGCATCGCAGATGCATTCCTCACCCACAATCGGGGGATACGCACGCGCACCGATGACTCCGTGGTCCGCGTGGTAGCCGGGAGCGCGATGACGGTTCGGAGGTCGCGCGGTTATGTTCCAAACCCAATCCAGCTGCCGGTGGAAGCCCGGCGTCCAATTCTGGCCTGCGGGGCAGAGCTAAAGAACACCATCACGTTCGCTCGCGGCAACCAGGCCCTGCTGTCGCATCACATCGGCGATCTGAAAAACCTTGAAACCTACAACTCTTTTCTTGGCGCAGTTGAGCATTTCGAGCGCCTTTTTGGAATCATCCCCGAAGTTGTGGCCCACGACTTGCACCCTGGCTATCTCTCAACTTCGTTCGCCCAAGAACTCAGCGGAGTCGACTTGGTTGCCGTCCAACATCACCACGCCCATATCGGGGCGTGCATGGTTGACAACGACCACTCAGATCCAGTGATCGGCGTTGCCTTCGACGGGCTTGGTTACGGCAGTGACGGCACCATGTGGGGTGGCGAGTTCCTGGTGGCAGACCTCCTTGATTTCGAACGCATGGCCTGGTTCGAGCCTGTGCCTTTGCTGGGGGGCGATGCGGTGATGAGCGAACCGTGGCGCATGGCGGCTGCCTACCTCGATCTACTGGGGGAGGCTGAGTCTCCTGATGTGGAGGTCGCTCTGCGACAACCACGATGGAACGACGTGGTCCGGCTGGCTTCTTCGGACCTGGCTGGCCCACCAACCTCCAGCGTTGGTCGGCTGTTTGATGCAATCGCAGCCCTGGTCGGAGTACGCGACGTGGTCAACTACGAGGGTCAAGCTGCGGTGGAGTTGGAGCAAATTGTCGATCCGCATGAGACAGACGCCTACAGCGCAAGATTCGACGGCAACAACACCTTCACGGTTCGAGGATCTGACTTCGTGGCTTCTGCCCTGGCTGATCTGCGGGGCGGGGTGGACAAGCGAAGGATCGCCGCTCGTTTCCACCGCGGTTTGGCTGAAACAGTCGTAGCGGCGTGCGATCGAGTTCGTGAAACGGGCGGACCTCAAACCGTGGCACTCTCGGGCGGTGTGTTCCTGAACAAGGTGCTACTGGAACACGTGATTGCAGGGCTGGAAGAGAAGCAGTTTCATGTGCTGAGCCATCGTCGGGTGCCACCCAACGATGGCTGTATCAGCCTAGGGCAGGCCGCGGTGGCAGCGGCGCGAGACTGAGTGTCATCTGTCAACTTGACCCTCGAGAGTCTGATTGCAGAAATATCGCAACGGCTTGGGCACGGTTGCGGGCGCCAAGCTTCGAGTAGGCGTTTCCAAGATGGAAC
>QIKW01000006.1 GCA_003231975.1 Acidimicrobiia bacterium
AAACCCTTTCACTTGGCGGACCGCCAAACCCAGTTGATGTCGATGTCGTTTGGTTGCTCCTTTGTTGGAATTGTTGTTGCGGCGTGGCTTCTTGGGAGCACGTTGGGTAGCGCCTTCGAGTCCAGTTTCCTACCTTCTCTAGTTGTCATGGTCGTCATTTCACTTGCGGCGACATCTGCCAGGAAAAAGCAACTAGCTGACGAGAAGAAGGCCAAGGAACGATAAGAATTCTCATCGTACGGGATCGGTGATGTGGGACTTTCGGTAGCCAACAACGAACACCTGGCTCTCCGGCCGTCTTATGGCGGTACGCGACGTCAGGGAGTGCTTCTCTGCTGGAGGGTCTCTGTTGCTTGGGACGCCGTGATGGCCGGGACATCGATCTGATTGCCGAGCACGTTCGCGGCGAGGAAAGGGCACTGCAACTCACGTCTTCTGAGGGGGACGGATCGCACGGTTAACCGGCTTCCTTGCTGCGAAGCGAGAGCCGACAGCGAGCGCAGCCAGCCGGGAACGGGCCGCTGCTGAACCAATCACGGTGTTCGCCGACGCAGCAACACACTCTGAGCGGAACACACTCTCAGATGTGCGCGCCGTGGCTGAAGCGCTTGCGTGCTGCTCCGGCCAACAAGCGAAACTGGATTTTCCCAATAGCGTCATCGAAGATGAGCGTCGAACTGGAAAACGCCCCTCCCAAGGAACTGGGAGACCAGCACTTGCGCTGGATGATGCAGCAGATGCTGTCGGCCAGAGTGTTCTCACAACGAGTGTTCAACTTGCAACGCCAGGGTCGGGCGGGCACCAACGCACCGGTTGACGGATCAGAGGCACTGTTGGCGGGCACATCGCTAGCCCTTGACCCAACCACCGATTGGATCCTCCCCCAATACAGGGAGCTTGTTGGGCTAGAGCGGTTCGGCCCCGACGTGCTGAATCGCTACGTTCTGTACGTGCTGGGCCACCCCGACGGCGGGCACATACCCGAGCCGACAAGGGTGTGGCCTCCTCAGATCTCACTTGCCACCCAGGTGCCCCATGCTGTTGGTCTGGCGTGGGGCATGAAACTGCAAGGACAGAAGGGCTGTGTGCTGGTTTACCTTGGCGACGGCTCTAGCTCTGAGGGCGACTTCTACGAAGCGTGCAACTTCGCAGGTGTCCTCGATGCTCCGGTGATAATTGTTGTTGTGAACAACGGGTGGGCCATCTCAACCCCGGTCAGCTCGCAAACCAGGGCCAAGAACTTCGCCGAGAAGTCTCACGCCTTTGGCATTCCAGGGGTAAGCGTTGACGGTACCGACCCGGTTGCTGTGTTCGAGGCAACCGCTGAAGCCCGAAGCAGAGCAGTGGCCGGGGCAGGCCCGACCCTGATTGAAGCTGTTACCTACCGGCTGGGTCCCCACACCACCGCTGATGACCCAACCAGGTACGTGCCAGAAGCAGAGCTGGCAGCCGCATCGGAGCGCGACGGGATCTCGGTGTTTCGCAATGAGCTGATAGAGCGGGGCGTCTGGACCGATGAAGACGAGGCAGCCACCCTGGCCGAAGCAGATGCCAGGATGGAGGCAGCCGTTCAAAGTGGCGAGGCCCACCCCGTTGCGCCAGACGACTTCTTCAACCACGTGTATGTCGAACCTACCCCTCGGATGCAGCGACAGCGAACCGAGTTCTGGGCCGATCGGGAGGCGCGCTCATGAGCAGTAGCCAACCAGCAGGCAGCCAAGTGATGACGATGCTTGACGCAATCAATCACACTCTTCACCAAGAGATGGAACGAGACGAACGGGTAGTCCTGTTTGGCGAGGATGTTGGCAGGAACGGCGGCGTCTTCCGAGCAACTGAAGGGCTCTTTGATCGTTTCGGGGAACAGCGGGTGGTCGACACCCCGCTAGCCGAAGCAGCCATCGCCGGCACGGCTGTTGGGCTGGCCGCCGCTGGAATGGTGCCGGTGCCCGAGATCCAGTTCCTTGGTTTCAGCTACCAGGCGTTCCATCAGATCGCAGGCCAAATCGCCAGGCTCCGCTACCGAACCCGAAGCAGGTTCGGGGCTCCAATCACCATTCGGGCCCCGTTTGGCGGCGGCGTGCGAACACCAGAGCTGCACAGCGATTCACTGGAAGGGCAGTTCGCGAACATTCCAGGCTTGAAGATCGTGATGCCAGCCAGCGCGGCAGACGCAAAGGGGCTGTTGGCAACCGCAATTAGAGACCCAGACCCCGTGCTTTTTCTTGAACCGCTGAGGGGCTACCGGATGATCAAAGACGAGGTTCCCCTTGGCGAGCATCTGGTTCCCTTTGGCCAGGCCCGCACCGTGGTTTCTGATCCGGAACAAAACGACGTTGTCATCATTGCCTGGAGCTTCATGGTTGAGATGTCTCGGCGAGCCGCCCAGCAACTACGCCAGGAAGGTGTGCGAGCAAAGGTGATAGACCTCCGAACCCTCGTGCCACTTGACACCGAAGCCATCCAAGCCGCGGTTGAGGAATGCGGGCGAGTGGTTGTGGTGCAGGAGGCCCCCGAGACAAACGGGTTTGCCTCCGAGGTAATAGCCACCATCAACGACATCGCTTTCTACTCACTGGAGGCGCCGGTAAAGCGGGTCTCGGGCTACGACGCCCCCTACCCCGTTGGCATGCTTGAAGACTATTACGTACCAGACGTGCATCGAATCGTTGCCGCAGTCAAAGAAACCGTGGCTGCCCAATGAGCGGGGCAATGCAATGAGCGGGGCAGCACCAGGAGGGCCCGGCAATGAGTTTCTCCTGCCAGACGTTGGCGAGGGGCTGGACCAGGCAGAGATAGTCGAGTGGCTGGTTGCCGAGGGGGATCACGTGGCAAGAGACCAGCCGCTGGTTGAAATTCTCACCGACAAGAGCCAAACCCAGCTCCCTTCGCCGAAGTCGGGCATTATCAGAAGGCTCGGGTTCAGCGAGGGCGACATGGCCGAGGTTGGCCAGGTTCTTGTGGAATTCGAAGCTGAATCCGAGACGGCAGATCCAGAGACAGCAGATCCAGAGACAGCAGATTCAACGGCAGCAGATTCAAGGGCAGCGGATTCAACGGTGGCCCCGCCCGTTCAGGCCCCGCCCCGACGTGCGAAGGCCGCCCCAGTAGTGCGCCGTCGAGCACTTGAAATGGGCTTAGATCTCTCGAC
>QIKW01000056.1 GCA_003231975.1 Acidimicrobiia bacterium
GCCGACTACGAGATTGCGGCGCTCTTCCCCCAGTTCGAACGCCCTCAGACCCCCGAGCTTGCCCCCGATCAAGACAAACTGATCGACTGCAAAGGCGCCATCATCGACGATCGTCGCCTTCGGTCCGCCGCAGACAAGGTCGGCTACTCACTAAGCCACGGCGGCGGCGGGGGCGGCGTCGCCATTGTTAGACGTCGCTTCCCATCTGTTGGCATAGAGGCTCGGATCAATGTTCGCGGGTTGCATTCCTGGATCACAAAACAAGACGTCGCTCTGGAAGAACTGAGTTTTGGGCCCCTTGATTGCTTCGAAACGATGGCGCTTGCCGAAGTCCCCCCGGTCTTGCTGGTCGAGACGATCGCCAACGTCAACCAGATCATCGCCGCCGGCGATGGCATCCTTGAGGACTGGGAGAAACGCGTCGCATGGTGAGCGCGAACGACCTTCGCCAGCCGAGCTGAAGCCCCGGTTCCGGAAAGGCCCTAGGCCTCGGTGAGGCGGCGGTCACCTGGGATGCCAGCGGCGGCCTCGAGGTACACGGGAACGTCAACGTCGCTCAGCGGATGGGCAAACAGGAAACCCTGCCCGAGCGGCACGCCCAGTTTGCGAAGCACTTCCAACTGGCCGCGGTCTTCGACCCCTTCGGCTACCAGTTCGGTTCGCCGCGCTACGGCAAGGTCAATCAGCGCCCGAACAACAGACTCTGCCTGATCGTTCCCCGGGGTCAGTTCCTTGATGAAGGCCCGGTCGATTTTGATGGTGTCAACTGGAAGCTGCTGCAGTTGTGCCATTGAGGAATAGCCGGTTCCGAAATCGTCTATTGCGATCTGCACCCCGAGGTTCTGAAGCGTCTGAAGCCTGGCGGCCGCACCCGTTGGATCCTGCGCCATCACAGATTCTGTCACTTCGATCTGGAGGCTGGTTGGCGGGATCCCCGCATCGCGAATAGCGTCAATCACGTCTCGGACAAAGCTGGGTCGTGCAGCTGAACCATCGACGCGTTAACCGACATCTTGAGATCCTGCTGGGGAACGAGGTCTCGCCATTGGCGCAGCATTGAACAGCTTTCGCGCAATGCCCACCTTCCCATTTCGACTATCCGGCCGGTCCGCTCGGCCACCGGAATGAACGTGATTGGGCCAACGTCTCCAAGCACGGGGCTCTTCCAACGCATCAGGGCTTCGAAGGCCACACATTCGCCGGTATCGAGGGAGACAAGCGGTTGGTAAGCAAGGAAGAACTCGCCCTTCGCCAACGCTGAGTCGATTTCGTGAACCAGCCTGGTCTCGGCCAACCTCAAATCGGCCATTTCTTGACGGAACAGCACAATGTTCGACTGGCCCTTGCTTTTCGAGTCGTACAGCGCAATGTCTGCCTGCTGGAGGAATTCGTCTGCGTCAACGCCACCGTGGGTCAGCGCCACGCCAATTCCGGCCGAGATCGTGAGGACCTGGCCGTCGATCGTAAGCGGCCTACGAACCTCATCCATCAGCCTTCTGGCAAGGGCCGACGCCTGATCTGCGTTGTTAACTCCTTCGGCCACAATTGCGAACTCGTCACTTCCCAGCCGCGCCAGCAACTCGCCACTGCGACAGGCAACGGTCAGGCGGCCAGCAATTCGGCGGAGCAACTGATCTCCGACGTCGTGACCGAGAGTGTCGTTCACGCCTTTGAAGCCTGCCAGGTCGATCAGAATTAGAAGCGTGCCCGTCTCATCGCGTTTGGCCCTGGCAAGAGAGTCTTTCAGACCGGCGGTGAACGCCCACCGGTTCGGCAGTTTTGTCAGCTCATCCTTCAGTGCCATCTCGGCCAGCCGATGCTCCAACCGCTTTGCCGCTGTCACTACCCGGCCGGTGAGAACGACCCCCTCAACATTTGGGTTGTCAAGCTGATGGTTCGCTTGCAGCTCAACTATCTCGTCACCGTATTCTTCTGTAAGGGTGACAGCAACGATTGTGTGCCCAATTGTGGGTTCGGCCAGCAGACCAGCCAGGGCTTCTCGGTCTTCGGCAACAACGACGTCAACCAGATCCGTCTGAGAGGACGGGATCGAAGCGGTGAAGACCGCCGTCGCGGACGGAGACATGTAGACAATCTCTTGGTCTCGGCCGACAACGATGAAGAAATCCTTGGATTCTTCGATGAGGGCCTTGTAACGCTCGTCAACCTGGGCTTCTACCCGCTTGCTGAGTCTGGACCAGTTGAGCAGCACCCAACGCACGGTGATAGCCAGGCCAAGGAAGGCAATCAGAACCAGAACAGACAGCCATACTGCTGCCACCATCGTCAGCTGGCCATCAGCCACGAAGTCGCCAATGCGCAATGCGATGTCAAGAACGGCGAGGCCAGCCGCTACAAGAGCAGCTGTCCAAGCGGCAACAGCGAAACCGCGACTTTGAGACGACGGGAATCCCACATGTTCTCTGTCGGCAGGAGCGACGAAGAGTCAAGGGCAACCAATAAAGGGAGACAACTGTGTGTAGTCGAGCGCCACGTCATGGCTGATTCAAGTTCAATTCAAGATCCCCTCAAGTTCAGATGGAGACAGCCGACTTGGTAGTGGTGAGCATGGGCATGCCGGGCAGCAAGTCCATGCGACAGACCGTCCCCTTAAGCGGGCGACGACAGACGGCCCCTGCCAAACGGCGGGGGCTGTGTGGTTTTACAAAGCTTGGAACCGGACCCGCGGGAATCCCTAACAAAGCAGACCAATCGGCCGACTAGGTTGGGGTGATCAGTTCATGGGGCGCCGCGAAGATCCGGTGTGCCGGATCCAGTGGTGTGGCCTACACTGCGCACACTTCAGCGCTCGTAGCTCAATTGGATAGAGCATCTGATTACGGATCAGAAGGTTTGGGGTTCGAGTCCCTACGAGCGCGCTGAGCAAACCGGCCCTCCAGCGCAGTGAATGGCAGCTAGAAGTCGTGTAAGGGTTGCCGACCGGTAGGCCTGATGGCGGTCCTCGCTGTATGGTTTCAGAATGGCAGATCACGTGGAAGTCAGAGTTTCTGACCGCGATCGCGACGACTACGCCGCAAGCCTCCGGGGAGGGTACGCCGAAGGACGCATCACCGAATCTGAGTTCGAGGACCGTCTATCCAAGGCCTACGCCGCTACCACCAGATCCCAGCTTGATCCCCTTGTTGCCGATCTACCGGTTAAAGAGCCGAAGTCGACCGCCCGGCCCGTCAGCTCAGCGCTGTCCCAATATGTCTTGTGGTTCTTTCCCGCCTTGCTGTCCACCGCCATCTGGGCCATCACCAACTTTGGCGGGTACTTCTGGCCTATCTGGGTGTTCCTTGGCCTTGGCCTTAGCGGCGGTATACCAGTGCTTTTCAAACGAAGTAAGTGAAAAGGCATCTGACTGTCAGGGTTCACACGCTCTGCGGATTAGCCACAGCAGGTTAAGCGAACCGTCTTACCCGGCCAGACCCAGGGTTAGGCCTACCGACTGGCTCAGGTAGCGGTCGGTGATGTGGTTCAGGAATCGTCTGGCGGGGCGGATATGGCGAGCGAAATCCATGGCCATCGCAGGCGTTTCACAGCTTGGCAGCACTGCCGCGGCGGAATACCAAGCTGAGCCCAGCGCCTCAAGAGCATCTAGGCCGGGCGAGATGGAACCAGGATCAATCAGCCCAAGCATTTCAGAGCTCTCAAGCCCAACCGATCCGCCAAGCTTGCCTGCCTCAATAGCGCTGAGCGGGCGAGACCCAATTCGGTCTGCACAAACACCGGCCAGGTAAAGGGCAACGTCAGCCAACCGGCCAAGCATTGCCGGGCGGTCCGCCGGCTCCACCGCTTCAAGCCAGTCGACCAGGGCCCCAAGATCAAGCGGATCCACCGGCACAGGAACTGGCAGTTTGGCGGGGCCAACAAACGACACCAGCAAACGGGTTAGGTAGAGGAGCCTGACCGGGCGTCGGGTGAACTCAACAATGGATTCAACGTCAAACACCGGCAACCTACTTTTGGGGCCGCTCCATTCAGATACCCAGTCGGCTGCTGTGAGCTCTTCGGCCGCCTGATGCACCAGCACCCCGAAGAACAGCATCGGCGTGGCGGCTGCGACGTTACCGACATCGCCGTCAAGCACCGCTTCGGCTGTTGCCGGATCGCTGAGGAACTCATGGATCCGCCACGGTTGGCGGCGAACCTGTTGGCGCAGATCCTCAAGGTCGAATCCAACAACTGTGGCCAGCGCGCCAAGATCCTCATCTCCGAAACCGTCGATTATCGATCCGTGCATGGCGGCACCTTCGCGCAGTGGTTAATTTGCATTGTCGGTCTAAACCGACCGCCACCTGAGACCGGGTCGATTGCAACTTCGTGACGGCCTGGCCCAGGCCATAGACTTGGGGCCTCATTCCTCACTACCCGGAGGTGTTGGCCGTGACTAGCAGCGAACTTGGAAAGTCGGAGGCGCTAAGGGCCGCCAGGGAAAAGCGTGACGAACTGAAACAAGCTGTTTCCTTGGTTGAGATCGCAGCCGCTTCACCCGCTGGCGAGCCTGGGTGGCACAAGCGGTTGGGAAGTGCCCTTCAGGTTCTTGGCGACGCGCTTGAGCATCACGTCACCGAGGTTGAAGGCGATGGCGGCCTGCTGGGACAGCTGGCAGTTGACGAGCCCAGATTGATCAACCAGATCACTCAGCTCCGAGACGAGCACCCTGTGCTTTCCAGCCAAGTCGCCAAAGCGGCCAAGACAGCGGCCGACGAAGCAGCCGCAGACGAGCTGCGCCTTGTGGTGCTCGACACCCTCTTTGCCATCGTTGGTCACCGCCAACGGGGAGCAGACGTGGTGTATGAGGCCTACAACGTCGACATCGGGGGCGGTTAGAGCCGCCATGCCAGATACGAGCCCCGAAACCGAAGCGGTCATAGAGCGAGACCGCCGTTACTTCGTTCACCCCTACCAGGTATTTGACCGGTATCTGATCGATCAGGTGCTGCCAATAGCGCGAGGCGCAGGCGCTCGCCTAGTCGACACAGACGGCCATGAGTATCTCGACGCGGTAGGCGGAATGTGGTGCACCAACATCGGCCTTGGGCGAGATGAAATGGCTGATGCCATTGCCGACCAAGTGCGTGAACTTGCATACGCCAACCCGTTCAGTGACATGACAAACGTGCCCGCCGGTCTGCTCAGCGAGAAGCTGGCCCAGCTGTCCCCCGGCCATCTCAACCACGTATTTCTCTCTAGCGGAGGATCAACCGCAATTGACGTGGCCTACCGGCTGATCCAGTTCTACCAACACGCCAAGGGCACACCGGAGAAACAGCATGTGATCAGCCGGGTCGACGCCTATCACGGCATGACATATGCGGCCGCGTCAATTGGCGGCAAGCCAGCTGACCGCATTGCCGACATGAACTTCATAGACGACACGATCCATCACCTCTCGTCTCCAAATTTCTTCCGCCACGGCGGCGGCCGCACCGAGAAAGAATTTGCGGCCGACCTCGTTGCTGAATTCGATGCCAAGATCGAAGAACTTGGCCCCGAGAACGTTGCCGCGTTCTTTGCCGAACCCATCATGGGATCCGGCGGCGTTGTGATGCCGCCAGACAACTATCTCCATCGAATCTGGGAACGGTGCAAGGCCAACGACATCCTCTTTGTGGCAGATGAAGTGGTAACCGGGTTCGGGCGGTGCGGCGAATGGTTTGTCTCACAGACAATGTTTGGGATCGAACCCGACATCATCACATCAGCCAAGGGTTTGACCTCCGGCTACCTGCCGTTGGGGGCAACGATCTTCAGCGATCAGATCTTCGACACAATCGCTGAACCCGGCCACCAGCGATACATGGCCATTGGCTACACCTACTCTGGCCATCCCGTTTCTTGCGCGGCCGCCCTCAAGAACATCGAGATCATCGAGCGTGAAGGCCTCATCGAACACGTGCGAGATGTTGGCCCGTACTTCATTGAGCAGCTGAAAACACTGGCCGACCTCCCAATGGTCGGCGACGTTCGGGGCACCCACCTGATGGCTTGT
>QIKW01000130.1 GCA_003231975.1 Acidimicrobiia bacterium
TTCATCACACAGACTGCGGTCTCACCAAGATCTCCGAAGATGACTTCAAGGCCCAGCTTGTGGCCGAGATTGGTGTCAAACCGCAGTGGGCTGTCGAGTCGTTCGCCGATCCCTACGACGATGTCCGTCAGTCAATTCAACGCCTTCAGCTCAGCCCGTTTGTGCAGCACAAGGAACACATCAGCGGGTTTGTCTACGACGTGACCACCGGGGTGCTTGGCGAAGTTTCACAGTGACCGGCGCCGTTGTTCTTCGGGGCACGGTGATCACGATGGACCCCACTCGGCGCGTCATTGACGACGGCGCGGTTGTAATAGACGGGTCAACGATCACCTCTGTTGGCCCGCGCCGTGACGTGGTTGAGGCGAATCCAGGCCTAGAGATTCGGGGTAGTGCAACCGACCTTGTAACTCCCGGCTACATCAACGGTCACCAACATCTCACCGGAGACCGCCTGATCCAATCGTCAATCCCAGACAACCTGCCGCCGGGGGAGGCCATCTTCTCCTGGGTGGTTCCCGTTCACGACAAACACACCGAAGCCAACGATGAACTGTCGGCAACTCTTAGCCTGGCCGAAGCGCTTGGCAACGGGATCACAACCACGTTCGAGGCGGGAACCATTGCCAACCCTGACCGGGTTGTGCAGGCTGCACGCAGGCTTGGAGCCAGGCTTACAGTTGGCACCTGGGGCTGGGACATTGACGAGGGGCCCTTTGTCGGCCCGGTCGATGAGGTCCTGCATCGGCAACGCTTGCTGATCCAGAGCAATAGTGGCCCCCTGGTAACTCCTTGGGTTTGCCTTGTTGGCCACGAACTCATGTCTGACGAACTGGTTGTTGGTGCCGCCGACCTGGCCCGGAGTCACGGCGTTGGGCTCACCTTCCATCTTTCGCCAACCGAGGCAGACCCCCAGAGCTACCTGGCCCGCACCGGCAAGAGGCCACTTGTGCATCTGGCCGACCTATCCGTGCTTGGCCCAAACGTGGCTGTTGCCCATGCCGTGCACATCGACCAATCCGAAATCGAAGCCCTCATCCAAAACGAAGCAGCAGTTGTGAGCTGCCCCTGGGCCTACCTGCGGCTGGGCCAAGGGGTTAGCAACCAGTTTCGTCACCTCCAATTCTGGGAGAACGGCGGGCGCCTGGCCCTTGGTTGTGATTCTGAGAACGCGGGAGACATGGTTGACGGAATCCGCATCGCCGCCCTCTTTGCCGGGCTGGCAAAAGACGTGCCTGCCGACCCCATCGGGTTCGGTGCCTATGACGCCCTTGAGCTGCTGACAATCCGGGGAGCCGAGGCCCTCGGCATTGGCGATCGGGTTGGCTCAATCGAGGTTGGCAAGGAGGCCGACATTGTTGTGCACGACCGCAACGGCGTTGAGTGGATCCCAATCTCTCCCGACCCGGTGCTGCAACTTGTGTGGGGGGCAGATGGCCGGTCGGTTCGTGATGTCTATGTTGCAGGCAGCCAGGTTGTTGCCGACGGCTCGGTTCTTGGGGTAGATCTGGCGTCATTAGCAAGCGAGGCCGCGGCTGCCAGCGCCGACCTTCGACGCCGAGCCGGAATCTCCTAGCGCACCGAGCGAATGAAGGGCTTGGCCAGAGCGGTGGGGGGCCGAACCCGATGAGCGAACACGGCCATTCCAAGAAGGGTCACAACGAACGGCAGCGACTGAAGCAACTCGCTGTTCACCTCATAGCCAAGCCCCTGGACCGACAGCCGGAAAGAGAGAGCGCCTGCAAAAAGTACGCACCCGGCGATTGTGCCCCGAAGGGTCCAGCCGCCAAAGATCACAGCCGCTATTGCTATGAACCCGCGGCCTCCAACGATGGTTTCATCGAAGCTGCCAATCTGGGAGAACACTAAGAATCCGCCGCCGATCCCTGCGGTGAAACCGGCGTAGTAGATGCCTTGCCTGCGCCGCCTGTTCACATCGACGCCAGATAGGTCGGCCGACTGGGGATTTTCTCCTGCTGCCCGCAGCTCCAGACCCCAGCGGGTTCGGTAGACCAACCACCATGAAAGCGGGACCAGAACGTACAGAATGTAGAAGGGCCACCGCTGGCCGAACAGTGCTGGCCCAAGCAAGGGAATGTTGTTGAGGAGGGGAATCTCCAAGCGCGGGGCGAAGCTGGCAGTTGGGGCGATCTCTCTGTCCAGAAATGCCGCCAGACCAAGCACCAGAATGTTCAGAGTGAGGCCAACCACAAACTGATCAGCGCTGAGACGGTGGCTCATCTGGGCTTGGATGGCGGCAACCGCCACGCCGCCGGCCGCTCCTGCCACTAGCCCAACGATCGCAGAAGATGTGAGGTGGAAGCCGACAGCTCCGGTGAAGGCCCCTGCCAACAGCATGGCCTCAACCGAGATGTTGATGGTTCCCGCCCGCTCGGCCACCCACTCGCCGCTGGCCGCGAACGCCAGGAAGGCGGCAAACACGGCCGCGTTGATGTAGGTGCTTTCACTGGTGAAAATGTCGAGCAGGGCGTCGAGGAAACTCATCAGGTTCTCGCCCTGGCTGTCTGTCTGACGCGCCGTCTGTCACGAATGAACATCACCGCAGGTGGCACCAGAAGTGCCAGCACCAACAGGCCCTGAACCACATCGGTGATGCGGCTCTCAACGCCGGTGCTTGCCACAAAGTTAGAGCCGGTTCGCAAACCGGCAAACACGAACGCAACCGGGATGGCCGCCATCACTTTCTCCCTGGCCACCAGTGCAACCAGAAGCCCGGCCCAGCCAATTCCGGACGAGAAGCCTGGTACCAGGCGGAAGTTGCCGAACGAGAAGCCGCCACCTGCCAGCATCACCGCTCCCGCCAATCCGGCGAACGCCCCACCAATCATCATTGCCGCCATGCCAAACCTGGCCTCGGACACGCCCGCCCGTCTCGCAACCCTCGGGTTGTGGCCAAGAATCCGAAGCCTGAAGCCCCACACCGTTCGCGCCATCACGAACGAAGCAAACACGGCAAGGATCACTGCCAGGTAGACCGAGATTGGAAACTCGTTGCCGAACAGGCTGGGCCTAGGGAGCCGGTTGTTTTCTGCCAGTTGCCTGCTGACCTGATTGCGACTGCCGCGCCCTTCCCTGGGGGCCAGCAGCAACCAATCTGACCTCAATCCGTACGCAACAACTTGGCC
>QIKW01000148.1 GCA_003231975.1 Acidimicrobiia bacterium
GGACTTGCTCATCTTCTTGCGATCAGGATCCAGAATCCAGCCTGAAAGTGAGGCATGTTTCCAGGGAGCAGCTCCCTCTTCGAAGTGGGCTCTTACGACCGAGGAAAAAAGCCAGGTTCGGATGATGTCGTGAGCTTGAGGCCGCAGGTCGAACGGAAATACTCGGCTGAACAGCTCGGCGTCTTCCTCCCACAAGCCCGCAATTTGTGGGGTGAGGGACGATGTGGCCCAGGTGTCCATGATGTCGGGCTCTGCCATGAAGCCGTTCGCCTGGCCCCGTTGATCGGCGCTGAAGCCGGGCGGGCAATCGGTAGAGGGATCGATAGGAAGATCCGCTTCCTCGGGAGAAATCGGCGTTCCGTAGATCGGCTCACTCTCGGCGTCAAGCCGATACCACAAGGGGATAGGCACACCGAAGAATCGTTGCCTGCTAACCAGCCAGTCTCCGTTCAGGCCCTCCACCCAGTTCTTGAATCGGCTTTGCATGTATGGCGGATGCCACGAGATCTCGTTTCCCCTGGCAATCAGAGCCGCATTCAGTTCTGGCTCTCGGCCGCCGTTGCGGATGTACCACTGCCTGCTGGTAACGAGCTCAAGTGGCTTGTCTCCCTTTTCGAAGAACTTCACCGCGTGGGTGATCGGCCGAGGCTCACCAACAAGGGCATCGGCTTCGGCCAGCATCTCAACCAGCGCCTCGCGGCCAGAGTGGACGGTTTTGCCAGCCATAGCGCTGTAGCGCTTGGCCGCTTCGGCGCTCATAACGCTTGGTGCCTCGGCAACAAAACGACCATTTCGCCCAATCACAGCCCTGGCGGGCAGGTTCAGTTCGCGCCACCACGTAATGTCGTTGGTGTCGCCAAAGGTGCAGATCATGGCAACCCCGGTGCCCTTCTCCGGATCGGCCAGTTCGTGAAACAGCATCGGCACAGCCACCCCGAACACCGGCGTGGTAATCGTCTGACCTTTGAGTTTGTTGTAGCGCTCGTCGGTTGGGTGGGCCACAACGGCAACACACGCCGCCAGCAGCTCTGGGCGGGTGGTGTCAACTAGCAGGTCGGCTCCGTCTGGCAATGTGAACCGCAGTTTGTGATATGCGCTCGGGCGTTCCCGATCTTCAAGCTCGGCTTGGGCCACCGCAGTTTGGAAGGTCACGTCCCAAAGGCTTGGGGCCTCCTGCTGGTAGGCCTCGCCTCGGGCCAGATTCCTCAGGAAGGCCCGCTGGCTGGCCCGGCGCGACCGTTCGTCGATCGTTGCGTACAGCAGGCTCCAGTCGACGCTGAGGCCAAGGATGCGCCACGTTTCCTCGAACGCCTTTTCGTCAACCTCAACCAGCTCGTCGCACAACTCGATGAAGTTCGGGCGGCTGATTGCAACTTGTTGTTTGAAAGTCTTGCCGTCTGGGCCAAGCCCTTCGCGAGCGGGCGGCTGAAAACCTGCCTCATAGGCCAGAGATGGGTCGCAGCGAACCCCGAAATAGTTCTGAACCCGGCGTTCAGTTGGCAGCCCGTTGTCGTCCCACCCCATCGGATAGAACACCGTTTTGCCCGTCATTCGTTGGTAGCGGGCGATGGTATCGGTGTGGGTGTAGCTGAACATGTGGCCCATGTGAAGCGAGCCCGAAACCGTTGGGGGAGGGGTGTCTATCGAGAACACCTGGTTGCGGTTCTTCGTACGATCGAACGCGTAGGTGTTGTCGGCCTGCCAAGCGGCCGACCACTTCTGCTCGAGGCCTTCCAAGGCGGGTTTTTGGGGCATTGTGCTCATGGCGCAACAGGCTAGAGCCAGAGTGGGGCTGCTTAGGAGAAGTTTCTCACCCCGGCAGAGGAGATCCGGTTGCCCTCAGGGGCTGTGTCGGTGTCAACCGTTGCCCTCGGATCGGGGCAGCCCGGCCCGGCGGTTCCGGTGGTGAAGGCCCAACAGTCGGCTGAGTCAACCGCGCCAGGTGTTGCCAGCGAGATGGACTGGCCGTCGGGGGCGTCGGCTAGTCGGGCCTCGTCTGAGTTGTCCCACTGGCCAGTGAGCGCGGACGGTTCGCCAGACTTGTGGCTGAGCGCCGTACCGTCGCTCCAAGCCACAAAGTCGATCAGCTTGCCGTTGGCGTCAAGCAGCCAAAGATCGTCGCCCTCGGCACGAAGTACCCCCCAAGGGGCGCCCGCATCCACAAACTCCAACTGCCCAGCCGGGGCATTGGCGAAGTCGTCAAGATCAAAGAATGTGAAGACGGGGACCCCGCCAACTATCGCGAAAGTGCTGAAGCCAGTGTACGCCGGGTCGGCAGACCAGATCACCGCAGTCTGGCCCGGGCTAAGGGTCGAGCCAGCGCCTCTGTCGTCTACCGCGCCGAAAGTGATGTCGAAGTCGGTGACCGTCATGATCCCGAAGATGTCCATTTGATCTTTGACCCCGGTGCTGAGATCAAAGTCAAGCAATCGAAAGCCGGTTAGGTCTATGTCGACAGTGCCAATATTGGTAATCTCGACGAACTCGTCCATCACGCCTGTAGTCGATGGTGTTGGGGGAACGGTTTGGCTTGACAACACTTCTGTGATGGCCAGCGAGCCCACCAAAGGGGAAAGGCTGGGATCCTGGAAGGTGAGATCGAAGGTGACCGTGTCGTCCCAACCGACAAACGGCGTGGTGTCTGTCACCCGGTAAGTCACCGTGAACGTGGTGGTGCCAAGCGAGACGTCTGGGGTGCCGAGGATCTCTTGGGTGGTGGCGTTCAGCGTTAGCCCCAACGGGAGGGAAAGAGCGTCGAAGACTAGCTCGGCCTGGGTGTTGTCGGGGTCGATCACAACGAACGCGATCGGTGTAATGGCTTGGCCGGTGATGAGGGACTGGTCTGACATTGTCTGAAAGACTGGCGGGTCGTTCTGAGCTGTGATGTTGATAGTCATCGAGACGGTGGTGCAGGCAAGGTCCGGGTCGCAGGCCTCAACATCGATGGTCATGTCGGTAGTGCTGTTTAGGGGTGGGGTGAATTCGAGTTGGGTGCCGGTGTCTGTGAAGGTGCCAACGCCGGGGTCGGTGAAGTTGATTGTCAGTTCGTTGCTCGGGTTGTCTGGGTCTGTGATGTTGTTGGCCAGCAGGTCGGCCCTGGTGAGGATGAGGGTTGTGTCCTCAAGGATCGATTGGGCCGGGATCG
>QIKW01000268.1 GCA_003231975.1 Acidimicrobiia bacterium
CTCTTTTCCAGACGGTCAAGGCGGTTGGTCATTGTGCCAGACGCAATCATCATTGAATCCAGCAGCTGGCCTGCGGTAAGGCTGTAGGGCTTGCCGGAGCGCCGGAGGGTGGCAAGCACGTCGAACTCCCACGATTCGAGGCCGTGTGCGGCGAACACTTCTTCAAGGCGTGGGCGGATCAGCCGTTCGAGGCGGCCAATGCGGCCAATGATGGCCATGGCCGAGACGTCAAGATCAGGGCGTTCCCGATGCCACTGATCCAGGATCTTGTCGACTTGGTCGCTTCGCATTCGCTAAACATAACATTCACCTTGACATCGAGAGAACCGTGAGTAGAATTTATCTCGATGTCGAGACAAGCTGTTGCCGGACAAGCAGATGGGCGGGCGGCCACCGTGGCCGTCACCGCGCTGGTGCCTGCGGTGTGGGGAACCACCTACATCGTCGCCACCGAGCTTTTGCCAGATGCCAGGCCGATGCTGGCGGCAACCGTTCGGGCCCTTCCCGTTGGCCTGGCGTTCTTGGTTGCCACCCGCCGCCTCCCGGTCGGCATTTGGTGGTGGCGGGCCGCTGTGTTGGGCGTGCTGAACATAGGTGCTTTCCAGGCACTGCTGTTTGTTGCTGCCTTCCGACTGCCCGGCGGGGTGGCCGCCACCGCAGGCGCAATCCAGCCGTTGGTGGCGGCTGTTGTTGCGTTCGTGGTGCTTGGCGAAGTGTTCACGCGCCGGACCGCGCTGGCAGGAATAGCTGGGATTGTGGGTGTTGGCTTGCTGGTGCTCCAGCCCGATGCCGGTTTGGATCCGGTTGGCCTGGCTGCTGCGCTTGTCGGCACGCTGTCAATGGCAACCGGGGTGGTCCTAACCAAGCACTGGGGGCGGCCCGTCGGCCTGCTCACATTCACCGGCTGGCAACTGACCGCAGGCGGGCTAATGCTGGTGCCGGTAATGCTGATAGCTGAAGGTTTACCCGCAGAAATCACCGCGCTGAACTTTGCGGGTTTCGCCTGGCTCGGAATCGTTGGCACCGGCTTGGCCTACACCCTTTGGTTCCGGGGGATCCAGGAACTGCCAATCATGATCACCAGCTTTCTGGTGCTGCTCAGTCCGCTGGTTGCCACCATTGCTGGCTGGGCGTTCTTGGACCAGACGCTGAACCCGGTCCAACTGCTTGGCGCCGCGCTGGTTGGGGCCGCCGTTGTTGCCCCAAACATCGGGCCCAAACCGCAACCCGCAGGCGCTCAGGAAGGCTTGGACGAAGAGGCGCCCCCAGCCAGAATCAATACGGTTCTGAAGCGGTGACAGGGCCTACGTTCACATAGCCGTGGTGGCCGTCGTCACCCGGCTCGTCGCCCCAGAGAGCGCCGGCAGGCAGATCCAACTTTGGCACCTCGGCAGCTTCGCCCCCTGGGCTGTTGGGGCCAAGAACCCAGCGGGTGCCGCCGGTGAGTTGACCCTGGAGGCTGACCATCACAGGAAACCACGGCAGCAGAATCGACCCGAACGTGCGCCAGGCCCCAGCGTGGGTGGAGGTGCGCACCCCGGCTGCCAGCACGACAGTGAACGCCCTGGGAGTGCCGTCGATTGCGGCCACCAGATTGTCAGCCATCAGCTGATCACGGGGCTGATCCACAAGGCTGGCATACCGACCAGGCAACCCCGCGCCGGCAGCCGCCCACGGTGCGTCCAGGGCAACAATCTGAACCGGTTGGTCTTCTTTGCGAAGCGAGGCCAGGGCGGCAACCAAACCGGCCATGGCTCTGCTGCTCTTGCCGTCCTGAAGCTCGGGCCCTCTGGCCCAGAAATCGCCGACGGGACCCTTGTCGACCTCGTCGTTCATCGGGATCTCAAGGCCAACTATCACCTCGTGTCCGGAGCCAAGGGCTCGGTTCACCATCTCAAGCACAAGGGCCGGGTACTCGTTGGTTCCAGCGGGCTCTCCAATAAGTACGATTCGGCGCCGCTGCATCAGTGGCTCCAGATCGGAGAGGGCAACCTCCAGTGACATCCCACCAGTATCCCACAGCGGCTGCGTGCACTGTGCCGCCAGGTTGCCTGGCGGTTGCCAGCCACCCTTACGATGGCGCAGCCCAGATCACACATTGGAGGTGCAAGTGAAAGCAATCCAGACTTCCGACGGCTCCAATGTGGGCCAATTCCAACTTCAAGACTGGGTTCTGCTTATCTCGGTTGCCGCAATCTGGGGCTCTTCCTTTCTTTGGATCGCTATTGGGCTTGGCCGCTATGACCCGGGGGCAATTGCATTCCTGCGGGTGCTGCTTGGCGCCGCGGCACTTTGGGCTTTCGCTCCCGCCCGCAGACCGGTGGCTCGCAGTGCCTGGCCCGGCATCACGGTGGTGGCAATTGCAGGCAACGCGGTCCCGGCGGTGTTCTTCGCGCTGGCCCAGCAACGGGTGGAATCGTCGGTGGCTGGCATGATCAACTCACTCGCCCCGTTCGCTGTGCTGTTTGTTGCTGTTGCGATGACCAGAAAGGCTCCGGCCCGCATGCAAGTGATTGGGCTGGGTGTTGGGTTGGTTGGGGCCGCCTTGATGAGCAGCCCAAACATCTGGGGCGCAAACGCTCAGCCGCTAGGTGTTCTGCTCGCCTTCATGGCCGTTGTCGGATACGCCATCTCGAACAATGTGACCCCGCCTCTGCAACAGGCCTACGGCGGCCCCGCCATCATCGCCAGAGCGCTGCTTGTTTCAACCGTGGTGCTGCTCCCGTACGGGGTGTTCGGGCTTGCCCGTTCAGAACTCAAGCCAGGCCCAACGCTGGCCATCGTGATTCTGGGAGTGGCAGGCACTGGTGCGGCAAGAGCGCTGTTCGCCACCCTCATCGGTCGGGTTGGGGCCCCTCGCAGCTCTGTCATGGGCTACATCGTTCCGGTATTCGCAATTCTGCTTGGCGTGCTTGTTCGGAACGAGCGGCTGCATCCGCTTGAGGCACTGGGCACCGCTGTGATCTTGCTCGGCGCCTGGATCATCAGCCGTCGCCCGCGCTAGCGGGACTGTCCCGCCAGCAACTGTCGGTCCGCTGGCTCAGGCCCGCCAGTCGAGGCGCGGCCATACTCCCGGAGTGACCGTTC
>QIKW01000091.1 GCA_003231975.1 Acidimicrobiia bacterium
GACCCTGATGCGGTCGGGCCCTGGGTTCACGAAGCAATGAGTTTCACCGTCTCAGCCCTCGACGCCGACGGAGTCCCCCTGGCCTTGTCTAACCCGGCAACGCTTACCCCTTAGGACATCCCAAAGGACAAAGGTGTAGAACGCCATTAAAATCTTGCAGTCCACGAAGGCCAGAAAACATGTTGTTGCGACGGCCTGTGCCTTAACCATTTTGCTGGCAGCCTGTTCATCAGGATCTGGCTCGACGCCAGAAAGCGACGCCTCCGCGCCGGCCGAAGACAATGCCAGTGAAGAGGCCGCCCAGCCGGCGAACAACACCGAATACGATTGTGATGAGCTGACCGACTTCGTATCCGTCATACGTTCGGCCACCACTTGGCTACCCCATGTTCCGGCCACGGGTGACCCATCGGCGGAAAGTCTCGACAAGATTGACGCCGCTGTAGCGGCATTGCGCCCTCTCCAGGACTTTGAGGGGCTCTTCGGAACTTCACGGGAGGGCCTGGACAACCTGACCGCCGACGTCCAGGCCGTGCGAGACGGGACCTTCAGCGAAAGAAGTGGGGGCTATGCAGCCATTGAAATCAACCAAGCCATTGTCGATATCTGCTTCAGTTCGTGAGAGGCACATCCCAAAGTAAGGGTCCGGCGGAGACGCCGGTTCCGGAGGAGGGGCCGGAACCGGCCAGACCCGCGTCGGCCTAAGACCAGCACCGAACCGTCCGTCAGGCTGGCTGTTTGAGGAAGGCTTCCGCTTCTTTCGCGTCCAAGCCAAGCTCGCCTACCAGCGACGCTCGAATCTCCTCAACCCGAAGGCCGGCGTTGCGGAGGTAGCGAATCGCCCCGATGGCGAACTCTTCGTCTACCCGCTCATCATTAGATGTGTAGCTCATGCTTAATTGCCCCTCTCCAAAGCTGCTCCGTACAATGACAGACGACTGTCAGTACCTTCCCGTTCCCTTTTGTCAGTCTCGTAACCGATTCGTTACCTGTCTGTGACGTGCTGCACACAACTGACGGGCTGTCGTCACACCTGCACGGAGCGGCCCGAAGGCTGCGAGACTGTCGCCATCGCAGAACTTACCTTTGACTATGACCACTGGTTTCTGGATGACCTCCCAGGAGATCAAGACGCCCGGGTGCACCCGCGCCAGGTAACCGGAGCTGCCTATTCGCTGGTTGAGCCGACTCGAACTGATTCTCCGACACTGGCTGCCCACTCGGCTGAGGTGGCCGCACTTCTTGGCATCAAGCCCGGCCTGGTCGACACAGATCAGTTCGCCAAGGTGTTCAGCGGGAACGAGATTCTTCCAGGGATGGCGCCCTTCGCGGCGAACTACGGAGGCCATCAGTTCGGCCATTGGGCTGGCCAGCTTGGCGACGGGAGAGCCATTGCCCTTGGCGAGGTGAAGCTGGCCGACGGCGGCCACCAAACCCTCCAACTGAAAGGGGCGGGGCCCACGCCTTACTCTCGCTCAGCCGATGGCCGGGCCGTGTTGCGTTCGTCGGTTCGCGAGTTTCTGTGCAGTGAGGCCATGCACCACCTCGGCGTTCCAACCACGCGCGCCCTCAGCCTGGCCCTAACCGGCGACAAGGTGATGCGTGATGTCATGTACGACGGCCACCCCGCCCCAGAAGCTGGCGCGGTTGTTTGTCGCGTGGCCCCTAGCTTCGTGAGGTTTGGGAGCTTCGAGCTTCCCGCTTCCCGGGGCGAAGAGAACCTCCTCAGGGCCTTTGTCGAGCACACAATCCGCCGGTTGTTCCCCTATCTGGTACCCACTGCGTCAGCTGGCAAACCGCTTACCTCAGACGTGCTAGTTGCCTGGCTACAGGAGGTGGCAGACCTCACCGCTGATCTGATGGTTGACTGGATGCGCGTCGGGTTCGTTCATGGCGTGATGAACACCGACAACCTCTCGATCCTTGGCTTGACCATCGACTACGGCCCATACGGCTGGCTCGAGAACTACGATCCAGATTGGACCCCAAACACCACAGACGCACAAGGCCGCCGCTACCGCTACGGAAACCAGCCCGAGGTCGGCCTGTGGAACTTGGTCCGCCTAGCCAATGCTCTCTACCCCCTGATCGGCGAAGCCGCCCCGCTTGAGCGCGTTCTTGACAGCTACGCCAGCCGGTATGCCAACGGCTGGAACGGGGCCCTCCGCGCCAAGCTTGGCCTCAGTTCAGCTAAGGCCAGTGACGCCGACGTCATCGGCAGCGAACTCCTGGCGCTGCTGCCTCGCATCGAAACCGACATGACCATCTTCTTCCGGCTGCTGGGAGACCTCGACCTTTCCAAAACCGCGTCGAACCCAACCAACGAAGAGTTGGTGGCACCCTTGCTGCCCGCGTACTACCTGCCAGAAGAGCTGGCGGGTGACGTTCTGGCCGCCACTGCTAGTTGGGTTCGTTCATATCGTGCCATCTCGGGCAATGCGGGCCAGTCTGGCGCTGAACGGCAACAGGCCATGCATGCAGTCAATCCCAAGTATGTGCTTCGCAACTATCTGGCTCAGATGGCGATTGATGAGGCTGAAACAGGTGAATTCGGCCTAATCGACGACTTGCTGGACATTCTGCGCAAGCCATTCGATGAGCAACCCGACAAGCACGAGTTTGGGGCCAAGAGGCCAGACTGGGCTCGGGACCGGGTTGGCTGCTCAATGCTTTCCTGTAGTTCCTAACGACCGTGATGGCTGCGGTATCGCCGAATCAAGGCGTTGGTTGACGAGTCGTGACCAAGATGGGGTGCATCGCCGCCGGTTAGTTCTGATGCAATGGCCGTGGCCAGGGCCTTCCCAAGCTCAACGCCCCACTGGTCAAAGCTGTTGACGCCCCAAACCACACCTTGCGCAAACACCTTGTGTTCATAAAGAGCAACCAGCTGGCCAAGAACCGAAGGGGTCAGCCTGTTGGCCAGAATCATCGTGGTTGGCCTATTGCCAGCAAACGTGCGATGGGGAACCAGGGCGGGGGCGGCGCCGTCTGCTGCTACCTCTTGTGGGGTCTTGCCAAAGGCCAGGGCTTCGGCCTGGGCGAATAGGTTGGCCATCAGAAGATCATGTTGGTTGCCAACA
>QIKW01000013.1 GCA_003231975.1 Acidimicrobiia bacterium
CGGCCTCCTGGGTGAGTTGGTCGATCTCGGCCTGGATTTCGGGAGTGATCACCACGTCTTCTCGTTTGTCGAAAGTCCAGCCGGAAACCATGGCAATACCCACCAACAGGAGTGCAACCGCACCACCAAAGAGCCTGCCGTACCCAATTGCAGGCTTCAGTGGCGTGACAGCAGCGTAAGGAGCGGTTTGGACCCAGAGGTAGCAGCCAACAAAGGCGGCCATACCGGCCAACACCGCAACATAAACGCCAACTCCATCGCTGTAGGCCTCAACCAAATCGGAGGGGTCGATGATCAAATATCCGAGGGCTGCGAACAACATCGCCCCGGCGGCTTTCATGGCCGTGTCGGCGCTTAGGAAACGTGGGCCCCGACCGGGAGAGAACAGTGTGGTGGCGCCGGCCGCAAGGATAAAGAGAGCTCCAACCAGAACGAAAATTCCGTAGAAAGACCCGCCGGTTGCATCAAGGCCGCTGAAGCTCTGGCCAACTAGTTCGCTTTCGTCACTTCGTCTGGAGTAGGCGCTTAGCAACCCGGAGTCTTTGCCCCAGGTTAGGAAAACCGAGACTATTCCGAGAGCGGCACCCGCCATTGCAATGTAGATGCCCTGAGCCTCCTGGGGGGCGGCAGGCACAAACCCTGGCGTTGTGGAGCCTTCTGACTTTGAGCGGTCTGGTTCGCTCAGCAGCGGGGCTACGTCTTGGCGGTGGGCCCAGGCCTGGCGAATCCGACTGGTTAGATTGCCACCATCGCCATCTTCGGGTTGAGAAATTCGATCGAGAATCACAGCAACCAGAAACAGAGCAAGGCCTGCCGACGCGGCCAGGCCGGTGTCCAAGTTCTGCACGGCTCGAAACACCAGACGACCTAGGCCGCCTGCGCCCATGATGGCGGCGATACCGATCATCGATATGGCCAGCAAAAGGGTTTGGTTGAGGCCCGTCATGATTGCGGGGCGGGCTAGTGGAAGCTGAACGTCGAACAGCACTCGAAGCTCTGGCGCTCCGTAAGCGCGGCTGGCCTCCACAACATCGCCAGGCACTTGTCTGATTCCAAGATTCGTGAGCCGGATCAAAGGTGGCAGGGCAAAGATCATGGTGACCATCGTTGCTGGCACCGGCCCGATCGAGAAGAAGAAGATGATTGGAAGCATGTAAACGAACGCGTGAACCACCTGCATGGCGTCAAGGGTGGGGCGCACAACCTTCCACACCCCATCGAATCGGCCGCACAAGATTCCAATAGGGATTCCGATCACGGCGCAGAGGAGGACTGCAACCAGAACCATCCCGATGGTTCTGATGGTCTCTTCCCAATAGGCGGCGCCAAGCAGGCCGCAGCCAGCAAGCGCTATTGCCGCTTGAGCCCCCACTTTCACGTTTCGCACGAGCGAACCGAGAATGAACAGTGCCAGGACCGCCCAGATCCAGCCGACCCAATCAACCAGGAAGTCCTCAACGAAGAGGTTTAGCAGTCGGTCGAACGGCCACTTGATGATGTCCAGTAGCCATTCAAGGTTCTGATCGATCCAGTCAACCGCCTGATCCACCCATTCACCGACCGGGATGTTCCACTGGTCAAGAATCTTGTTGTCCCTGATTCCTACGTTCTCCTGGGCCAGGATCGCCATTACATGAACACCTCTCGTTCGAACCCGTCTACCAACTGTTCAACCCTGCCCATTTCTTCCATAATCGATCGTGGGTCGACAATGCCGACCAGCTTCCCGTTGTCATCAACAACCGCTATTGGCAGCCCCCGGCCAGCTGCCGCGTAGACCTGGTTCAGAGTGTGGCTGGGGCCAACCGAGTCGAAGTCGTTTCGCAGGGCGGGAGCCAGTTCGGACGTTCCCGATCGTGCCGCCCTCAACCCATCCTCGGCGGTTAGCAGCCCGGTGGGCCGACCCCGATGGTCGCAGCTGAAGGAACCGCCGCGGCCATTAATGGACTCAAGAGCCTGGGCCAGAGTGGCAGACTGGTCAACGGTTCTTGGCTCTGTCATTACCTCATGAACCTGGATCACGCGGCCCTGGTCGACGTCTTGAACGAACTGGGCCACATACCCGGTTGCGGGCTCGGTGAGGATCTCTTCGGGTGTGCCGATTTGGATTACGGCGCCATCTTTCATGATGCAGACGCGATCTCCGATGCGAAGCGCCTCATTCAGATCGTGGGTTATGAAAAGGATCGTTTTGTGGAGTTCGTCCTGAATCTCCATCATCTCGTCTTGCATCTGACGTCTGATTAGCGGGTCGAGGGCGCTGAAGGCTTCGTCCATCAAGAGAATGTCGGGGTCGGTGGCCAGCGCCCTGGCCAAGCCAACGCGCTGCTGCATGCCGCCTGATAGTTCACTTGTTGCGTTCTTGGCGTATGCCTCCAGACCAACAAGAGACAAAGCCTGCAAGGCGGCCTTGTCTCGTTCGCTCTTGGCAACACCCTGCACCTTCAAGCCATAGCCAACGTTGTCGATCACGTTACGATGAGGGAACAGGGCGAAGTGCTGAAACACCATGCCCATCTTCTCTCTCCTGAAAGCCTGTAGGGCGGAGCCGCTGAGGAGTTGCACGTCTACACCGTCAACGAGCACCTCTCCAGAAGTGATGTCGTGAAGCTTGTTGACCGTGCGAATAGCGGTTGATTTGCCTGATCCGGAGAGGCCCATCACAACGAAGATCTCGCCCTTTCGGATCGAGAAGTTCACGTTGTTCAGGCCAACCACATGGCCCGACATCCGCTGAACGTCGTTCTTGCCGACCCCGGCCTTCACTAGGTCGAAGGCGCGTCCGGTGGGCTGGGGACCGAACAACTTGTACACGTTTTTCAGCCTGATGATTTCCTCATCAGCAGCTGTCATATCTGTCTCCCCAGACCTCTCCGGGCCCGCCAGCGTTGCTGGACCGGGCCGTTACCGTAACACTAAGGCGCCTTGTGGGCTCGTTGAAGGTGGATGTGGGCCGGCGAAGCCGGTGAGGCGAGAGCCGAACCAATGTGAGGTCGGGCAGGCACGCGTGGTCGCCGTCGGCGACCAGCTTTGAGCTGTTCACC
>QIKW01000101.1 GCA_003231975.1 Acidimicrobiia bacterium
AGAGTGTTTACCTGACGCCACCCGTCCGCTATCCGAACGGCGGAACCTACATAAAGATCGGCCATTCCGCCGGGCCGGTAATGCCAGACCCGGCATCCAACCTGGTCCCCTGGTTTCAGGGAAGCGGAGACCAAGCCATCGCCAGCTGGCTCCTTGCCGAACTAGCCGAGCTTTTGCCAGGGGTTTCCTTCGCCTCCACCCACAGCGACAGCTGCGTGGTTGTGAAGGCGCCAAACAGCAGACAGTTCATCGATCGCTTCCCAAAAAGCAGTGTGTTCGCTCTGTTGGGAGACAACGGCCAGGTGGCCAAGTCGGCAGACGAGCTTGGACGGATTGCGGCCAACAGGGTGCTGACCGGCGAAGTTCCAGGTGGCTACGATCCCGACATGTTCAGGATCAAATTCGAATGAAGCCAATAGCGGTCAACCAACACTTTGACTTCACAGGCGGCGAAGCGGTAGCTCATCAGGTTCATGGTTTTGCCACCAATCTGGCGTGGGAAGACGTGCCGATCGAGGTGAGGGAAAGGGTCAAGCTGCTGCTGCTTGACTTGATAGGCGTTCTGGCTTGCGGCTCCGAAACCGAAGTGAGCCGTATTGTTCGCCAGGTGGCGGTTGACCATTACGGGCCAGGCGCGACCAGCGCCACCCTGCCCTTCGACGGACGGCGGGTTTCCCCAACCGGAGCCGCCTTCGCCACCGGCACCACAATTGATGCCATCGATGGTCACGACGGGCACCGGCTGGTGAAAGGCCACGTTGGCTGCGGGATCATGGCGGCCCTACTTGGCTTCGCCGACGACCTGGAAACTGACAACGGCACCGAGCTGTTAACGGCGTTGCTGATTGGCTATGAAATTGGCACCCGCGCCGGGCGGGTAATGCACGAATCCCCGCTCACCGGGCCCCAATACCACTCTTCTGGTTCATGGGTGGCGCTTGCTTGTGCCACCATCGGGGCTCGGCTGATGGCAATGGACGTTGCAACCTTCCGTCACGCTGTGGCCATTGCCGACTACCACGGCCCACGCAGCCCAATCATGAAGGTTGTTGCCAACCCGTCCATGCTGAAAGACGGTTCAGGCTGGGGCGCAATGACCGGGGTTTCAGCCGCCTACATGGCCAGGGCCGGGTTCACCGGAGCGCCGTCCAACATTCTTGAGAGCGCGCCAATCCAGCCCTACTGGGCCGACCTTGGCCAGAACTGGGAAGTTCTGAACCAGTACGTGAAACCCCAGCCCGTCTGCCGCTGGGCTCAGCCCGCCACCCAGGCCGCAGCCGACCTGAAGGAACACCACGGGTTCGAAGCAGCCGACGTGGCAGGCATCGAGGTGGAAACCTTCGAAGAGGCCACCCTGCTGAGCCAGCGGATCCCGAACTCAACCGAAGAGGCGCAGTACAACGTTGCGTTCCCGCTGGCCACTCTTTTGGTGAAGGGCCAGGTTGGAGCAGCCGAGGTGACAGACACCGCCTTGTTCGCCAACCCCGAAATTGTGCGCTTGGCGGGCCTGGTGAAAATGGTTGTGCGGCCAGACTTGGACCACAAGTTCCCGGCCGAGAGGTGGGCCGTAGTTCGAGTCACGCTTCGCTCTGGGGTTGTGCATTCAAGCGAGCCAACCGAGGCCAGGGGCGACCCAGACACGATGCTTCAACCAGAAGAGTTCCGAGCAAAGTTTCACCTGATGGCAGGCAACGAACTGGCCCAGGAGGAGAGGGAAGAACTGATCTGGCTGGTGGACTCTTTGGACCGCAGACCAGAAACCTGGCCCCGAATCCGACAACTCCTGAACGGGCGGCGATCTTCCGGGGAATAGGGTGCGGGGGTCTGGTAATCTGACGGCCACGGAGGCTGCACAGTGATCCAACCACCAACGCAACCACAACCATTGCTAGACGTTCGTGACTTGCGCACGTACTTCCTTACCGACGGGGGCGACGTGCGCGCCGTCGATGGAATCTCGTTCTCGATGGCCGAGGGTGAGCGCCTCGGCGTGGTTGGCGAGTCTGGCTCTGGCAAATCGGTCACCGCGGCATCAATTATGGGTCTGATCGAGCCCCCGGGTGCAGTAGTTGGGGGTCAGATTCGCTTCCGCGGCCAAGACCTCCTGCAACTTCCTGAGAAGGAAATGCAAAAGATCCGGGGTCGGGAAATCGCAATAATCTTCCAGGACCCTATGACCGCGCTTGATCCGGTGTTCACAGTGGGGAGCCAGCTAACCGAAACCTTGCGGATCCACAGAAACATGTCTCGCAAAGAGGCTCGAACAGTGGCCATAGACACCTTGGCCGACGTGCAAATCCCAAGCCCCGAGAAGCGGTTTCGGGACTATCCGCACCAGTTCTCGGGCGGGATGCGACAACGAGTGGTGATTGCAATGGCGCTGCTCTGCGACCCAGCCCTGCTGATCGCCGACGAGCCAACCACCGCCCTCGACGTCACCTCCCAGGCCCAGGTGATGGACCTCATGCTGGGGTTAGCCGAAGACCGCGGCACCGGGGTGATGCTGATCACCCACGACCTCGGGGTGGTTGCCGGGTTCTGCGAGAACGTGCAGGTCATGTACGCAGGCGAGATCATCGAACGCGGGCCCGCCGGGCCGCTCTATGCCAACCCAGATCATCCATACACCCGCGGCTTGCTCGAATCTGTACCCCGCCTCGACGACGACACCCAAAACCATCTCTACTCAATTCGGGGAGCCGCCCCCTCAATGACAAAACCACCGCAGGGATGCCGCTTCTGGCCGCGCTGTGACCACGCAACAGACAAGTGCGTTTCGGAGGCCCCAACCGCCTGTTGTGGCGAAGGGTCACAAGAATGTGCGTGCCACTTCGCTGGCACGTTCGAGCTTGAAACAGACCGAGCTGGTGTATGAGCACTCAAGAGACCAGTGTCGCCATCCGCTCCGACGCCAACCACGACGTGCTTCTTCGGGTGAAAGATCTCAACAAGAGTTTTCTGGTCAAACGCCGGGGCTTAACCCGAAAGGCTCAGTATCTCC
>QIKW01000217.1 GCA_003231975.1 Acidimicrobiia bacterium
TAGCCGCAATAGCCGAGAACACACCCAACCTGGCCCAAGCCATAGTCAACCTCGGGGTAGTAACCACCAACTGGAGAGACGTCGACGGCACGGAGAACTTGACCCGATTTGATGGATCCAACGTCACTTCCTTTCCTGAGGTTCGGGACTACTTCGCCGGCGACGTAGTCCCGGCAGTAAGGGCCGTGGCCGAGGACTACCGCGAGCTTGACACTACGCCTCCCCCAGTCGACGTTTTTCCTCCGCTCCTGATCATCGTTGGGATCTTGGTTTTCGCTTACGGGCTTGCGATGTTAGTGATAACCAGAGTCACCGCTCCCCCCTACGCCGACCCTCCTGGAACGATCGGTCCTAACAGCGCTACCGGCGAAGAAGCCTCTTCCGATGAACTCGCGTTGGTTGGCGCTGGCTCCTCGAGTTAGGTAGCAGCCACTTCTGTTTTCACGCTGTGGTGATCTGTCGAAGACCATCAACGGCAACGAGTTCGAGCATCCCAGTTGCTGTCTTGAGCACAAGTAGACCTTCGGAATCAAAAGCAATGGCTTTGCCCCGCGCCTCGCCGCGGGGCAAAAGCACTGCTTTTGATTGTTTGCCAATTAGCAAAGTGTGCTCGGTGGCAGCGTCGATTAGTTGCTCATGGTCTTCGGCCAGCAAACTTGACGAGGAATCAAGTGCCAGCACCGCGCTTTCAACCAGAGGAGCTCTGGCCTCACTAGCAAGGCCGAGACCGTTCAGCGAGAAACGTAATGAGACAACAGCGTGCTCTATACGGCCAGGACCCAACTGGGTGACCACATTCACCCGGACCGCAGGCTCATTGGTCCCGATCACCTGAACCATGTCAGGCCAGTGAATCGTAAGGTCAGACTCGCTGCATGCGGTGGCCGCACGGTGGGCAGCAAGACTGCCGACCAGCCACAACAGGTTCATCTGAACGAGTTGTATGTCAGGTCGCAAGATCATTCCAACCGAGACCGAGTTCGCAGTGTCGACCAACCACGGTTGACCCAGACGGATTCGTCCAGCGATCTCTGTATCAACGATGACCACGCTGCCATCAGCGACGTTTTCTCGTCGGGCCCAGGCCGACGCAAGCGCCTCAACAGAAACTCCGACCGTGTGGTGCTGAATTGCCCGAGGCGAAACCGTCACGATTTGATTCGTCTCGGATCAAGTCGGTCAACTAGCCACGCATCGCCGACGCTTGAAAGGTTGATCATTCCGACGAGCCATGGTTCTTCGTGAAAGACGGCCGGTGTGTGCAACAAGACACTTACTGAATTGTCAGCGTTTGAGATCGTGTCAGGGCCCAATTCGATTTGGTCAAGGTCGGCACCCGAGAGATCAACGCGTAGGCCCCTCACCAGGCCATACAGAAAGTCGTCCATTTCAGCCTCGGAACTGGTTCCTTGACGGATCCTTTCTGCCAGTACCGAATCAAGACCCCCTCTGCTCCCGGCCGCCAATACATGATTGCGGCCATCCGTACTTAACAACTGCCACACCACCAAGTGTTCACCCCAAACTATGGCTTCCAAAAATGCCTCAGCTACCACCGATGCCGGGTGGGGCACAATCACGGTCTTTCCCATCCGGCCTCGGTCAACAAGTCTCGCACGCGGATCCGTTGGGGCCCGAAAAGCAGCAGGTTGATTGCCTCGTCAAGAATGAAGTCGGCTGGTCGACGGTCGTGTGCTTCAAGCCAAGAGTGGGCAATGACCTGAGCTTCAAGAGCGGACTGGAGCACGTTGTCTGGTAACTCCATCAGCACCATTATCATCGTGCGAAGCGTGGCAACGAACGACGCTGGCTCCTGTTGGACGACCGCGTAAGCCAGCTTGGCCAGCCGCTCAAGTCGATGCTCTGGGGGCATTCGTTCCATCAGGGCAAAGCGGCTTCGCAGCGCGCTCAGCCGCTCTACCTCATCCATCTCGCCCAGAAGGGTGGCGTAGTGGTCGTACTTGGTTTGGCCCGGCATCTCAAGCGCAAGTCTCGCCTCCATTGCTTCAAGATTTTCATATGTTGCCTGCCAATGAATGCGGTGAAGACGGGGATCGAACATGGTGACGGCTTCTTCGAAGCAGGCCAGTGCGCGTCGCAAAGAGCCGACATCGGCCCGACCGGCGAGCGCCAGGCCAAGGTTTTGCTTCGCGACGGCGTGATGGAACGGGAATGCCGTGGCAGTAAAGATTGTGAGGCACAACTCGAACTGCTGGACTGCCTGTTCGATCCGATCCGAGCGCTGCGCCAAATCATGCTCGGCCTGGCCCTTTCGAGCCACGCCCAAACTGTGCCACACCATTGCTTGATGTAGCGCAGAATCGGTCTGGTCACACTCAGCGTTGGCTTCCTTCAGCGTCGCAACGGCTCTGGCAAGATCGTCTTGACTGCCGGTTGACATCAGAGACTGGGCGAGGTTGTGGCGGGTAGCAATTCTGGCCCGACGCTGCTCGTTGTCATTGCCAACAAGCAAGGCAAGAGCTTCGCCGAACACCGCTATTGCTTCGCCACTGCGGCCACAATCGGTATGAGCAAGGCCGAGATTGGACAGCACGCTAGCCACTTCGGCATCGCCCCCCCGACCGCGCAGCAAATTGGCCGCTCGCTGGAACAACTCAGCAGCGCGTTCGGGTCGCCCAAGAAGCCGATGAGCCGAGCCCGCAGCGTTCATAACTCGTGCATGCTCAATCGGGGCTCGTTCTCGGGTCAGGATCGACGCCGCATCCTCATACAGACCAAGCGCAGTTGTGAGATTCTGGCTCTGTGAACCGTTCGGGTCTTCGGCAGTTGCCATCCCTAGCCGGTAAGCCATAATTGCCCACTCAATCGGCCGAGCCGCCCTTGAGATATCGGCAAGTTTGGCCTGGAGCGCATCGCTGGATCCATTGCTGGACTCTGAGCTACTCACGGATCTGCGCTACCGACGACGGCCTGCCTTCGGCTTCTCCAGGTTCCTGGTCAAGCA
>QIKW01000055.1 GCA_003231975.1 Acidimicrobiia bacterium
AGCGGCAACACAGCACGTCGTGCTGGTTGTAGCCCCGATGCTCAAAAGTAACGATCCCCTGAGACGGGCGAGACTTCGAGGCTCGAACCTCTACCACTTCGGTTTCAACCCGCAAAGTGTCGCCGTGAAACATTGGCTCTGGGAACGAAGTTTCGGCGAATCCCAGGTTGGCTACTGTTGTGCCAAGAGTTGTTTGGTGAACGCTGATTCCAACCACCATGGCAAGGGTAAGCATGGAATTGACGAGGGGCTTGCCAAACTCGGTTTCTGACTCGGCGTACGCGAAGTCCAGATGCAGCCACGCGGGGTTCATCGTGATTGAGGTGAACAGCACGTTGTCGGCTTCGGTGATGGTGCGGCGGATGGCGTGGTGGATCACAAGCCCGGGGGTTAGCTCTTCAAACCATTTGCCTGTGACGGGCCGAGGATCCGGAGCGGTCATTCGTTTCCTTCCTGAAGGGTCAGCACTCGGCGAGCCTGGGCGGCCAGAGGTTCATCAACCATTTGGCCTTCGAAGTTGATAGCGGCCAGGCCGTCTCGGCTTGCTGTTTCATAGGCATCCAACAGCCGTCGGGCCCGGTCCCTTTCCTTAGCCGAGGGGATGAAGGCTTTGTTGGCAAGCTCAACCTGGGCCGGATGAATGCACATCTTGCCTGCGTAGCCCATGTTGCGCGCCTCCGCTGCTTCCAGTTCGAAGATTTCGCTGTCGCCAAAGTTGGTTACCACCTGATCCAGGGTTGGTACCCCGGCCAGGCGGCCAGCAAGGGCAACCCCAGAACGGGCGCAGTGAACCTCGGCGTTGGACTGGGTGCGCACCCCGCCCATGTCGGCAATGAAATCTTCGGCCCCAAAGTAGGCACCAACAACGAGGGGGTGGGCCAGTAGTTGGCGGGCATCGGCCACTCCCAGAGCCGTCTCCAGACCTGCCACCACCCCAACTGTTGGCAGCGACGCTCGTTGCAGCGCTGCGGCCGCGGCATCGATGTCGGCCAGGCTCTCTACCTTTGGCAGAACTACAGCAGCAACCTCTGGCGCCACCCCGGTTGCAATATCTGCTTCGAACCACTCGGTTGAAACCGGGTTGACTCGAACCACAACCTGGCAACCAGCCGCAACCAGATCTGGCACCATCCGGCGGGCGTTGAGCCGCCCCTCTTCCTTCGCGTTAGCAGGCACGGCGTCTTCACAATCCAAGAACACCGCGTCGGCGTTTCTGGTTGGAAGTTTGACAACGAAGTCGGGCCGAACCGCGGGGGCTATCAACACTGAGCGCACTCGTGCCAGTTGCTTCATTGCAGGCAGGGTAGGTTCATCACGGCCGGTTGGTTCTCAGATCGGCAGGTAACCCAACCGGAGTGGCCAAATGACCGATCGCAATGCGTACATGACTAATGAGCTCCAAGCCATCTTTGACCAGACGGTCAACTTCGTTGCCAAAGAAGTGGTGCCAAACGGAGACGCTTGGGAAGAGGCCGGTTTTGTGCCCCGCGAGGTGCTAACCCAGATGGGCTCCCTTGGGATGCTGAGTTTGCGGATCCCAGAAGAGTTCGGAGGCCTTGGCCTTGGAATGCTGGCCTCGGCGGTGTTCTCCGAGGCGCTGGGGTCCTCTACTTATGGCGGGTTCGACGTAACGGTTCTGGTTCACACCGATATGGCCGGGCCCCACCTTGTCAACTCGGGAAGCAAAGAGCAGCTAGAACATTGGCTGCCGGGGGTGTTGGCTGGGGAAACAATCCTTTCCATTGGCGTTACCGAGCCAGATGCAGGCTCTGATGTGGCAGGCATACGCAGTTCAGCGGTGAAAGACGGAGACGGCTGGCGGATCAACGGCACCAAAACGTTCATCACCAACGCCGTCTATGGCGACATGACAATCATTGCTGCCCGCACCGACACCGAGAACAAGTACGGCATCTCAATGTTCCTGGTGCCAAGTGGCACCGAGGGGTTCTCGGTCGCCAAGAAGCTTGACAAACACGGTTGGCGCTCGTCAGATACCGCCGAGCTGGTACTTGACGACGTTTGGGTGCCAGACAGCCAACTGCTTGGCACCCCGCACCGAGGCTTCTACGAAACGATGCGAAACTTCCAGAACGAGCGGATGGTGATTGTTGGCATGGGAGTTGGCGCCGCCCAACAGGCAATCGACCTAACCCTGGCCTACACCCAAGAACGCTCGGCCTTTGGGGCCACCCTGTTTGACCTTGGGGCCATCCGCCAGCGCATGGCAATGAACCAGGCCAGGATCGACGCGGTTCGCGCCTCGATGTATCACGCAGCGTGGATGGGAGACAACGGCCAAGACAACGTGAAGGCAATGAGTGGGGTGAAAGCGTTTGGCTGTGAGGTAATCAACCAGGTGATGTATGACTGTGTGCAATTCCACGGAGGGATGGGCTACATGACCGAGTCTGCGGTTGATCGCATGTCTCGCGATGCCCGCATCCTGCCCATTGGCGGCGGCGCAACCGAGGTGATGCTGGAAGAAGTGGCGAAGCGTTCCTACCAAAGCTGACAACGGTCTGAAGGAACGCGAAGCGAAGGCGCTCTTGACGGCTCTGTTGCTTTGAGGGCCAGACGCGCTTCCCGCAACGCGTGACGATGCCAAAGGGCGAACTGGCATGGATTAAGTGCGTTTTCGCCACTATTTCATGCCAGTTCCCCTGGAGCGCTCATATTTTGGCTCGGCCAAAGCCTCACGGCCTCCGGCCAGCCCTGGCCAACTGCCTCACAGCTTGTGACCTCTGGCCACAAGCGAAAGGCTCAGCAATGCTCTAGTCGCCCCTTCTGATCGGCAATGATCGATCGACCTATCCTCTGAGCCACAACGATGGAACGAGGAGCCAAATGAGCGAGCGTGAAATGAGCCCCGAATCAGGGGTTGACCCGGCTGCGGTGGCG
>QIKW01000029.1 GCA_003231975.1 Acidimicrobiia bacterium
GCATTCGAACTTGTTGTGAGACGATTCTGTGAGTTGGTGGTCTAAAGAGACGTGGACGCAGCGGCGATGACCGGATCGTTCGAGAAGTTGCTCGACGAGGTTGGGCCGCGCCTCGAACGTGCCTTTCTGGCGCGGTACGGCAGCGAGCTTGTTCCCGACTTGATGGCTGAGGTTGTGGCTTGGGCTTGGGAGCACCGAGTTGAGGTGGAAGACTTGGCAAACCCTGCTGGCTACCTCTACAGGGTGGGACAAAGCAAGGCCCGGCGGCTAACGCGTTGGCGTCGGTCCAGCGTTGTGCTGCCTCCCGAAGAACCCGCACGCGGTGACTCGCCCCAGTTCGAACCGGCGCTGGATCAGGCCCTCAAAGAGCTGAATCAGGAGCAACGCACGGCAGTGGTTCTGGTGCATTGTTTTGGATGGACCCAGCCTGAGGCGGCGGCGTTGTTGGGTGTGGAACTCCACACCGTCCGCAACTGCGTGCACCGTGGCATGGCGGCCCTGAAGGCAAGCCTGGGAGTGGAGGAATCATGAGCCCTGAGCAGTTCGAGCAACGACTGCGTCGTTATGGCGAGACCTTGGAACACAGCCTCAAATCTGCTCCGTTATCGGCTCCGAGCGATCGACCAAACATGCCCGAGGGGCGGCGTTGGTGGCTCCGGCAACGCTCGTTAGTGGCAGTGGCTGCGGTTGGCGCCGTGCTGCTCAGCGTGGCCGGCTGGGCTGCATTGCGCGACGATTCCAGCCCCACCGAGCTGGTGATAACAAGCCCCGTCGATCCATCAGCCGATGAAGACTCGGTGGCGGTTCAACAATGCCGAGAAGGATACAAACTGGTCATCGGCCCTGGGGGGAACGACGAACAGATGGGCCCAGGAATTGAGTTGGACCCAACCGTTCTTGATGCCGCTGGTGTGGTGTTGGTCTCCGCCACCGAACCTGAAACGGCAACGGTGATTCTGGTTGGCAACACCCTGGTTGTGAGGTGTCTGATTCTGGAGGTCGGAGCAGCCGGATCGTTGCCAGACATCGCAGTCGAACGGCTTGGCAACAAACCCTCGGCCACGGGTATTGAAGTGCCGAACCCTCAGGGAATCGGGGCCACCAACGGCCCGGTCACCGTGCGTTTCTACGGCCGGGCGGGCGCTGAGGTACAGGAGGTTTCGCTGATCGCCGGCGATGGGCGCTCGGCAGGGGTGTTGCAGCAAGGCTGGTTCGTTGTCGAAATGGTTCTGGAGGGTCAACTCAAAGACCTAAACGAGATTGTTCTTGAGTGGGTCACCACATCCGGGTTGGTCGACAGCCAGGTCATCCTGGCGTACGACGAAACGCTTGGTGGCTTCATTCCGGTCCTGTCAGACCCATAGTCGCCTAGTTCAGCGATTGAGGAGCACCGGGATAGAGCGAGGGCCGCGTACCTGGCCGTTGGCCCAAGCAGTTTCGGCTGTGGGGTCAAGCTGATAGTTGGGGAATGCCCGCAACCACTCTTGCAGGCCAACCAGAAGCTCCAGCCGGGCCAGGTTTGAACCGAGGCAGCGGTGGATGCCGAGGCCGAAGGCAACGTGACGGTTCTTGGCCCGGTCGATCAAGAACTCCGAGGCGTTTTCGAACGCTTCTGGGTCGTGGTTGGCGGCAGGGAACGTAACAAGGGTTTGCTCGCCTTTGCGCACCGGGCAGCCAGCAACCTCGGTGTCGGCAATCACTTTGCGGCCCATCGTGACCGGCGCGTAGTAACGCAACACCTCCTCGCTGGCGGTGTTCCAAAGCAGCTCTTCGTTGGCCGCTGCCACCAGCCGGGCCACCTGTTCTGGGTGCTGGGCGAAATGCCACAACCCCGAAGCCAGAGCGCTCCAGGTGGTGTCGATCCCGGCAATGATCATCAGCCTCACATAGCCAAGCTTCAGGTCTTGTCGTACCGGCTCGTCATCAATCTGGGCGTTGGCCACCAGGGTGAGAAGGTCGTCTTCGGGGGTCTCCAGCCGAAGCTCGAGGAGCTTGGCGACGTATTCATCCATCTCGGTTTGCACCTGAATGCGAACCGCGTTGTCACGAGGGGCAAGCTGGAAGTTGCGGAAGATCCAGTCACGGAACATGTCGGCGTCGGACTCTGGAACCCCAAGCAACTGGCAGATGCCGTGAACTGGTATGTGTTGGGCGTATTGAACCGCGGCGTCTGCTGAGTTCTGGCCGTCCAACTCGTCAATCAAGGCCCGGCAGAAGGTGCGGAAACCCTCTTCCATCTGGTTCACAACCTTCGGGCTGAACGATGGCAGTAACAGGCGACGGTGAGCTTTGTGATCTGGCGGGTCAGAGGTGATTGGTGGGGCAGGGAACCGCGGGGCGTCTGGCCTGGCAACCGAAACAAAGACTGACGAGAAATGCTCGGTGTCGTGAGCCACCTCGGAAACCGCCTGCATGGTTACCGGCATGTGGGCCCGGCCGTAACGCTCAGTTGTTGCCACCGGTGACACAGCCCGAACCTGGTTCCAGATGTCAATGGCGTTTGGGCCCCACTGCTCGTCTAGCCAGTCCCAATCGTTGACCCAGTCGGTAACAGGCGGCAGGTCTTGTTCGCTGGTGTCATTACTCATGGATGGTCCCCAGTCCTGATGTGCCGTTGCCCGAAGGCCCAGTTTGGCTCGTCCGTTGCTAATCGAATCTAGTAGACCAGAAGAACTCGGTCAGATCGAATGGGCAGGGACTCGCCCCGCAGCTGCGCTCTCCCTTGAAGACCAGAACGAAACATGTAGACTACAAGTCTGATGGTGAAGTCTACTACCATACGCGTCAGTATTGAGCAGAGAAACCGCCTGCGTCTGCTAGCCGAGGAATCCGAGGCCACCATGGCCGACACTCTCGACCAGGCTTTAG
>QIKW01000084.1 GCA_003231975.1 Acidimicrobiia bacterium
TTCGACGTTCTTGAAGATCCTGTGGAGGTCACGATCTATTCGGGCGGTGAGAATCCCTCGTCACTGGTGCTGCCTGTCGTTCCAGGTTTGGCGCCGCCTGCGGCGGTCCCGCCGTGTGGCAGCCTCAGGGGTCAACCCTGCCGCCCGTGAAGTTGCCTGCCCTGGCGGCTACTGTCTGCCTGGCGATGCGATCCGGCGACACGAAAGCAGAACAAAAATGGACGACCTACTAGTGGCGGACTGTCTAAAATTGCGGGCGCTCTTGGCGCCGACGAGGGAAAGGCTGGCAGTGCCATCAGCATGGCGCTTCCAGCAATCCTTGGCGCAATGGCAAACAACACCAAGTCCGAACAGGGAGCCAACGCCCTTTCAGGCGCCTTGGACTCTCACGACAGCGGCGTTTTCGACAAAATCGGCGACCTGCTCGGCAACGTTGACGGAGGCAAGATCCTCGGTTACGTGCTTGGCAACAAGCAGGAAGCAACCACCCAGCGAATCGCAGGCGGCAGCGGCCTAGACATCGGGTCGGTCGCCAAGCTTCTGCCAATGCTTGCTCCGCTAGTGATGGGCTTCCTGTCTAAGCAGAAAAACGAGCAGAGCCTCAGCCCCTCCCAGCTTGCTGGCGCGCTGAACCAAGAGCGGGCCAGGACCGAAGAGAAAGCGCCTGGCCTTGGCGGCCTGGCCGCCATTCTCGACAGTGACGGAGACGGCCTTGATCTTGATGACCTCAAGAAACTCACTGGCAGCACCGGCGGGCTTGGCGGGCTGCTTGGCAACATCCTGGGCGGGCGCTAGAAATAGTGCTTTCCCCAACTCTTGACAGCCTGCGCATCTTCCTTCACATCCTGGCGGCTGGGGTATGGGTTGGCGGCCAGTTTGTTCTTGCTGGCGTGGTCCCTGGGCTCAGAAAGATCGGCCCAGAGGCCACCAAGGCAGCAGCGAACGGTTTTGCCAAGGTGGCTTGGCCCGCGTTCATCGTTGCCTTCGCAACGGGAATCTGGAATCTTCTGGCTCAAGATCTCGACTCGACCTCAGAGTTCAACGCAACCCTGGGAATCAAGCTGGTCCTGGTTGTGGTGGCCGGTTTCTCGGCCTTCCAACACAGCCGTTCGGAGAACCGGGCAGTGAAGGCCCTCACCGGAGCGCTTGGCGCGGTGGTCGGAATAGTGATTATGTTCCTCGGGGTGCTGCTGGCAGGCGGCTAGCCCCTTCCAGTTACCGAATCGATAGTTCCAACCGACTCAGGCCTTCTGACTGTGGCCTGATCGATACTAGACGGCCACGTTGTGTGACTGGGCCGCCTGGTCGAACATGGCTGCCATTTCCGCTACGCGTTTGTGGCCGATGGCTTTGAGTGCTTCGGCTGGTGGGCCGGCCTGGGCCCGGGTGTGGGTGATTCGTGGGTGTTCGCGAACCACACCCATCTCGGCGGTGCCAATGAGGACTTCGTGCAGTTTCTCGCCTGGGCGCAACCCGGTGAACTCGATCTCGGTTTCTGGGGCCAGGGTGCTGATCAGCTGCTTGGCCAGGTCCACGATTTTCACCGGCTTGCCCATGTCAAGAATCATTACCTCGCCAGGGCTGCCAATGGCCCCAGCCTGCACCACCAAGCGCACCGCTTCAGGAATTGTCATGAAGTAGCGCGTCACATCTGGGTCGGTAACCGTGATTGGCTTGCCCTGTTCAATCTGGGCCAGAAACGTTGGCAGCACCGAACCTCTAGAACCAAGAACGTTGCCAAACCGCACAGACACAAACGGCAAACCAGTAACTTGCGCGGCTTGGGCGGTTAGGCGTTCAGCTGCCAGCTTGGTGGCCCCAAGCACCGAGGTTGGGTCAGCCGCCTTATCGGTGCTGATGTTGACAAATCGCCCAACACCGGTGGCCTTTGCCGCATCAAGCAAGTTCAGGGTGCCGATGGCGTTTGTCTTCATGCCCTCCTGCGGGTTGTTCTCAAGCAGGGTGAGATGTTTCAGAGCCGCGGCGTGAAACTCCACCTCAGGGCGCAGCTGGCGGAACAGCTCAAACATTCGGTCGCGATCTCTGATGTCGCCAAGCACCAGCATGTCGTCATCAAGCAGGGCCCGGCCCTCCATCGACAATTGCACACCGTGAAGCGCGGTTTCGTCTCGATCAAGCAGATAGAGCTTGGCTGGGGCGAACCCCCGGATCTGGCGTGACAGCTCAGAACCAATAGATCCACCAGCACCGGTGATCAACACCCGCTTGCCCCGGATGTAGTCAGCAACCGAATCCAAGTCAATCTCAACCGGATCCCTACCAAGCAGATCTTCAACCGTTGGCGGCCGCACGTCGGCCAAAGTCATCCGACCAAGCAGCTCACTGGCAGCAGGCAAAACTCGAACCTCGAGACCAAGCCCAACCGCTTCCTCTGTGATGGAGCTAATCAGGGAACTCTGGGCGCTGGGAATAGCAATAAGCACCGCCTTGGCAGCTGTTGACTTAGCCACCACAGCCAGGTCTTGCCTGGTGCCACACACCCGAACCCCTTCCAACTCGCGGTTGGCCTTGTGGGGGTCGTCATCAAGCATCGCCACCGGGTAGTAACCACTGTTCGGGTCTTGCAGCATCGCCTTGATAATCTGCGCCGCCCCCTCGCCAGCCCCAAAGATAACGGTGCGGGTTGAACGATCAGCACTTGGCCTGTGATTGCGTTCCCAGTAGCGACGCCACAAACCCCGAACTGTGCCCATCAACGCCAACGCCACAATAGCGCCGGTCATCACCCCAGAAGTTGGAAGATCAGAGCCCTGCAACCGGGCCGCATAATTGCCAACAACCAGGATTCCCGCGGTAGCCATCCACACCACCGACAACGCACTGATCTCATCAAACGAAGACACCCGCCAACGATGACGATACACACCAGCAAACCAGCCAAAACCAGTCTGCAGAA
>QIKW01000070.1 GCA_003231975.1 Acidimicrobiia bacterium
ACAGCTCTACGGCTTCGCCGATTGAGCTCACCAAAACCACTGTGACCTCTGGGGAGTTCTCCCATTCCCACTCTCTGCCAAGTTGATCTGACCCAATCGCTTGGGCTTGGGGTTCCTGAACGAGGCCTTCGGCTCGATCGATCGAAACCACGTCTTCAAACCGGGCTTGGCCAACAACGGCTTCGGCGCCGCCAACAACGTGGAGTTTGGCATTCGTGCCTCGCGTCTCGGCTGCGGCATCGATAGCGTTCAGAATTAGCGGCATCAATTCCTCCGCCGCCGATTCAACAACGGCAACCGTGTTCAGCGTGTTGCACACCTTCCGGTCAAGCGAGTGCTCCACCGCTCCAGCCAGCCGTTGCGGGTCGGCCTTGGCGGAAACAACAATCCAGGCGCCTCCGGTTCCGTGAAGACTCACCGGGGTGCCCGCTTGCCTGGCCACAGCCCCTAGCTCGCCAACCGCAGCACCACTGCCCCTGGCCACAGCAAGGGCAAGGCGGGGGTCGCTGAACATGGCGTGGCCGGCCGAGCGGGCCGCACTGTTCACCAGGGTGGCCGCCCCTGGTGGCAGGCCCGCCTCTGCCAGGGCCGGGTCGAGGGCGTGTTCCACAATTGCCCTTGCGGTGCCGAGCGCATCAGACCCGATTCGGAACACCACGGTGTTGCCGCTGCGAAGCACCCCGCAGGCGTCGGCAAATACGTTTGGCCGGCCCTCGAACACAAACCCGACAACCCCAAGTCCAGCCCTGCGCTGCTCTACCGTCCAGCCCTCGTGATTAACCGTTTCCACTACCTGATCACGGCTTGACGGAGCGTCTCGCCAAAGCCGAAGGCCCTCGATCATGTCGGCCCGCATCTCTTCATCAAGGACAAGGCGCGTGGCCGAGCGGCCCCTCCCGCGGGCGCTCTGAACATCAAGATCGTTGGCGGCCTTGATGAGAGCGAACGTTTCCTGGTGGGCCAGCCGGTTGGCGAAGCTGTCGTAGAAAGCGGTGATGGCACTGTCTGGCACCGAGCCAAGCTGCAAGAACGCTTCGTGAGCGCGACCAACGGCGCTGGTGGCAATGTCCCACTCTGCTGAACCAACATGGCGAAGCGCCCCGGTGTTGTTCACAATCACCAGCCGGTCACCGGCAACAAAGTTGGCGGCCAGCTCGGCCGAAACGGTGGCGAGCTGGTTGCCGCCAAAGATGATCTGCTGGCCAGCTTCCAGAGACGTCAGTTCCACTGAGCCATGTTAGGCCCAGGCTGCCCGGCCCCCGTCAGGCAGACGGGGTTGGGCCGATGTAGTTGGCGCTTGGGCGAATGATCTTGTTGTCGCCAGCTTGCTCAACCACGTGGGCGGTCCATCCCAACACCCGGCTTACGGTGAAGGTCGGGGTGAACATTTCTGGCGCCAGCCCCGCAAGGTAAAGCACCACCCCGGCGTAGAACTCAACGTTCGTGACGATCACCGAGTGTGGTTTCCAGCTGCGAAGCACAGCCAGGGTGCGGCGTTCAATCTCGATTGCTCGCTCAACCAGCTGGCCGCCGTGCTCCTGAGCAACGTCTCGGAGGAGGTCAGATCTGGGGTCGTCTGCCCGGTAGACGGCGTGACCAAATCCCATAATTGGCTGGCCCGATTCCAAACGGTTCAGGACCCACCGCTCTGTGTTCGCCGGATTGCCGATGGCTTCGATCATCTCCAGCGCCCGTTTCGGCGCGCCGCCATGAAGCGGGCCCGACAGCGCTCCAACCCCTGCCACCAGGGCGCTGACGGGATCAGCCCCAGTGCTTGTTACTACCCGGCTGGTGAACGTGGACGCATTGAATCCGTGGTCCATCGTGGACGTCAGGTAGGTTTCAACCATTCGGACCGCACTGTCCGACGGAATCTTCCCGGTAGCCAGCCGAACCCAGTCTGTCGCGTGGCCCGCATCTGGGTCGGCGCCAAGCGGCTGCTCGCCCCGCCAGGCGGCCGCCAAAACACCCAGCAAAGCTGGCACCGCGGCCGCGGCCCGTATGGCTGTTGCCCGATGCTCTTCTGGGGAAACGTCAAGCCAGGATTTCGAACCGGGCTGCACCAGGGGCAGCAGAGCTTGGAGCCCAAGCGCGGGGGAATCAACCACAGTTGCAACGCTGGCCGCATGTTTCGCCAGCGCAGGCTCAAGAACCCTTGCCGCCCCAACCTCGGCCTGAAACCGCAGCTCTCGCTCCCGTTCTGGCAGAGCTCCGTCCAGCAGCAGAAGCCAGCCAGCTTCAAGTGAGCGGGTGCGGGCCACCGTCGTTGCGTTGTGCTCTCGGTAATGGAAGTAGCCTTCGTCGCCACGCACCGAGCCAATGGCGGTGTCTGCCACCTCAACCCCTTTTAGCCCGGGAGGCACAGGCCATTTTGCCTTGATGCGCCCTACCGTGTCCCCTACCGCGGTTCCAGTTGTTTCCTGGGCTGACTGGCCGTCTCGTTCCCGAACTGCGTTCATGCTCTCAGGCTGCCTGAACTCGGTGCATTGATCAACGTTGATCTAATCAATGTTGATCCGGTCTAGGCTGGCTCGAGATGGCAGAGCCCACACTCACATCGGCAGAGGCCGCGGCCCGGCTGGGGGTTAAACGAGAAACCCTGTATGCCTACGTTTCCAGGGGTGTTCTGAAACGCACCCTGTCGCTTGATGGCCGCACCTCACTGTTCGATCCGGACGAGATAGACCAAATGCGTTCCACCCGGCGACGCGGCGCCGAAGGCGAACTC
>QIKW01000054.1 GCA_003231975.1 Acidimicrobiia bacterium
ATTGCCCCGGCCGCCGCTGCTGTCACTCCGCCCCAACCGCCGGTTACTGTTCAGCCGCCTGCCACCCCGCAGCCGGTTCAACCCGAGCCTGTGCGCATGTCCGCAGCAGACCCGGAACCCCAGGTGTCTGTGCTTGAGCCCCCAACAACAGGGGGAGGAGACGGCGGCAGCAGAACTGCGCTGTTGGCTTCACTGGCTGGCGTTGTACTGGTTGCCGGAATTGGCGGCTTCTTGCTGCTGCGAGGTGGAGGAGACAGCGAAGCCGCTGGCAGCACCGACCAGACAACTGAAACCACCGAGGCAACAACCGCTAGCTCTTCAAGCACCACCGAAGCAACCACAACCACCACCGAAGCCGCAACCACCACGGTGGCCGAGGCCCCTGTGCCAAACGCAGCGCTGGCAACAACGGCAATCCTTGGGGCGTTCGACAACGAGTTCAGCCCGGTTGAGGTAGCGGTTGACCAGCGAACGGTAACCCTCGAGGGCAGGGTGTTTGATTCTGATGTGAAGGCCGCCGCGGTGACAGCAGCAGAAGAATTCCCCGGCGTGCAAGACGTAGTTGACAACTTGATTCTGCAAACCGAAGACGAGCAATGCTCCCAGGCGGTTCAGGGCAACCCCAACTGGGCCTGCTTCACCAGCGTCCAGTGGGACGGCTCACAAATCACCGCCACCTATATCGGTAGCCCAGACAAACCGGAGGGAGCGCCGTTCTCAATCAATTCGGGCCTTCACATGCATGTGTTCGGCAGCAACGTCCCCGTCGAAGAGGCAGGGTCCGCTGGTCCCTACTCCACCGGTGGCAGTAACTGGAAGGTCTGGGACACGGTCAGCATCTTCAGCGGCTCGCTCACCGAAATCGACAGCCCGGATGAAGTGCCCGAGAAGCTTTGCGCTCGAATCGCCAACCAGGTGCACACGCTTGAATCCCTCAGCAGCGGCAACTGCTGGCCGGTAGAAGACATCAGCTGAACGCGGTGATCCAGCCAACGTTTGTGCAATCAGTCGACGGCACAAACGTTGCCACATACGACTTCGGCGGCAGCGGCCCGCTGTTGGTCTTCTGCCACGCAACCGGGTTCTGTGCTGGTGTGTGGGAGCCGCTGGCCAGCCTGCTCGCCACCAACTTTCACTGCATCGGCCTGGACTTCCGAGCCCACGGTCAGAGCAAGCGCCAAGCCAGTGTGCCTCTGGCCTGGACGGGGATGGCAGCAGACCTGCTGGCGGTAATTGCCGACGCCAAGAACCGGCGGGGCGACTCGGCCGAAAACCCCGTCTACGCCGTTGGTCACTCTATGGGTGGGGCCGCCATGGTGTTGGCCGAGTTGGCCAAGCCCGGCACTATCTCAAAAGGCTGGGCCTTCGAACCGATCCTGTTTCCAGAGATACCCGATCGCATCGCGGCCACCGGCAACGGCACCATTCACGAAGCAGCCATCGTTAAAGGTGCCAGACGGCGTCGAGCGCATTTCACCTCTCGCGACGAGGCGTTTCACCGCTACGCGGCTAGGCCCCCACTCAACGGCATCGATCCCCAGTGCTTGCGGGCCTACGTCAACTACGGGTTTGCCGACTTGGCCGACGGGTCGGTTGAGCTGCGATGCAAGCCCGAAGATGAGGCCCAGGTCTTTGAGAACTCACTTTGCGGAGCATTCGACCGCCTTGCCGAGATCAAGTTTCCGCTGCTTGTTGCCGCCAGCGGAGACAAGAACCCGCCGGCTGAAATTGCGCCACAAGTGGTTTCGGCGAACAGCCAGTTCCAACTGGCTCAATACCCAGATCTCACCCACTTTGGCCCCCTCCAGCAGGCGACAGCAATTGGCAACGACATCGCCCTATGGTTCGGTACCGAGGGGGAGTATGAACCAGGACCATCAGGACACGCGGAATCGTTACGAACGGATTGATCAAAGGGTCCTCAACTCGATTCGCAGCCGCGGGCTGAAAAGAAGCGTCCAGAGTGTCTCCGACGTGGTGGAAGATTGGAGGTTCGAGCGCAAACACGGCCTGTCAACCAAAGGCCTGATTGATCTCACCGACCTTGAGATCGACAGCGAAAACATCCAGCAGGGAAAGTCCTACATGCCAGCCCGGGTTGGCCATCTGCGCCAGGTGTTCAATGCGCTGCCAATTGATCGGGCATCCTGGACCCTGGTGGATCTTGGGTCTGGCAAGGGCCGGGTGCTGATTGCGGGCGCCGAACTGGGCTTCGGTCGTGTCATTGGCGTTGAGTTTGCCGCCGACCTCTGCCGTGATGCCGAGGCGAACAAGGCGGCATACGAGACCCGCCTTGGTGCCGATTCCGGGATCGAGATCTGGCACACCGACGCCACAACCATGCAGATCGACCCCGAGCCAACCGTGTTTTACGCCTACAACCCGTTCGAGCTTGATGTGATGACCAAGGTGGTAAACCGAATCGCCAGCTTGCAGGCCGACAGCGGCCAGCCCGTGTGGTTCTGTTACACCAACCACATTGCGTCAGACGCACTTGATGACCTTCCCAACGCAACCCGCTACGCCACGGTGAAATGGGGCGGCGAGGAAACCATCATCTGGAAGCTCTGATATTGGGTCGGCTGTCGCCTCCCGGCCTCCGGCCATCCGGGTCGTTCGCTTCTCGCTGGTCGCCGATGGCGACTACGCGTGACTCTGTGATATTGGGTCGGCTGTCGCCTCCCGGCCTTCGGCCATCCGGGTAGACCGCTCGCAGCGTGCCGACG
>QIKW01000015.1 GCA_003231975.1 Acidimicrobiia bacterium
CCGAACAGGCAGCCTTGTGCTGTTGTTGCACGACGGCAACGAGTAGACAAGAGGTGTTGATGAATTTGTGCCTTGCGAAGTACTCGATCAGCGAGGCTTGGCACGAATCGGACTATGCGATAGTGGAGCAGCCGAAGGCGGCTCCAACGCTGGATGAATACCGCCAGGCCCCCAAAGTCTGGCTGGGGCAGGCCAATTCCTACCTGACGTTCCTGACGTTATTGGACCTAGTCGGGAACGTCAGGTAGGATGACGTCATGAATGAGTCACAAACGGTTCTGCTTCGTGGCCTCACCCAGCAGCTACGCGCAGTTCTGGGTCGCTTGGACAGCGGCGGATCAGATTCCCAGGGTGCCCTCACCGTGCCCTCCCTCATCAGCCTGGCGGCCTGCGTGAACGATCTTGGCGATTTAAAAGAGGCGAAGTCACTGCTCCTTAGAGCTCTTGAGCATTCATCGAACGCAACTGACGGCCAGGTTCTGTCAACAACCTCGGCGATGATTAGCCTTGGAGTTCTGGCCGGGGAATCCGGTGATCCAGCTGAGGCAAACCGCTGGTTCAAAGAAGCCCTCGACGCATTGCCTCCCTCAAGTGCGGACGACCAGTCCCCCATCTCCGAAGAAGCCCCAGCCAATCCCCGGCAGTTCATGGCTGGTGTCCGCAACGACCTTGGCCACCAGGGACGGGCCCAGCGCGTCGCTGCAGCGGTCTCCAGCCTAAGTAACGACATTGTCACCCGCTTGGCGGGTGAGCCGCGGCTGCTGCTGACATCTGAGGGCTGGACCCAGTCCGTGCTTCACCAGGCAGTTATTGCTGGCGAAGCCATCGGAACGATCTGGGACGAGCCGATGCTCCGCTCAGGTGCCGCTGCTGAGGCGCTGGGCGCCAAAGCAACGAATCGCGAAAAGGTCAAGACCTACCGAGAACGGTCCTGGCTCCTCGGCCTGCCCCACGGGAACGGATATGTCTATCCCGCATTCCAGTTCGACAAGAACAAGCGCAACGTTCACGAAGAAGTTCGCTCAGTCAACGAATCGCTCGGGGCAGCCGATGACCCATGGGGTGTGGCCTCGTGGTGGGTGTCTGTGCACGCACGGCTCGATGCCAGACCGTGTGACCTAGCTGGAACCGGGAATCAGGAGCAGCTTGAAGCTGCCGCCGAATCGGTGTCCGAACTCGTCGGCTGAAAGGTGGCCGACAGCCCTCCCCCCAAGAAACTCAACGGGATACCGACCAAAGTAGTACTACCTGCGGGAGCCGTCCTCGCCAGAGTCCACTCCACGTCCTTCAAGCCGGATGCGTTCAACCCGAACGCCACCGACTCGCACTGGGGCGGCGGACGATTCGACGGAACCCCGCTCGATCCATTCCCCTTCCTGTACGCGGCCAGCACAGATCCTGCTGCGGTAGCCGAGGTACTCCTTCGCGATCTACCGACCAACAACACTGGCGCCCGCCTTCTGCCAGCCGCAGCCACTGTTGACAGGCGAATCTCCTGGATCGAGGCAACCGTTGATTTGCCCGTGGTCAGTCTTCGCAACGGCATAGACCTAGCAGCAATCGGCCAGGACACTTGGTTGGTTCACACAGAAGCCAACGACTACGGCAAAACTCGGCGTTGGGCTTCAGCTATTCGGCAGTGGGCACCCGATGCCGTTGGCATTGTCTGGCGCTCAAAGCGGGAACCCAATGCCGACGTGTTTGTCTTCTTTGGGGACAGATGCCCAGCTGCATCTCTAGCCACAAAGACAACCGGAACGGCCCTGGCGGCGACTGACAACTTTCTGGATCGCGGCCAAGGCCGTCAATACCTGCTGTCCATACTTGAGGCATACCGAGTAACGATGAGATAGCAATTAGTTCCTCCCCAGGGAGACCATGAAGGTAGGCCTCGAAGCCAGGATGGCCGAGGTGACATGCCTCGCCGCTCACACCTCACCGCTGCCAGTGGCAGTCAACCAGGGTGCGGCGCCGGTTCGCTTTCTGTCTCAGCCAGCTTGCCAACCCGTCTCCGGGATCCAAGGAACATGTCGGGATCGCTGGTGTCAATCAAGCGATCGCGCCGAGGCCCCGTGGCCTGGAAGTTGCAGTTGCAGTTGCAGTTGCAGTTGCAGTTGCGCGGAGCGTTATCCACAAAATCATGGTCGCGCGGAGCGCTACATGCTCTATGCGCATTTATTGCGCCGCGTGATGCCCGAAATGTCTGCGATGCTCCGCGCGACTGACCAATGACGCTGACGCTCCGCGAAACCCCGGATCCGGCTTCGGCAGCGGCCGGTCCCGGCGCCTCCCGGCTCCCAGTTGCTGGCGCCCTGCGCCCGGTTGCTGGTTGCTGGTTGCTGGTTGCTGGGCCGGCTTAGCCGGTGATGGTGCCTCGGATTTGGATGACTGTTACTGGTCGGCTGGCGGTGACATTGATTTCGGTTAGCTCAATGTCGGCCGGATCACACAAACCCGGGGTGCAAGTGAAAGTGAGCGCGTAGTTGGTGGTGACTGAAAGCTCGTCCGGCTCGTCTGTCTTGGTGGTCGAGGTGTAGGTAGCTGAACAATCAGTACCCCGTTTCGAGACCTTGCGAGTCCATTCAATTCCCTGCCCGCAGGTGAGCGTTGTGTTGACCTCAGCGCCAGTAACCCAACGGGTCTCAACCGGTGTGGCGGTCACTGTGATAGCCAAACCCAACTGGCTGATACCAGCAGTCGCG
>QIKW01000187.1 GCA_003231975.1 Acidimicrobiia bacterium
CGTGCACAACAGCAACTCCTGTGGTGCCCACCAAAACAACGGGGGCGCAGTCGGCGCTGGTGATCGAAACCGGACAGTTTGGCTGGAAAGTAACCGCTCCGTCGGCCTCAGAGCCGCAGTGCTCGCCCGGAAACGAAACAGGCACAACCTCTGTGCTGTGAACCTGGCGCAACGCGGTCCATGGCCCGGGGTGAACGGAGGCCCGTCTGGAGGCCAACTCTCGCCCCTGCACCGCTCCGTCGGACGACCACGCAAAGCTTCCGTCATCGGCAGCGGTGCTGACAACCACCACCTTCCCGCCAACAAGATCGAAAGATCTGCGCTTCACTGGATGCTCCAACAGTCGGCGGCGGGCCCCAACCCCTGAACAGTGTGCCTACTTGAGGAACGACGGAACATCGAACCCATCGTCGGGATCGTCGTCATCATCGTTGGCGAACAGATCGATGCCCCCGCCCTCTTCGTCATAGTCACCGAGAAGATCTCCAAGTGGGCCGTCGTCGTCGTAGGTGCCTGTTTCCGTTTCATCGCCACTGTCCCAACGGTCAAATCCGGCGGCAATAACCGTTACCCGAATCTCGTCCTCCATTGACTCATCGACCACAGTGCCGAAAATAATGTTGGCATCGGCGTGAGCCACATCGTGGATGATCTCAGCCGCCTCGTTGACTTCGAACAAGCCAAGCTCGCTTGACCCGGAGATGCACAACAGAATGCCTCTGGCCCCTTCGATTGAGGCTTCAAGGAGAGGGCTGGCAATGGCAGCACGGGCGGCGGCAAGAGCCCGACCCTCGCCGTTGGCCCTGCCAATCCCCATTAGAGCCGAGCCTGCGTTTTGCATGATCATTCGCACGTCGGCAAAGTCGGTGTTGATCAAGCCAGGAGTTGTGATCAGATCGGTGATTCCAGCTACACCCGACAACAGAATCTCATCGGCCATGCTGAATGCGCTGACCATCGTGGTCTTTTCGTCTGCGATCGAGAGCAGCCGGTCGTTCGGGATGACGATCTGGGTGTCGACTTTCTCCCTCAGCCTTGTAATGCCAGTGTCGGCCTGGGCAGCCCGACGCCTTCCCTCAAAGCCGAACGGTCGGGTGACAACCGAAATTGTCAACGCTCCCTGGCTCTTTGCCACTTCGGCGATCACGGGAGCGGCCCCAGTGCCGGTGCCGCCGCCCTCGCCTGCTGTGATGAACACCATGTCGGCGCCGTCCAGGGCGGACCCGATTTCATCTCGGTGATCTTCGGCTGCCTGCTGGCCGATGGTTGGGTCGCTGCCTGCACCGAGGCCTCGGGTGAGGTCTCGGCCGATGTGGATCTTGGTTTCGGCATCGTTCATAAGCAGCGCTTGGGCATCGGTGTTCACCGCAACGAACTCGACCCCGCGCAACCCGGCATCGATCATGCGGTTGATTGCATTGCAACCCCCGCCGCCGACGCCGACCACTTTGATGACCGCAACATAGTTCTGGGTGTTCATGAGTTGACGGTTCTTTCGCAGAGGATGAATGCTGGAGGTTAGGTACAGGTTGAGAGATCGGTTAACGGAGCACGAGGCACACCGTCTGTGCGAAGTCGGGTTACTGCCGGGGCAGTATGGACCCGAACATCAATTTCCCACAGGCAACGAAGGTCAACCGCGGAAAGAATCGTGTCGAGGCTAACGAGTTTCTCAGAAAGGCCGCTGTCGTTGCCAAGTCTTACCCGACCCTGGCCAACGAGGTCCAGGTAGAGCGTTCGCTCGTCGACAACGACCTGAGCGATTGCTTGTTGGCGTTCGGGGGTGAGAAGCCCAAGCAAACGGACTACGCCGTGGGCTTGAGGGGGGGCAGGTTGGCCGGGAACCCCACTGGCCGCCAGCCCGGCGATCGGCATGAACTCTGGTGGCTGTTCGGCTACACGCTCCAGCTGTCTGCCGGTGGCGTCAATGAGCATGAATCCGCCCTCGGTGGCCAGGGCAAGGGCGGGCACCCGTTCGGTGATCGAGACGGTGATTGCGCCGTTCCATTCTCGCTCAATCGCTACCTCAGCAACCCACGGCAAGGTGCGCACCCCTTCAATGGCGAGGGCCGGATCGAGATCTACCAGCGGCTCCCCGATGATAATGTTGGACGCGGTTACAACAGAGTCGGGGTTGGTCTGGACAGCTCCCACCACGTTAATGGTGTCGATGTCCATCCAGGTGCTTTGTAGAACGGCGAGTGCACTAATGGACCCAATTGTTATCACGGCCAGAGCGATGACGGTGCGAAGCCGCTTCTTCGCCTCAGATTTCTTGACTTCTCGACGGCGTCTGGCCAGCCGAGGATCCAGTCCGGAAGAAGAGCGGTCGGGGGGCGCGGCCAAACGAGAGCTTCTGGACCCTGTGGCCTTCTTTGGCGCCTGCCTTGGGGTTTTGATGCTGCTGCTCAAGTAAGTGGTCCTTCGTAGGACGCGGCCGTTTGATCGTGTGATCTCAGTCCGATTTCCCTATTGTCGCTGATTCTGAGCTGTTGCTCGCGGATGACAGTCATGGCTGAGACCGCAGCCGCTGGATTACCCGATCGGGAATCTTTGTGAGGTCTCCTGCCCCCAACGTCAGGCACAGGTCGCCCTGCCGCAGAATTCGGGCCAGAACATCGACAACGTCGTCAAGCTGGCGAATGTAGGTTACGTCAGACGACGGGT
>QIKW01000223.1 GCA_003231975.1 Acidimicrobiia bacterium
GATGAGTTCAAAGCCATCTACGGAGACCGCATCGCCAACGACACGAACTCCGAATGGGTTGACTTCATCTACAGCGAAATCATGGACCGCACCCCAGACGCCGCAGGCCGAGCCTACTGGATCGCACTACTCGACCAAGACGGCATCAGCCGCCAAGCCATGGTTGTGTTCTTCGCCAACTCAGCAGAAAACAAGGCACTAACCCAAACCAGCTGAGCAACAAGTCCGGGCGCCAGCTGAGGTACGAGTCAGCCAAACCCAGACAACACCAGCAACACTAGTGATGGCCGGCCCAACAAAGGGTCGGCCATCACTGTTTCACGGTGATGGTTGGCTGGACATACTGCCAACCGAAGCGGCCCTTAATGCACAAGTGGCCTGATGTAACGCTGTGATCGGCCGGGCTGGTTACCTTCACAATCGTGTCGTCCTGCACATGCAATTCCAGGTTGCAGCCAACCCCGCAGTACGAGCAAACAGTGCGAGTTACGGTCTGCTCTTCCTCTCGCCAATTGTTGTCGCTGCGCAAATCGAACTCGGTCTTGAACTGTAGGGCGTTGGTTGGGCAAACAGCAACGCAGTTGCCGCAGTACACACACGCCGAGTCTGGCAGCGAGACGTCGAACTCGGTTGAGATGCGGGCCCCGAAACCGCGGCCACTAACAGCAATGGCGAAAGTGTGCTGGGCATCCTCGCCGCAGGCTTCCACGCACTTGTAGCAAAGCACACATTTGTCGTAGTCGCGAATGTAGAGGTTGTCCTGAATCCGAATGTCTTCCTGGATTCGTTGGGGCTGATCTCCATAACGAGCAGAATCGGCCCCGTACTTGGCGGCCCAGAACTCCAGACTGTCAGAGCCCAGCTCACTGGTCTGGCTGAGGTCAACACCGGTGTCGAGGAATTCAAGCAACATCTTCCTGGAGTGCTGCACCCGCTCAGAATCTGTCTGAACAACCATTGCCTCCTCGGCTGGGCGAGAGCACGATGGCACAAGAGTGCGAGAGCCCTCAACCTCAACCACGCACAACCGGCAGGCGTTGACCGGTGTGAGTGTTGGGCCATAACAGAGCGTTGGGGTGCTGACCCCCGCCGCGTTGCAAGCGTCAAGGATTGTGCCTCCCGCCGGAACGGTAACGGGTGAGCCGTCAACGGTAATGGTCACAACCGTTTCGTTCGTTTTGGCTTCTGGCTCTGTCACGGGGCTCCAATCAATCCAAGGGAAACAGCCGACCGAACAGCGCTGCACGCGGTGTGGCCCAATCCGCAAATTGAGGCGTCCTTCATTACCCGGTCAATGTCTTCCAGTAGTTCCAGTTGGCCGTTCATAACCTGGCCTTTAGAGCGAATCAGCAGTTCGTATTGGCGAACCGCTCCAACCCGACAGGGAACGCACTGACCACAGCTCTCGTTCTGAAAGAACTCAGCGATGCGGATGCAAACGGCATCAAAATCTGTGTGCTCGTTGAACGCCATCACAACCCCAGAGCCAAGTGATGCTCCAACCTCCCTGGTTGCCTCCATCGTTAGCGCAACGTCAAGCATCTCGGGGCCAACAAAGGTGCCTGCCGCTCCACCCAACAACACCGCACGCAACTCTCCCCCGGTTACCCCACCCGCCAGGTCAAGGATGTCTCGCAAGGTTGGGCCGAATTCAACCTCGTAGGTTCCGGGCCTGGCAACGTGACCGCTTAGACAGAACAGTTTCTGCCCACTGGATCCCTCGGTGCCAGTGGCCTTGTATGCTGCGCCGCCGTCTACCACGATGCCAAGCACGTTAAGCAGGGTCTCGGGATTGTTGATGGCGGTTGGCTGGTGGAACAGGCCGTTGGTTGTTGGAAAGGGCGGCTTCTGCCTTGGCTCGCCCCGGTAGCCCTCGAGTGAGTTGAACAGGGCCGTTTCTTCTCCGCAGATGTAGGCACCCGCGCCCCGACGCAAGTGAAGATCGAAATTGATTGAGCGCGCGCCCGCAATTCCCTTACCAAGAAACCCTGCCTCATAAGCCCGAGCAATGGCATTCTCCAGCCGCTTGGTAGCTAGCGGATACTCGCCCCTGATGTAGATCCAGCCCGTTTCGGCTCCAGTGGCAAACCCGGCGATGGTGAGGGCCTCGACCAGAGCGAAGGGGTCGTTCTCCATGATCGTTCGGTCCTTGAACGTGCCGGGCTCGCTTTCGTCGGCATTAGCCACAACGTGTTTTGTGCCGCTCTCAGCCGCAACTGCGCGCCACTTCACCCCGGTTGGGAACGCGGCGCCGCCCCGCCCCATCAGGCCAGAAACCGACACCTCTTCAACCACCTTCTCGGCGCCGAGCCTGAAGGCAGCAGCCAGTGCTTTGTAGCCCCCCATCCCCACATAACTCTGTAGCGACATGGGATCAACTCGACCAACCCGGGCCAACAACTTGAGGGAAGGATCGTACTTCTGAGGCAAGTCCCACAGCTGGCCCTTCTCAAAAGGCTCGTCCGCGGGAACACGATCTGGCTTCTGCCTGCCCTGAATGAAAACCGCGGGAGGGCGTTCGCATTGGCCAAGGCACGGGCTCCGGTGAACTTGTCGCCCCGCAGCTTCCAACTCAGCGACCTTTGCGTCTGCGAATTCCTGACAGGGCCCGTCCACACAAACATGAACCACGTCGTCAGAGTGAGTGGGGGCCTCG
>QIKW01000037.1 GCA_003231975.1 Acidimicrobiia bacterium
AGCGTCCAAACCCAGCCAAGAACCCAACAACCTGCTTCAACACGCCCACCAACCCGTCACCAAACCACCCCACTAACCACCGACCCAGACCACCACCCAGCCAGCCCACCAACAATCAGATCGGTGGATTGAGGCTAAGGCCACCAACCGGCTCCGCAATGACCTCGGCGAGTAGTTCCCCGCAGCCTTGGAGGCCTTTGAGTGATCCAACAGAGCCAGGGCGCCTATGCCTTTTGAGTTCTTGGGCCCGGCTATTTGTCTTTGTTGGTGCTGGCAGAAATCTTTGTTGGAGTCCTCAACTTGGGTGGGACCTCGCCGACCGGGTGATGATCGCAGAGCGGTGGTCGGTGCAGGGCGGAACAGGTGCTGTGGAGCGCTTGTTTGGTTTGGCTATTGGCTTCAGTTCTCGGGGGGCGGTCTTAGGACAACTACTGAAACGGGGCGAGGTAATGATGAGGGCATCCAGGAAACGTAGGGGTTTGGTGGCGGGGCTGTTTGGGCTCACGTCCACAATCACAACGGTGGGTTTCGATGTTGCTGCTGTGGCGGCTGCAACGATCCCGGCTGAGTATCAGTTCGGTGTGTATTCCCCGCCGGGTTCACCTGATCCGGGGGCTGATGAGATGTCGGGTTTGGCGCCGGCGAACCAGGATGGTATGGAGGATGTCTATTGGGGAGTCCGCGACTACGATCCTGACGAGAACCGCCGGTTCTTGTACCGTTTCGCCTACGACGCGCAGGAAGACGCTGGCCCTGGCGGCGGCAACGGACTGGTTGTAGACGCCAAAATCGAGATCACTGTCCCATTCCTAGAAAATGATGATTGGGAAGCTGTTGCTACTGATCAGGCAGGGAACGACTATATAGGCGACCCTGGCACTGGGGCGGGCGGCAACGTTGGACGCCGGGTTTTCAAACTGTCGGCTGCTCAGGTGAGGGATTGGACTTCGGGAGCGTTGACGCCGGTGAAGACTTGGGCCTACGACCCGTCGGCTGCTGGGTTGACTGGCAATGTTGAGGCGATGTTCAGTATCGATGATCAGGTTTATTTGATGAGTCGGGGAGCGAACGCCCGGGTTGCCAAGCTTGATTTGAACGGGACCGGGTTGGTGAAGGTTCCTGGGGCCGCGACAATTTATCCTGCTTTGGCTGATGCTACTGGGGCTGAGGTATCCCATGATGGTTACACGATGGTGGTGATCACGCGGGGAACCCAGCTGGAGTTGAAGACTTCATATGTTTACCCGCGCCAAGACTTGGCCGATTTGAACGCAGACCAAAAGGCGGTGAATTTGTTGGCTCAGTTCGCTGCTGGCACCAACAGCACTGGGGTGGTCAGCGCTTTGGGGTATCAGTCGGAGCTGGAATTTGAGGGGGTGGCGTTCGCTGATACCGGCGCCGCGGCTGTGGATGGCACGAGTTATGAGGCCCGCCGCCGCGACGACAATGCTTATGTTTTGATGGTGACTGATGTCGTCACCGGTTCACCCAACAACAACGTTGTTTACCGGGTTCCGGCTACGGGTTTCCGAGATGGCGTGTCGTGTGCAGTGACTTTTTCAGATGACGGCGTCTCGGCTGCTGGCGGTGATCGGGTAATGGTCGAGTGGGACGGCTTTGACAGCAACGACCCTTACAGCGGTTCCGCATCGGTCTATGTGCGACGCACCATCGCTGATCCGGCCTCGGGCGGCTCGTATTATTGGCAAGGCAACATTGGCCGCAACGTTCACAAGTTGGAACAGTTCGTCAACGGCGCGTCGGTTAGCAAAGAAGCCAGGTACACCCTGTTTCCTCGCCAGAACCTGAGCGGTGGCCTCACCAATCAGGACATGTTCATCGCGGTGCCCTGTGGTGAGGAAACCATGGGTGACACACTGACCTGTTCTGCTGTTTGGAATGCCAGCGGGGGTATTGACGTGTCGTGGAATCATCGTGACATCAGCAACCGGACCTACCGGGTTTACCGTTCAGTCAACAGCAGCGCCGATTCGTGGCGGGCCGGCGGCCTCACCGCCAGCAACTGGAGTGACACCACACCGGGATCGTTCACCAATATTGTGTACAAGGTCGAGGCTTACACCGGATCCAGCCTGGTTGATAGCGCCCAGTGCGGAACCCTGTTCAACCCGGCTGGTGAACTGAACTGCAAGGTCACATCCGCGGCAGGTACCGACACTGTGGTTTGGGACCGTTTCGCTGGCACCGATTTCCCGGGGTTTCCCGACGCTGATCTAGCCAAGGTGAAAGTGTTCCGCCGTAACGTCAACAGTTCGACTTGGTATCACCAAGGTTTCTACGGAATCAATACCGACACCCTGTATGAGGCGAACTACGGCAACACTTTCGCTTACGAACTCGAAGTCTGGGTAAACGCCAACGGCACCCAATCAGCCCTACCTAACCGAGTGGCCTGCAACTAAACAGACACCAAAACACCGAACCCCGCCCTTTCAAGCCGGGGGCGGGTCATCTTTCGCAGTTGAGTGCGATGTCGATGGAATCGGTTCCGCATTGGTCGGTGCCAGCTTGGCCGTCGATTTGGTCGATGTCGTTGTCATCACCAGCCCATATGACGTCGTTGCCAGGCCCGCCGAGCACTGTGTCAGCTCCAGACCCAGCCCCGATCACATCATCACCCCTG
>QIKW01000098.1 GCA_003231975.1 Acidimicrobiia bacterium
ACAAACCCAGACAGCAAGGCGGTCCACGCCCACAAGATGGCAACGCTGCGCCGATGCCCGTGGCCCAGCCGCATAAGCCGGTGGTGGAGGTGGCCTTTGTCGGCCGTAGCCACCCCTTGGCGGTTAATCGTGCGTCGGATGATGGCGAAGACCGTGTCGACAATGGGAACACCCAGAATGAAGAGAGGTATCACCAGCGGAGCGTAGAAGAAGAACGTTTGGCCACTGAACGGATCTTCCACCCGCCCACCAACAGCAACGGTGCTGGCTGCCATAAGGACGCCCAACAACAGCGATCCACCGTCGCCCATGAAAATCTTGGCCGGATGGAAGTTCCAGGGAAGGAACCCGGCGCAGATGCCAACAACCACCGCGGCCAGCAGCGGGCCAATGTTGCCTGCCTGGAGAAAGTCAAGCTCGCTCAGTTGGATTGCGTAAAAAAAGAAGGCGACCGAAGCAATGCCCATCACCCCAGCGGCTAGTCCGTCCAACCCATCGATGAAGTTCACCGCATTCGCCATGCCAACGAGCCAAAGCACAGTGATCAGATAGCTGAGGTCGAGGGGCAGGATGAACACTGACGAAAACGGCACTCGGAATTGGATGATGCTGACGCCACCAATCACCAGAATGCTGGCGGCTAGAACCAGGCCTGCCATCTTTGCCGGTGCCGAGATCTGGCGGACGTCGTCTATCAGCCCAACCAGGTAGGCCAGCGTTACAGCGGCAACAATTCCAATGGCTTCTGTCGAGCCGGTGAACGTTTGGTCGAACCAGCCCGAAAGCCAGGCAACGCCCATGGCAACAATGAAGCCGATGTACATGGCGCCGCCGCCAAGGGTTGGCGTTGGTTGGTCGTGGGGCCGCCGCTCGTCTGGGGCAACCACATGACCGCGGCTAACAGCGACTACCCGAAAGATAGGAACCGAGAGCACCGTTACCCCGAACGCGATGCCCATGATGGTCAGGTAAGACGAGAAGGCGGGAACCAGGGCGAACACAAACGCCACGCTAGCCGTCGTTGGCACCAAGGCTCAGGCCGGGGCCCGATCCGGATAGGGGGCGAATGGGGCGCACAGAGTTCGGACCTCTTCGCGAATCTCGGCGATCACTGCGGGGTCGGCTCGATTCCGGAGCGTGCGTGCAATCAGACTGCCGATTTTCGCCATTTGCGGTTCGGTCATTCCCTGGGTTGTGACCGCAGGGGTGCCAATTCGGATGCCGGATGTAACAAACGGAGAGCGAGGATCGTTAGGGATCGAGTTTCGGTTCAGGGTGATTCCTGCTTCGTCAAGTATCACCTGCGCCTCCTTGCCGGTTAGGTCGGCATCAAAGGTTTGAAGGTCTACCAGAAGCAGGTGGTTGTCGGTGCCTCCCGAAACCAGCCGGAAGCCGTCGGCCGCCATCTGTTTGGCCAGCGCGGCGGCATTGGCAACGACCTGGGCCGCGTACGCCCGGAACTCTGGAGTTGCCACTTCGGCAAACGAAACGGCCTTGGCCGCTATTGCGTGCTCTTGGGGCCCGCCTTGCTGGCCGGGGAACACGGCCTTGTCGATCTGTTTCGCCAGGGCTTCGGTTGACAGGATGCAGCCACCTCTTGGGCCGCGCAGGGTTTTGTGGGTGGTGAAGGTGACGATGTCTGACAGCGAGGTTGGGTTGGGGTGCGCCCCGCCTGCTATCAGGCCGGCGATGTGGGCGGCGTCGAACATCAGCAGGGCACCGACCTGATCGGCAATAGCCCGGAACGGGGCCGCATCGATGGTGCGCGGGTAGGCGGTGGCCCCGGTAACGATCAGCTTTGGCCGATGCTGATCGGCCAGCGCCTCAACTTGGGCTATGTCGATTCGTTCGTCGCTGGGGCTCAGCTCGTAACCAATGAAGTTGTACATGAGCCCAGACGCGTTTACCGGGGAGCCGTGGGTGAGGTGGCCGCCGTGATCCAGGCTTAGCCCAAGCACCGTGTCTCCCGGCTCGAGGAGTGCCTGGTAGACAGCCATGTTGGCGTTAGCTCCCGAGTGGGGCTGAACGTTCGCGTGGTCGGCTCCGAAGATTGCACATATCCGATCTATGGCCAGGCCCTCAACCTGATCCACAATCTGGTTGCCGCCGTAGTACCTGCGGCCCGGGTAACCCTCGGAGTACTTGTTTGTGAACACAGAGCCGGTGGCGGCCATCACCGCTGGTGACGCGAAATTTTCAGACGCAATCAGCTGTAACGAAGAGTTCTGGCGCTCGACTTCCAGGGCGATGAGGGAAGTTACTGCGTCGTCGGTGACCGTAGGCCATGGCATGGTGGTAGACCTCGAACTGGGTTGACCTCTGCGGGCCGGAACCCTACCTTGCGCAGCCTCGGCCCGGGTGGGTTCATGAGGTCGGGTCTTTGAAGATAATTCGGTCATAGCTGATCCCATCTTCGCCTACCCCGAAGTTCGCGGTCCCGTCACCCCAGTAGACCGAAAGGTAGAATTCGGATTCGTCGACTGTGAGATTGGCGCAGTTACGGATTAGTGGTAGCCAGTCGCTCGATGCGCCAATAGCGCAGACTAGGTAGTCGCCGGGCTCCAACCCGACCTGGCCAACCCCATTGCTTCCAGTACGACTGAGAATTGCAGCAGTAGCAGCAAGCGCCCTTTCAGTGGTTT
>QIKW01000143.1 GCA_003231975.1 Acidimicrobiia bacterium
GACCAGCCAAATTCTGATGGCTGGCCTGCTTGGAGCGGTTGCGGCAATGACTGCGGTTCGAATCGTTGTTCCTCCCCGCCGCGCTTTGGCCCAACGAATCCGGCCGTACGCCGCTTTGTCTCGGTCACGCCTCGGAACGGGCTATGTGGATGTGTCGGTGATAGCGGTAACTGCGGCTGATGACCGCTCTCCCGTCATAAGAGTGCTTGGCCCAATAGCTGAGCGGCTGGCTTTGCAGCTTGGGAGGCTGGTAGATGCAGCCGACGCCGACACCCTGGCTTTGCGCCTCCGCCAGGCCGGCTTTGAGAACGCGGCGCCAGAGCAGTATCGGATGAGGCAGTTGGCCTTCGCGGTTGGCGGCGTCGGGCTTGGGGCCGCCCTTGGGATCTTGGTGTTCGGAACGGTTGGCGCAACGCTGCTGCTTATTGGCTGCTTCGGTTTTCCGGGGGCCACCTTGCAGCGGAACCGAGTTGAGTCTGCCATCAACCAGCGGCGCCAGAAGATGCGAACCGAGGCCTACACGATTGCTCAACTCGTAGCGGTTCACGTCAGAAGTGGCCACGGCCCGGTTGACGCGGTTCGTTCGGTGTGTGCCCTTGGCCGGGGCCCCGTTGTTGAAGAACTCAACGAGGCGCTCAGTTGGATCGGTGGCGGAATGAGCCCAGAGCGGGCCTATGACAAGTTGGCCGAGGTAACCCCAGAACCAGCCGCCGGCCGTCTCTACCGGCTGCTCTCGGCATCGGCCCGAGCCGGGGGAGACGTTGGCTCTGCCCTGCTTGCCATTGCTGAGGATCTGCGCTCCGAACGCCGTGAAGAGCTGGCGCGGCGGGCAGTGAAACGGCGAACCGCAATGCTGCTTCCCCTCCTGCTGTTCATTGCGCCAGTGATGGTGCTGTTCGTTGGAGCGGCCCTGCCTTCGTTGGTGATGGGCCAATGACGCGCCCGCCTCCTCGGGCGAACCCAGCACTTTAGATCTCGAAAAAAATCGGTGGGCAACTGCCTGCCATAACCAAGCGGAGAAAGAATATGAACACACGATTTGACGAAACTGGTGGCGAAATCGACGTCGATGCCAACCTCGAAGAGGCTGCTCAGTCTCGGGTTTCTGAGCGGGGCGCTGGGGTGGTTGAGTGGCTGGGAATCAGCGCCCTGTCAATTGGCATGCTGGTTGTGATCTTCGCCGCGATGCAAACCCTCGGGCTTGACGTGATCTCTCAGATTCGAGGATCACTTGGGCTCTAAGGCAACGAGGTCGGCCCGGGAAAGAGGGTCGGCAACGGTGCCCACCCTCGTCGCCCTTGGGATGTTCCTGATGATGTTCACCGTTTTTGCCCAGTTCGCGGTGTGGCAGTATGGGAGGGGAGTAGTGCGGTCCGCCGCGCTTGAGGCGGCAAGAGCTGCGGCGCCATTGAACGCAGCCCCTGGGGCCTGCGAACGCCGCTTCGCCGATGTGAAAGAAGGGCTGCTCGGAGGGCCGATCGGTGGCCAGGTTTCGGCTCCCCGATGCGAGTTGGGGACCGACACCGTAACTGTCACCGTTGATGCCCAGTTCGAACGCTGGCTGCCGATTTCGCCAGACTGGGAATTCACGGTCACCGTTACCGCAGCCAGAGAAGTGGCCCCGACATGATGGGGCGCGGATCGAGAGCCGCATCGTCTCGCCAGCGGGGCAGTGCCCTGCTGGAGTTCCCACTAATTCTTGGACTGATCCTGATGCCTTTCGGGCTGCTGATTCTGTCTGCACCAACGTGGGTGGAAAGACAAACTGCCGCCAGGGACGCGGCAGGCGAATCTGCTCGCTACCTGCTGTTGAACGGCCAGGACGGTTCGCTTACCGCAGAGCAAATTGTGCGTGAGATCGAGGCAGGCTACGGCCTGGCCCCCGGCACATTACGGGTTTCGATGCCCCCAGGCGGCGTCGTGCCTGGCGAGTCGGTAACGGTGCAGGTAACTGTCACCATTCCGGCGGTTGCCGTGCCGATCTTTGGAGCAATCGGCGAGGTGGATTGGACAGCTGAACATACCGAACGCGCTCCAGACTACGGAGCAAGCAGATGACGGGGCAGATGACAAAGCAGGTGACAACGGAGATGGTAGGGCGCGATGCGGCCGGGGCCAGGCATTCCAAGCAACGAGGCTCACTCACCCTGTTCGGCATTGGCCTTACCGTGATGCTGCTGTTTGTTGGCGGGTTCAGCGTTGACCTTTGGAGGGCCCACAGTGAGCGCCGAGCCCTGGCCGAGATGGCCGACGCGGCCGCGGCCGCAGGGGCCAACGCGGTTGATGCCGACCTACTCCGAGCAGACGGAACGCTGCGGCTTGATCCGGGCCTGGCCGAGGCTTACGCATTCGACAGCATCGCCAACCAGGCCGACCGGCGGGCCTTGACCGGAGCGCCTCTCGTTCAGGCATCCACAGAGGTGATAGTGGTGCAACTGACCGGCCAAGTCGAGATGACCCTGCTGCGAATCCTGTCTGGCGGAGAACCCTTCGAGATAGTGGTAACCGCCGAAGCAGCCCCAATCAGCAGCTTCACCCCGTAATGCCCGCCTAAAAGCCAGAGCGCCGCCATCTCTGGGTCGAACTGGCATGGATTAGTGGCGAAAACGCACCTAATCCATGCCAGTTCGCATTCTGAGC
>QIKW01000093.1 GCA_003231975.1 Acidimicrobiia bacterium
ATGTGACAACCACTCACCCTTTCCTTTCCGACAAGTGGATTCAGGCCGCACAAGAGCTGCGCCAGGAGTTCGCAGAAGAGCTTTCAGACCCCCCACTTTCGGTTGTCATGAACGTGGTGGTAACCGAGATTCCCCACCGTAACGGCAACCTCGAAGGTCACATCGACACCTCAAAAGGTGGCCTCACAATCGAACTTGGCCACCTCGAGCAACCCAATCTCTCGCTTGAGGTGGACTACGAAACCGCAAAGGCGGCGTTCGTTACCCGAGACCAGCAGGCAGTAATGCAGGCGTTCTTCGCCGGCCGCATCTTTGTGGAGGGCGACGTTTCGGTTTTGCTGGCCCTTCAGGCAGAACCGCCGGGAGACACCTTGGTCGAGATGTACCGGCGGCTCCGAGCGCTTACTTCAGACGACTGAAGATGGCGGCACAGTCCTCTTCCAGCTGAGGCTGAAGAGCGCTAAGCATCTTCGTCAAACCAGCAGTGACTGAGGCAAAGGCTTCGCTATCGGGCTGAGCCGCCACATCTTCCAACTTCTGTAGCCCGCTGGCCAGAGCCGCCCTTGCCTCGCGGGCCCCTGGATGGCTGTGTTGCAGGCCGTGGTAAACATGGCTGTCGCCAGCACAGATCCGGGCCAACAAGGAAAGCATCGTGCGGTGCGGCGGGGTGAACAACGGAGCCAGCCGCTCAACGTCGTGGTTCAGTTCATCCAGTGCCAAACCGAACGCCAGGATGGCGGCGTGGGTTGCCACCTGAAGTGAGGCCGTTGCCTTGTCGAACTCGCCCGGTTCAAGATCGACCAATTCGGCTCCCCAAGAACGAAGCAGTGAGCAGAACCAGTCAGAGCGAGGGCCGGGCCGCCTGCCAACCACAGCCACAGGCCGCCCTTCAAAGCCCAAGGACGGGGCAAACAGCGGGTCGATGCTCAGCAGTTCGGGGCCGCCGCCAACCTCGTCGCGGACGCCTCCAACCAGTTCCAGCCAGGCACCTTTCACCGAAAGGGTGTCTACCACCAAAACGTCTGGGCGGACTGTTCTCAGGATCACCTCGGCGGCAGCCTCAGCCACCGGCTCCGGAACAGCCAGCACAACCACATCCGTGGCCCGAAGCAGCCTCAGAAGCTCTTCGGACGGGTTGACAATGTCGTCTACAATGCAGTCGTCCACAACCAGATCAGGGACCTCGGGACCAACGTTCACGTCAACCGCGCTGAGCCGAATTCCCTGCTCCCCTGCTAGCGACCGAACGAAGAGACCACCAACACCCCCTCCGGCCCCAACAACCAACACGGCCACTTCAGCGGTACTGACTTCAGCCTCCATCGACGATCTCGTCTTCAACCCGGCACATCTCGTCGATGATCACACCATACAAACGCTCCACGAACGCCGGGTCCAGATTGACCGCCTCCCCAAGCCGGGAGTTCCTTTCCTTCACGTTCTTCACCCTGCCGTGCTGCATCACCGGAATGTCGTTTGCCGACTTGTAACGGGCAACCTCCCTGGCAATTTCGAGCCTGCGGCCAAGCAACGCAATCAGCTGGTGATCCAGGGTGTCGAGTTCGGCCCTAAACGCGGCCAGGCCATCTTGGGAGACGTCCTTGGAAACTGAGGCGTGGGTCACTGCCCGACAGCAGCACCAAGCGAGCTTGGGGCCAGGTTGGTTTCTGACAACGTTGCAACCGGCGCTTTTGATTTGAGGAGCATCTCGTCCAGTTCGTCCTGAGGGTCAGAAAGATCGACTATGGCCCCACCTACACCAACGGTGACACCATCTTGGGTGCACACGATAGTACGGATCACGATGCTGAGATCGGTTGCGCCGCTGAGACCGAAGAAACCGATCGACCCCGAGTAGATGCCGCGAGGCCCAGCTTCCAGCCGATCGATTATTTCCATCGTGCGGCGTTTTGGGGCGCCGGTCATCGATCCGCCGGGGAACGCAGCACGAACAGCCTGCACTGAGGTGACGCCTCGACGCAGTCTGCCCCTGATTGTGCTTACCAGTTGATGCACCGTGGCGTAGCTTTCAACGGCGAACATTCGCGACACGTGCACAGACCCGATTTCGGCAAGCTCGCCGATGTCGTTACGGAGCAGGTCGACGATCATCAGGTTCTCGGCGCGATCTTTTTCGTTTGTTCGCAAATCCTGATAGAGCTCTTCGTCTTCAGCAGGCGTGGCGCCGCGCGGTCTGGTGCCCTTGATTGGCTTGGCCTCCACCCCACTGTTTGCATCGACGGTAAGGAATCGTTCGGGCGAGGAGCTGAGAACCGCAACGTCTGGAAAATCGAGATAGGTGGCGTACGGCGCCGGGTTCCGTTGGCGAAGAGCCCGGTAGGTGTTCAACGGGTCGATCGAGACTTTCTGGCTGATCATGTTGGTGAGACAGATCTCATATGACTCACCAAGCTTGATCTGCGCCTGGCATTCCCTGACCAGGTCGAGGTACTGCTCTGGAGTGTGGCGGAAATCCTGCTCAACAGGCTGTGGGTGAAGCGTCCGGCTCCACTGCGGGACAGCAGGAAGATCCACGATCTGGTCATAGGTCTGGTCTAGCCATTGTTTAGCCCGGTCGGCGTTGTCGACATTATCGACACAAACCAGGTACGAAA
>QIKW01000038.1 GCA_003231975.1 Acidimicrobiia bacterium
ATCGGGGCCCGGAATGGCCGACCCCAAGATCTGGGTTGGGAGGCCACTGCTTGGTCGCTGGGATCCATCGCACTGCAGGGATCCCCACGACTGGTTGATGGCGTTGTTGTCTGGTCGGAGGAGCAGCCGAATGTCTTCCGGTCGGACCGGAGCAATCAGCTGAGCAGCGTCGGTGTTCGGCGGGGTTGGTGTTGTTGGCGGAGCGGTTATTGGCGGAGCGGTTGTTGGGGCAGGGGGCGTTGGGGCAATTGTGGGCGGCGCGGTTGTTGTCGGGCGGGGAGCGGGAGCTGGCGTGGTCGGAGGTCGACTGGTCGTTGTGGTTTTCTTCTTAGGCCGGGTGGTTGAAGAAACTTCCTTCGCAGGTACCTCAGCCGCAATTGTTGTGGTTGGTTGGCTGATCCACGCCGGGGGAGCCCCGAGAATCGGCGCCGGGCTACCCGCGGTTTCGGGTGCGTTTGGCTTCTGAGGGCCCAACTCGTTCGGAACCAGCGTGAACGGCGTTACCGGCGCCTTCTCGCCTGTCGGCTTGAGGCGGATGGACGACGTGGCAGATCCATCGGATTTTGTCGCCGAAACCCCTTCCTGCCCAACCAGGAAGCCTTCGTTTGGCTCCGCTGTCTGAGCGCTTGACAGCTCGGTCAGAGGCTCTTCGCTCCGTGCAAGTTCCTCATCGAGCACTAGGGGCAGACTTGCCAGATCGTCGTCTGCTGGATCGGGTACCTCGCTGAGGCCTCCACCGGCCACCAGCACACCCCCGAACACCGCAAACGCCAGAACCACACACACATAGAGGGCGCTGGCGGGCGACTGACCGAAGGCCGGGCGCGTCGAAGCAGAAGATTTGAAGGGCAGGGTCATAGTGGGGAGCCAAAAGTGAGGGGGATGGGCGACCCCTAACAACGGACGGCCCGATTCGTTTCTTGAGTGAAACGACTTAGATTGTTCAGAGATCCGGGCCCTTTGGCCTACTAACTCACGCTGCCCGCGCTGTTCTGCCGGGTTAGCTCAGCGTAAACCGATAGCAGTTCTGGGGCGCTGTGCTCCCACGAGAGACTTTGGTGAAGGCGCTGCCTGCCAAATTCGCCCCTCCTCGACCGCTCTTGTGGATCCAACAGGAGCGTTTGGATGGCGTCGGCCAAGGAACTTGTGTCATCAGGCGTGGCATAGATGGCCGCTTCTTCGGCTGACACCCGGGTTTCGATCAGATCGAAGGCGGCAATGGCCAAACCGAAAAACATGTACTCCATCACCTTGTTCATGGTGGAGTGGCGAGACCAGTCGGTGTTCGGATCGGGCACAACGCCAACGTCGGCCGACGAGAGAAGGCGGCTCAACTCGGCGTCGTCAGAAACCCGGCCAACGAAACTGAACGTGTTCGCAACGCCAAGTTCGGCAGCAAGGTCTTCTACAGCAGCCTTTCCCGGTCCGTCGCCGATGACCAAAGTGTGAACGTCGATCCCGCGTCGAAGCAACTCGGCCGAGGCCTCAACCAGGGCCTCGACGCCGTCCTGCTCGCCGACCTCGCCCAAAAAGACCAGGAGATGTTCGGCGCCCTTCCGCACCGTCAAGTCCTGGCTCATCACCGCGAAGCGTTCAACCGAAGGTCCCGAACGAACCGTTGTGACAGATTCGGTCGACATCTTGGTGCGGCCCGTTGCGATTCGGCGGTAGGACTCGTTCGTGACCAAAGCCGCGTCGGCCGCGGCGTAGGTGCGACGTTCCAAGAACAGAAGGATTCGGTGCACCAGGTCGTTCCCCTTACGAAACTTTGCTCGATACATCTCTGGCGCAAGATCATGATGGTCAAAAAGAAACCGGGTTCCGAGGGCCCGCAGCGGGTAAGCCAGCGGCCAATAGATCTCAGGAGGGTTGCAGACGTGGAGAACGTCGATGCGACCGCGGGCCCGCAACTTCGCCAACTTCAGCGTCACCTGAACAAAGCCAACCGCAAACTCGACAGCCAACCTGGCAGGCGTTTCTCCCAACGGCAGAGCGAACCGATGGATATCTACATCTTCCAACCGTTCGAACTTCGCTGGGAAGTCGTCGGTGGCAGGACACACCACGCTTACCTCGTACCCAGCTCGTGCCAAGGTGGTGGCCTCGAGCCAGACACGGCGGTCATAAGGGACCGGCAGATTGTGGACAACAATTACGACCCGGCTCAAGCTGGCAACTCTATTGTTTGGTTCGGCTGTCGCCTCACGGCCTTCGGCCCATCTGGGTCAAGAGCTCAATGCTGGTCGCCGATGGCGACCACGCGTTGTTGTTTGGTTCGGCTGTCGCCTCACGGCCTTCGGCCCATCTGGGCAACGCGTGACTGACTTGGGCCAGGTTTCGGAGCCCTTGACCTCGCCCAAACCGGAACTGGCATGGATTAGGTGCGTTTTCGCCACTATTCCGAGCCAGTTCGCCTCCTGAATTGGTTCGGCTGTCGCCTCACGGCCTTTGGCCATCTGGGTCGGTAGCTCACCGCTGGTCGCCGATGGCGACCACGCAAAACAGAGCGCGAGTTTTGGAGCGGAGCGACAAGCACTTGGCCCGGCTCAGTTACGCGTTGCCGACGGCGTCGGCACGCAGTGAGTGGTTGAC
>QIKW01000184.1 GCA_003231975.1 Acidimicrobiia bacterium
GTTTTCATTCACGATGGCTATCCCGGTGGCGCAGGGGTGGCGCCGCTGGCCTTTGAAAGTTCAGACCGCCACCTGCACGCCACAGCCGAAGTACTTGGCAACTGCCAATGCACGTCGGGCTGCCCGTCTTGTGTGCAATCGCCAAAGTGCGGCAACGGCAACGAGCCGCTTGACAAACACGCGGCACTGGCGCTCCTTCGCGCCACGCTTGGCCCAGCAGACCCGTTCTGACGGACCTGTTGCGACCCTGCCAAAACGCGAACTGGCATGGATTAGGTGCGTTTTCGCCACTAATCCATGCCGGTTCCCCTATATATCCACAACCAGAGAAACCAAAACCGGGAGCCGGTAGGCATTCCTGTATTCGGGTCACCCGCCACGCTGGGTCGGCGGGGCCAACACCGGACCCGACTTGTCGCCTAGAGCATCGGCCTCAGCTGCCACATCGGGCAGCCTTCGGGCTAGGAACGCCTCGAACTCAGCTTCTGTCATGTTTCTGCCGAACTCGTCATAAGCCGCGACTCCTAACTCCTGGCTACACCAGGCTGAGGGCGGCGTTCACAATTGACTCTGAGTCGATCCCAGCCACTTTGTGCAGGTCTGCGATGGTGCCCGACTGACCAAACTGGTCCACCCCAAGTGGGATCTGCTTGGTGCCAAGAGCGGCACCCAACCAGGCGAGGTGATGGCTTGCAGCATCGTGAACGCTGACAATCGGTTGGTGTTCGGCCGCCGCAAAGAGCGAGGCCAAATGGGTTTGACCAACCTTGCCCCGGGTGCCCTGGAGAATGGCCTCTGAGTGAGCCGCTCTCCAATTCCGGTAGAGCCGATCTGAGCTGGTGAGATCCAGCACTGTGATCGCAACACCTTCACTTTCCAGTTCCTCAGCAGCGGCCAGAACCTCTGGAATGATTGCCCCGCACCCAACAAGGGTGACACCAGGATTGGGGCCAGCAACAGTTGGCTCAAGCAGCCGGTACCCGCCCGCAAGCACATTCCGGCGTAGCTCGTCTTCCCCCAACCGCTGCGCAGCCGCCGCGAAAGGGGCTTGATCTATGGGCCGGGTTGAAAGCCGCAGGTACAGGCTTTCGCCGTCGGGGTCACTGAGGGCGCCAAGACCATCGCAGAGGATCCAGTCAACCGCTTTGGCGAAGGCAGGCTCGGAGTAAACCAGGCCAGGCAGTTCAGCGCCCACAGAGGGGGTAATTGTTGACTGATGGGCGCCGCCCTCAGGGGCCAGGGTGATGCCAGACGGTGTCCCAGCCACAACAAACCGAGAAGCGTTGTAAGTGGCATAAACCAGAGCGTCGAGGCCCCTCAAAACGAACGGGTCATAAACCGTGCCAACTGGCAAGAGCATCTCGCCGTGATGCTCATTGGCCAAACCAAGTTGGCTGAGCATCATGAAGAGGTTCATCTCTGAGATGCCAAGTTCGATGTGGCGGCCCGACGGGCTGGGAGCCCACCGGAACAAGCGATCTTCCCCACCGTGGGTTTCAACCACAACCGGAGAGAACACCCCAACTTTGTTGATCCACCCACCAAGGTTTGTGGATATGGAAACGTCTGGCGACGTGGTAACGATCCGGTTGCCGACCCCCTCAACTGACGCCAGCGAGGCCAGGGTTCGACCAAACGCCTCTTGGGTGGAGATTGGCTTAGCCCCGATGGCCGGGTTTGTGGTTTGTGGAATCGGGAGCTTCGGCCGCTCCTGCGAAGGCAGGTTGTTGATGTCTGACCCAATCCGTTGACACCAAAGGCCAGCCGCGGAATCTGGGGCGAAGCGGTCCCACTCGGTGGCCTCGTCGAGACCGAGAGACTGGCGAAACGCATCTATCTGAGCTTCTGAAAGAAGAGCAGAATGATTGAGCGGGTCGCCTGCGTTTGGCAGGCTCCAGCCCTTGATTGTGTACGCGAACACAACGCTGGGCCGATCCGCCTCGGCGTCACACGCCCGGAAGGATTCCACCAGCAAATCCAAATCGTGGCCTCCCAGGTTGAACACGAGCGAGGCCAGCTGCTCGTTGTCCATCTGGTTTACCAAACGGTGACAGCTTTGCGAGGCCCCCTCGAGAAAGCGGATACGCAACGCATCGCCTTCGAGAGCGAACAGAGACTGGTACAGCTCATTTGGAATCTCGTCGATCCGCTCTCGCAGGGCGGCCCCGCCTGGCTGGCGGAAGGCTGCCTCCAGTTGTTTGCCGTACTTGGCGTTCACCACGTGCCAGCCCGCGTCGCCAAAGAAGCTTCGCAGCCGTTCGGCCTGAATCTCAGGAACTACCCTGTCGAGGCTTTGACGGTTCAGGTCAACCACAAGCGTTACGTTGCCCAGGCCAGCCATTGAGGGTTCTGAAATGGCTTCCCACACATTCCCCTCGTCAAGTTCGGCGTCGCCAAGGGTGGCAATGAAGCGGGCGTTTGGCCTTGGTTCGAAATGGTTGTCTATGTACCTTCGGGTGGCAGCAGAAAACAGTGGGGCAACCGCGCCAAGCCCAACCGAGCCGGTTGAGAAGTCGGCAACGTCGGGGTCTTTGGTGCGTGACGGGTAGGCCTGAAGGCCCCCGAACTC
>QIKW01000115.1 GCA_003231975.1 Acidimicrobiia bacterium
AACAAAGCGCCATCCGTCTCGGATGCGGCTGAGTTGGCCGCCCGCTACGGATCGGACCGGAGCAATGTTGGGAAACTGGGAAGTAACAACACACGCCCAACTTGCTCCGAGAACGGCGGCGGCCAGAACCCACCGACTATTCCCAGAGGTGATCGTGGCACCGATGGTTAGGGGCACGGCAAACGACATGATTGACCTGGGAATCTCGACCTTCGAGTTCGCTTTGGCCATCACATTTTGGTTGACCATCCGCGGGATCATCGAGAGAGCGACCAGCACGAACAGCACAATGCCAAAACCCGCCGTTGTGATAGTGAGGCCGAACAACACGAGGTTGGCGGTGACCACGCTTAGCCAGGCTCCGGAGAAGCCGAGGATTGAGATCAGTGTTGAACCAACGGCAACTTTGCGAGAGGCGAAACGATCAACGACCAGCCCAAAGGGCATCGAGCCGAGCAGTTGGGCCAGCGACTGGCACGCCACCAGGATCCCGATCTCGCCCGGCGAGGCGTCGAACACCAGGGCAGCTATGAGCGGTACCGAAACCAGAGCAACCTGATCTGCAAGGTGCATGCCATAGGCCGCAGCCACAACCTTCTGAAGTTCTTTCACACATGCCCTTCCTGAACGCAACGGCCAACGACGCCGGCAAGAGCGAATGTAGGAACCGACAACTCAGACTGCTGGCGGGATTTGGCCCGTCAATTTCTGGCCCAATGCCATTGAGGCCAGCACTGAAGTGGCGGAAACCTGGCATAGCAGCGCTATGACACGAACGAGGATAAGCACCTGCTTGAACCTGGGGAGGGGAGCCAGCAGCCCGCTGGCCGACCGTAGGGCTCTGATGTCAAATCTTTGAATTGACATCACTGTGGCTGATCTGTAGGGTGGATGCACATGTCCCCATCCGTGTTCCCGCTGCGTATCCGGAACCAGCGGCTTCGTGAGCTGGTGAAGGAACTGGCCGACCGCGACAATGTGAGCCAGAACGAGTTCATCGAACGAGCTGTCGAGCACGTAGCGGTGCTCCGCGGCGAGATGTTGGTTGAGGACCTTGCCACCGCCGCGCGCCAGATGGAGTCCATGGTTGCTGCGCAACGACGCACCATCATAGAACGCAGCATCGAAGCGTTTGGTGCAGGCGAAGGCCTTCGTGAGCCGGTCCAAGCCGTGGCTCTACGCACCAACGACCGCCAGGAGCCTGCTAAGCGTCACCATGACGAACTCGGCGTGGTGGCGGCATTCGACGCTGCAACCGGCTGAGCCTTCATGGCCCGTCCTGTCTGGAACGATGATGAACCCGGTGATGCTTCCCGGATCGCCCAGAACGCAACAGCACTGGTGGCCGAACTAGCAGTTCAGGCGCAGAAGCGCAGCGCGCTCCGGAGCGAAGACATCTGCAGCTGGCACGCCGCGCTTTATGCGGGGTGCAGGGTTCCCTTGCCCGATTACCTTGGCCGGTTTCGCGGAGATCGTAGTGTTGCTGAGCTAATCGGCTACGAGGTCGGTGTTGGCCAGACGCTGGCCGACGGGCTGCCAGAAGGGGTGGGCGTGTGGTCGGTCAAAGTTGCGGAAGCGGTGGCGACCTTCATGCGCCAGCTCGAAGCTGCGGTGGCGACACTCGACGCTCTTCTCGCTGCGGGCGTCGCGCCGGAGACAGAAGCCGAGCTAGACGCGATTGTGAGCTTGATTTCTCTGGCCCATGGAGAATGGATACGCATCCATCCGTTCGCAAATGGAAATGGCCGCACCGCCAGGGTGCTCGCCGCGTTCTTGGCGTTGCGATACGGCTTGCCGGTGTTCGTTCGATTGAAACCCCGACCAGACGGCACTGCATACAGTGCCGCGGCCACCGCGTCGATGGGTCGCCCGCCGGATTTCGTCGGAGATCACGAACTGACCAGGCGCGTTTTCGCCAACCTGCTAATGCTTGAGTTGCTCGATCCGGCGCCTTGAGCGGGATAGCAGTCAATTTCTGGCCAAATGCCATTGAGGCCAGCACTGCGGTTGAGGAAGTAGCATAAACGTGGCATGCTTATGCTATGGCGCGGACGAGGATCAGTACGACTGTGGACAGCGCGCTGCTGGATGAGGCCCGGAACACAGCGGCAGGATCAAATGATGCTGAGCTCATCGATGCTGCCTTGGTTGCCTTGCTAAGCGGCTACCGACGTGCAGAAGTGGACCGCGCGTACTCGGCCGCGTACGACGAGCATCCCATCGACGAGCCAGACGAGTGGGGTGACCTCGCGTCGTTTCGCAACGCGGCGGGCGCCACATGAAAGACTTGGCGCAGCGAGGCGAAGTCTGGTGGTGTGAGCTGCCCGCTGCTGGCAGGCGGCCCGTTGTGGTGCTGAGCCGGAACGTGGCCATACCGCGACTGGGTCGGGCGCTTGTGGCACCGTGCACCACCACCATCCGGGGTCTGCCCAGCGAGGTTGTGCTTGAACCCGGCGAGGACCCGATTCCGCTAGCCAGCGCCGTCAACCTCGATTCCGTTGAGTCGGTCTCGGTCGGTGTGTTGGTCGAGCGACTGGGCACGCTCAGCGGTAGCCGAATGCGTGAATGCGTGAGGTGTGCGCAGCGTTGGGTGTTGCCACAGACTGCAACTGAAGGCGACGCTCCACCCGCTGGTGCACCTACGGTGTTCAGTCAGATCTTGGTGGAGGCCAGAGCTGCCGTCTACCCGCCGAATCGCACCTCCGGCTCGGGACGACAGGGTTCTTTGATCAGCAACTTGAGGAGACACCATTGAGGGGGTCGGCGTAAGCGCTCTAGTTCGGAACGACGGCGCTCGTCCTTGATGACGCCATCGAGGATCTGGGCGGTTATGGGGTCGGCGGTCTTGGCGTGAGATTGAAACACGGTGGACTCCATTGTTTCCAGGATCACGTTCTGAGCGAAGACTGCTGCGTTCCAGTCTCTGTTGCCGACGAGTTCGAGCAGCCGGGCCTTGAATGCAAGCAGGTCGGGGCTGGCCCGCTTCGCGATCTCGGCGTCGGGATCGGTAACCCCTAGGTCGCGGAGCCGTTTCACAAAGACTTCGAGGTGGCGGGCCTCGTCGGCTACTTGTGTGGCCAGGAAGATCTTGGCGTTGCGGTTAGGAGCGAAGGTGATCATGCCGCTGGCCCCTTCAAGGGCGGCTGTTTCGCCGACGCAATAGTTGCACAGTGTGGTTATAAGACGATCACGTGATGCGTCGTCAAAATCTGTCTCGACGGTGTGTTGGCTGCGTCCGTAGGGCCGATCGCTGAGGTATCCGTCTACGGCCTGAAACCAGAACTCGAACGAATGGACCTGTGCTATGAACTCCTCGGGTGCCAGGGCGTGGGGGTCGAACTCGCCGACGGTCATACATCTACCGGAGCCTGGTAATCCAGCCCGAT
>QIKW01000113.1 GCA_003231975.1 Acidimicrobiia bacterium
CGAATCCAAGGTCACCGATCTTGGATTATGGGCTGTGCACCTATGAAACCAGAACCACCCGTGCGTATTTGCGGTGAGCCGCTTGCTTAGCTTAGACACCCCAAGCATCACCCCAATCTCTGAGGTAAATCATCACGAATGGATCACTCGTGTCGAGTGCCCACCAATGGTTTCTAATCGAGGTGACCGGCCACGAGGGGGGATGCTCACCCCTGAACGGTGGCCATGCGAGCCGTAGCACGGTCAACTCAAACACCGTCAGAACCCGCCTCCAACAATCTGACCGAGATCGAAACGCTTTCCGGACACGCCAAGGTCAGAGGCGTTCGAAGGTCCAACTCTTGGCGCGCTGGTTGTCATATGGCATGGTGCCGTAGAAGGCGCGAGGGTCGCTGTCGAACACCAAAGGTACGAAGTGGCGGTCGCCGTCCCACATTGGCAGTTCGGCGCCAGTTCGCTGTGAGCTGTCGGTGCTGCAGGCCTCCAGAAGGCGGTTCCGAGGCACCCACTCCAGGGTGCCTTCTTCGTTGGCCGACGGGGGTCTTCCTTTCCACCGGTCCACCAGAAAGATAAAGGCCAACCAGTCTTGTCCCTTTGGTCCAAAATTGCTCCACGTGATCGTGCCCCGGAGGGCAAACGAGATCAACTCCACCCCGGCCTCTTCATCTGGCTCGCGACGCAAGCCAGCCACCACGCTTTCGTCGGCTTCGAGCTTGCCGCCAAGCCCATTGACCTTGCCGAAGTGCTCATCTCCTGGCCTGGCGTTGCGTCGAATCATCAGCACAGCGTCGCTGTTGCGATCCAGCAGATACGCCAGCGTTCCCACTATCGGAGTAAATGTCACGGCCTCGGTTTAGCGCACAGTGCCCGTGCACCGCCGAACTTTAAACAACCACGAACTATGCGCTCACTTTCACCTGCACCAAGATCATGGATGGCAGCCCGTTTTGGCTAGTGGATTTAAGTGGTTGGTTGTTGTTGGTGGCAGGGGGCGCAGCGGAGTTCGAGTTCGGTGGTGGTGGTGGCTGACCCGTCTAGAACCCACTCACCCGAATCAGCGAGCTCTGCTGCTGTTACTACTAGATCGTGTTGGCTAGCGGACCAGCGATCAACGATCTCGACCAAACGAGCACGAACCGCAGTGGGTCTGGCAGCTGTTTTGGTGGTTGGGGGTGTGGGGGTGGTCATGTGAACTGGTCCGCCTTTTTGGGGATGGGGTGAATCAGGTTTAGAAAAGGCCGCCGAGATTCCATTTTCGCGCCGTGGAGTTGTCTCGCCTGACGTCAGGTGGGCGACAGGCTTGGTCGAGTCTTCGCTCGACTAACCTTAACGATGGCCTGTGACAGCCTCGAAACGCCCGGCCTGGCCCACCCATAGCGCCTGAAACACCACTCACAGTCACATTCACGCGTCCGCGGACACGTCCCACGGGAAAATCCAGATCCGGGCGCAGCCTTTTGGGAAACCGAGTTAAGCCGGGCACAGAGCCAACAAGTCGATTAGAACCCGTCGGGAACCAAGGAACGGTTTCTGACGTCCAAGAGACATGAACCAAACCTCAACCACCAGAATCTTGGCTTTGGCATTGGGGCTGATCCTGTTCGCCTCGGCCTGCGGCTCCGAGGTCGGCATCGCGGCCGAAGCCCCGGTTCAGCCTCCGACTGATCCCGCGCCTTCTGATTCGAGCGGCGACAGCGACGAACCGAGCGACGAACCCAACAAGGAGCCGAGCGAGGAGCCGAGCGAAGATAGCCTTCCAAACACCGTACCGTTGGCTGGTGTGGACGGAGATCTGATTGGATCAGCCAACATGGGGGGCCAGATCGTTGACCCCAAACCCACCGCAATCTCCGACATTGCGATTCTGGAGTCCTACCCCGAGCAGCTGGCAATCGAATTCACCGCTGGTGCCGAGCCATGCCTTGCCGCAACCGCTGAGGCAGTTACGACTGATGACCAGGTTGTTGTCACGCTGCAAACTGGAATCACCACCGATGCGCTTGCAAAGAGCTGCCGCGCCGGAGAGTTTGTGCACACGCTGATCATTGCCCTAGACGAAGGGCTTGACGGCCGCCAAGTTGTAGCGGCCGACGTCGGCGAGCCGGACGAACCGGCTTCTGAGCCCGTGGCGCAGGAATTCGAGCAGACGTTGGTTGGCTTGAGCGAAGCCAAAGCTCAGGAAGCTGTGGACGACCGGGGCCTGATTTGGCGGGTCGTTGGCCGCGACGGCGAGGCCTTCGCTATCACGATGGACTACTCCACTGATCGCATCAATGTGAGCATCACCGACGGAGTCGTCACCGAGTCATACATCGGCTAAGCGCCGGTGTTCCGGCCAGCCAGCTCGTCTCAGGATTAGCACCCTCTGCTTGTTGGGGAAGGAATTTCAGGTTTCGGGGTCGGACACCACGGCCAGAACCGCGCCTGCCTGCACTGCATCGCCAACCGATACGGGCAGCTCTGCCACCACTCCGGCCACGCTGGTTGTGATTGCCAACTCCATTTTCATTGCTTCCATAACCACAAGGGTGGCCCCAGCCTCAACCACATCGCCAGGTTT
>QIKW01000186.1 GCA_003231975.1 Acidimicrobiia bacterium
AGATTGCCCGTCGGGGGAGCGCCACGAACTTGTTCAACGCCCCCTGGGCCACCACCGGCCCAACGCCTCCTGGAACGTACTTGCCAAGCTGCCCGGCGAGGAAGAACGTCAGCCCTTTCTGAAGTGGTAGTTGTGCACCCAGGCCGCGCACGATCATGGTCCAGGCCATGGCGGTCGTCAGCGAGGCTCCAATGGCGGCAACCATCGAAAGAGCAACAGTGGTGAACCCGAGGGCGCTTGCCGCTTCGGTGAAGGCTGACCATTGAGAGATCAGCGCCCATGCGGCAAACACGAATACGACGATAAAAACCACGGCCCGAATGATCAGAGACCTCGATGGGGTCAGGGTCATCTCTTTCTGGCTGCCACGCAGTAGCCGAGGGTTGCCAGTGCGGCCGAACCCTCGATTGTGGTTGTCGGCCTGACCCGGCGAAGCAGCAGCTCTTGAGGGGCGGTGAGGCAGCGCCGAACCACTCGGTGTTGGCCTAGTTCTGGAGCGCCGATACGTCGGCCCAAAGCGTTAAGCACCACTGGCAGGCCGTTGCTGACAACGTGGGCCACAAGCGTGCCAATACCGCCTTTGGCTACCAGGTCAACCACCTCGAAGTTGTTACGGTCACACAAGGAACGGAGGCCGTGGTGGGTGAATCGCCAGTAGTCATGCGGGGCCTCGTGCACCGGGTAGACGAAAGGGACAGTTGCCATCAGGTGCCCTCCGGGTCGCAGCACCCGGTGAATCTCGGCGAGGGTTCTCTCGACATCTGGCACATGCTCCAACACCTCAGTTGCAAGCACGGTATCGAAACTTGAATCGGCAAACGGAAGGTTGCTTCCGCCTGCCAGCGCTGCAACCCCGGCGGAGGCAATCATGTCGACTGCAACTGGATTCAGAACCAGGGTTTCGTACCACACCCGATAGGGCTGGTTGCCACAACCGAGATCCAACAGTCGGCCCTGGGTGAGGCTGTTGTTCGATGCCAACCATCTGCCGATGTGGGTGGCGGGAATTAGGGCTGAAGTTGTTGCGGGGTCGGGAAGCGGAACGCCATCGCGCAGCACCATCGTGCCAAGCCGTTCCCGTTCGCGAGAGGTCACGAGATGGTCTTAGCTAGGGCGTGACGCCACATTGTTGAAACACCTGCATTGAGTGAAACTTCGGGCACCCAACCAATGCTGGTCGATGCCAGCGAAACATCAAGCCACACCGAATCCCGGTCGAACGTGCGAGGCGTGAGGCGCTCGATGGTTGCTGTTTCTGAAATCTTTTCTGGAGCGGTCTCGATGACCACCGAGAGTAGATCCTCAAGCGAGGTGCCCTTGCCGCTGCCAATGTTCAAGATGGCTGGGCCAAGTTCTGGCGAGGTTGCAGCGCGGGCAAGAGCATTGGCAGTGTCGTCGATAAAGACGTAGTCACGAACGGAGTTGCCGTGCACCAAAATAGGTTGGTGGCGCAGCAGCGAATCCAGCCAATGGGCTATAACTCCTTGGCCTCGGTCGAGGCGTTGGCGCGGGCCGTAGGGGTTCGACAATCGTAGGACGGTGGTTGGCAAACCTGAAGCGCTTGCCAATTGTTCCTGGTCAAGCTTTAGTTGGGAGTAGGCCGAAGATGACACGACGGGGCTCTGCTCTTGGTATGGGGGTGGTCGAGACGGGTCATACACCGTGCCGCCTGAGCTGGCAAGAACGGTCCGCGGCTGTTTCGGTCGCCCTTGCAGTCGTTCCAAATAGTCTCTGAAATCTTCGAGGTCGTTGGCGCAAAGTTCGGGCCGTTGCTCGGCCAACTTCGGCGACACCCGCGATGCTAGCCAAACCACCGAATCTGCTTGGGCCAAATCTTGTGCAGCTATCGCGAAAATCGGACGGGTGCGTGTGGCCTCGATAACCCGGCATCCTTGAGCGGTGAGGACCTGCGCAACTGCCTGGCCGAGAAATCCGTTGGCGCCGTTGACTATGACTGTTGAGTTTGATGGCATCTGCTGAGGACTCCGCGAGGCGACGGGTTCTGATCTTGACGTCGACCTACCCTGCCTCGTCGGCTGACGGTACACCCTCCTTTGTTCGCGACCTTGCCTTGGAACTCGGGAAACGGTTCGAGGTTGAGGTATTGGCACCATCAGTGCCTCACGCCTCGGCCTTCGACGATGCCGACGGCATTGTGGTCAAACGGTTCCGCTACTTCCCCCGAGCGCTGGAAGACGTTGCTAATGGGGCGTTGCTTGAGAACGCTCGAACCGTGATGGGAGCCATTCAGCTACCGTTTCTGTTTCTGGCCGAAGCCCTGGCCATTCGACGCGAAGTCCGCCGTTTCCGCCCAGATCTAATTCATGTGTTCTGGATGATCCCCCAAGGTGTGTTGGCATTGGTAACCACTGGAACCACACCTTGGCTTCTGACAACACTTGGTGGTGACCTCTATTCGCTGAACGGCCGGATTTTGGTTGCGCTAAAGAGGCGGGTCGTTGCGCGTGCGGCGGCGGTTACTGTGATGAACAACGACATGGCCTCCAGGGTGGCCGGCCT
>QIKW01000260.1 GCA_003231975.1 Acidimicrobiia bacterium
CCTCCTCAAGATCAGCCAAGCAACCCATGCCCCTCACACTAAACAAGGGGTGTGACAGTCACATTGGGGTCCGCCTTTCGCGGACCCGGCTTCGCCTATCCAGGTCACGTGGTCGTTGCGTGCCGACGCCGCCGGCAACGCGTATCTGGCGGGGGCGAGTTTTGAGCGAAGCGAAAAAGTTGCGAAGAGACGAGGCCACAGGCCGAGGAACGGCGGCCGCTGCGCGGGCACTTCGCCAGGGCAAACGGCCAATGGAAGCGCATCGATGGCTCCGACGTGTTCGTACTGTTCGCTCCGCCCGATGCCTACATCAGCCCCAACTGGTATCCGTCCAAGGCGGCCGATGGGAAGGTGGTGCCGACCTGGAACTATGAGGTCGTTCACGCCCACGGCACGGCCCGCATACATGATGACGTGGACTGGGTACGCCAGATCGTCACCGACCTGACGACGGTCCATGAGGGTTCGGAGGCTCGCGGTGAGGGTCATGAAGCGTGGGCCGTCACTGACGCGCCGCCTGCCTTCATTGACAAACAGCTACGGGGAATCGTGGGGGTCGAAATCGAGATCTCGCTGTTGGAAGGCAAGCAGAAGTTGAGCCAGAATCGGCCTGCCGAGGATCAGGTAGGCGTGATCGCAGGCCTTAGCGGATCTTCGTCTCCGACCGACCAGGCCGTTGTCGAATCCATGCGCGCGTTACATCCTTGATGTAGGAGCCGGGCGGGTTCCTCATTCTGGGTGCCTGTACCCCCGAAAAAGCGTAGTAGGGACACCCAGAATGAAGGCAAACCGGGTTTGGGGGCGGGTTTTGGAGCCGAAGCGACCAGTTGTGACGGGCGTCAGCTGAGAGTGTTCACGTTGCCAAGCTCTTCGAATGATTGGGTGAGACGGTCTACAAATGCCGCTTCCCCGCATCGGAGCCATGCCCTTGGGTCGTACTTCTTCTTGTTTGGAGCCTCTGGGTCGTTAGGGTTGCCGATCTGGCCCTGAAGGTGGTCGTGATGGTCTGCCTCGTAGCCCCGAACACCATCCCAGAAGGCCCACTGCAAGTCGGTGTCGATGTTCATTTTCACAACGCCGTATGAGATTGCCTCGGCGATCTCGGCCGCCGAAGATCCAGAGCCGCCATGGAACACGAAGTTGACAGGCTTGTCTGCGGTGTCGAACTTCTCTTGGACATGGATTTGCGAATCGCGCAGGATGGTGGGCGTGAGCTTCACGTTGCCTGGCTTGTAGACGCCGTGCACGTTGCCAAAGGCAGCCGCAATGGTGAAGCGATCGCTGACCGCCCGCAGCCGTTCGTAGGCGTAGGCCACCTCGGACGGTTTCGAATAGAGGTCCTCGGGTTTGGCGTTGGAGTTGTCAATCCCGTCTTCCTCTCCGCCGGTGATCCCTAGTTCAATCTCGAGGGTCATTCCCAACTCCGACATCTGTTCGAGGTACCGCACGCAGATGTCTAGGTTCTCCTCAATTGGGAGCTCTGAAAGATCCAGCATGTGAGAGCTGAACAACGGCTGACCGTGCAGCTGATGGTGGGCAGCTCCCGCGGCCAGCAAACCGTCGATCCAGGGGAGCAACGACTTGGCGGCATGATCGGTGTGCAGAATGACCCGAGCGCCGTAGTGACCGGCAAGGCTCCGTACGTGGTGGGCGCCCGCGACTGAGCCGTGAATCGATGCATCAATGTCACTTCCAAGCCCCTTGCCCGCCACAAACGCGGCGCCGCTGTTTGAGAACTGAAGAACCACTGGCGAGTTGACCTTGGCTGCGGTTTCCATCACGGCGTTCATGCTGTTGGTGCCGATGCAGTTGGCGGCTGGAAGTGCGAACTGGCGCTCTTTGGCGATGGCGAAAACCTCGGACACTGCGTTACCGGTTAGAACCCCGGCGGGGAAGAGATGAGCCGAACTTGTCATTGGGTCACCTTATGCCTCGCAAGGCTGCGCTCGGCGATGAACGCAGTTGGGGGAATCAGCAAACGATACGGCACCCGCACAGCCCAGTTTGGGAGGGACGGGTGCCGTTCTTCTTCCAAGACGCGGCCCCGGAGGTGTTCTTTGCTTGCCAGCCGAGGCTGCTCGGCCCGGAAGTCGATGCCAACAAGATGCTTCACGTTCTTATAGCCATAGTGGGACGGTGCGACGAGGCGCAGGGGCCCACCATGGCGATCGCCCAGAGGTTGCCCGTTCAGATGTGTGGCCAGCAGCACATCTTCGGCGATTGCGTCCTCCCAGAGGAACGAAGCCTTGCGTCGATCGCCGGACAGCAATCTCAAATACCGAGTCGGTGGTTCTGTGATCCCAACAGACGCAAGCACCTCGACGAGCGGCACGCCCGTCCAGCTCAGGTCGGCAACCGACCAGGTGGTGACGCAGTGAAAGCTGGCCCGAAAGTTACGGGGCCTGAGGGCTCGGAACTGGGCGGCCGACACCTGAGCCATTGCCTCGCCGTCGTTTGTGATTTCAAGGCTTGGGTCACTTGGCATAGTTGGCGGAGGCTTGTGAGGAGCGTC
>QIKW01000025.1 GCA_003231975.1 Acidimicrobiia bacterium
CGTCCAGCGTTCCGGCAGTGATTTGTGCTGAGCCGGGGTTTGTTGGGGCTGTGGCGTCACCCGCGGTGGTGACGGTGGCGGACCCGCCGCTACTGGTGTTACCGGCATTATCAGTCGCGGTGACCGTAACGGTGTAGGTAGCGGCTGGAAACCAACACCGCTGCCTGTGTCAGCCGACGGCCCCCACCCAAGGTCGAAGCCGGTGGTGACTGCCAACCAATGTAGGTATCGACGCCATCAGGGCCCGTTCGGCGAAGGTCACAGCCAGCCGCGCCATTAAGCACCGGCCAGACCGCTGCCAGGTCGGCCCCGGCCTGAGGCAAGACCGGGTTGTCAACCGCGCCCGGTCGGGTAGCAAAGGTCACCGACCCCGACGGGGCTGAAGACCCGCCAGCAGCATTCAACGCGGTCACCGTCGCGGTGTAGCCAGCAGTGGTTGCGGTCAAATCGTTGACCGTGACCGTAGTTCCCGAAGCGCCGGGACAGCCAATGGAACGGCAGTAACCGCCCCAGGCACAGCACTATCCAGAGTTTCTGCTGTCCAGGACCAATACCCGAATCCAGGGCATCAACTACAACCGACGAAACCGCCGGGTCGGTCACCGTCACGACCCGGGTTTCTTCAATACTGGTCTCAGAAGCCTCAACGCGTCGTTCGCCGATGACGAGCGTTCCCGCACTGGTAGGCGCCTGAACCCAGGCCACATCAACCGCGCCCTGAAGATCCGCATAGTTCCCGGCCGCAATCTCAACCGCAGTGAGGGGTTGAACAGTGACACCAGTAGATGGGCCCTGGACCCAACTACAGGTCACCGGGCCAGAAACAGAGGACGTAGCTAGTTCTTTGGCTCTCATCGTGTATTCCACGATGGGGGGCCGAATTGTTGTCACCTAGATGGGTCACGATGCTTGGCACTCACCGACCGGCAGTCGAGTGGATCGGCTATTCGGCTTCGAGCAGCCAATACCAGGCCGGAAACACCCCGAACTCTTGGGTGATCGGGCAGGCCCGATATTTTGGTTCACGACTCGCGAACTTGTAGTTGCGGGCTGAAAGGAGCGGCTCGACGTCGAGCCCACCCGTCTCGTCGTGTGCCGATTCTCTGGTCGTCAACGAATCGTGAACATTCGGGACGATGAAGAGCCGAGGAATCTTGAGATCTCGTATCAGGTCGAGCCACCACGTGACCGCAGTTGCAGGCATTTCGCTGAAGCTGTGAATGTTGATCGCCAGATCGATCTTTCGACCCTCAAGAGCTTGCTGAACCTCGTCAAGGGGAACCACTGTGACGCCACTGTGACGTTGTCCAGACCGTAGAAGTCCTTGTAGAACTCACAAAGGTAGGTCGATTCGGGGACGGCATCAGTGCAGATGTAGTCGATGTTGGAAGCAAGACCAGTCAACCGTTGCGCCAGCCGCCCGTAACCAGCGCCGATATCCAGGATCGTCAGCGAGCGCCCATCCAAAAGGTTCAGGTGCTCATCAAGAAAGTTGATTTCGAGGATCGAGTCCAGCAGATCCCGGCTAACCGTTTGGGTGCCAATGGCAAACGAGTGAACCCCGAACTGTCCGTCCTCAGAAAGCCGGCTCCGCAGGTCTTGAACGTCGTGGCTGTTCACGTACTGAGTCGATAACGCGTAATTTGCGATGCCCTGACCGAGACGCTGAGAGACATAAGCGTTGTCGCCTCTGAACCCGGCGAGGTCAATCTCGTTCTGAACGAAACTGCTGGTCCATTGCGTGTGCGCCGCGGCCGGGTGCCCCTCGTATCTTTGTCGAAGCTCAGCGATCCTGGGGTGATCGGATCGCAACGCATCCTTTGTTTCCCTTGTCTGATGCAGGACAGACGTTGTCGGGTCGTCTAAGAATCCGAGCTCTGCCATCCGCGAGCGCCGCTGGATAGTCAGATCCAATCGAGCCAACAAGTTATTGCCAAGGAGACGAAGCCGCCGCTTGGAGATCAAGCTCATTGAGCGAAGACTAGTCCGGCGACGCCCAAAACGGCTGGGCAGTAGTGAAGCCTGCAAAGATTCAGAAGACCTCACCGGGAGCCGTGCCGAACAGGCTAAGGCGCTGAGACCCGTCGAGATTTGGCCACGAAATCCAAACTCTTCAAGGAATCTGCTGAGACCAACAGAACGCTCAATCGGTCAATTTGCCTAGAGCGCCGCCGATAGGCCCCTGTGAATCTCCAACCGATTTCTCGACGCACCGGTCTAAAGTTAGCTGGAGGCGCGGTCGCTGGTGGCGCAACGGGAGTGCTCGCCCGTAGCTCACCGGCTCTTGCTGCGGCTGGCTCCGTTCGACCTGCTTCATATTTGGTCGTGGCCGGGAACCTTCCTGTTTCGAGCCCGTGGACGGGTGCCGGAGACCTTCAGTGCACTGGCAGCAACGATCAAGTGCAAATTCAACAGGCAATCGACAGCGTGGCGGGATGGGGAGGAGGCATTGTTGAGTTGTCACCCGGGACCTTCAATCTCAGTGGGGCAATTCACCTCAAGTCGGGCGTGTCTCTCATTGGGCAAGGACCATCCACAGTGACCAACCCAGGAATCGGTCTGGCGGCAACAACTCTAGAGTTTGCTCCTACAGGTGGCCCAGCCATTCTTGCTAACCCCGCTGCTGGGACCAGGTTGGCCAACATCCGCCTGGCCGACTTCCGGCTCCGCGCACAATCGAGCTCATCGTATGGACTTGTCCTAGAAGGCATATCCGGCTTGGAACTGCTGAGTGTGGGAATTACAGGCTTTAAATCTGGGCTGGTATGCCGGAGCATCTGGGACAGCCGAGTTGAGATGTGCCGCTTCGACACATGCGGGGCCGCTGGCGGCGATCCATCGGTGGTCATTGAGTCAAGTACCGCTGACGGCGATGTCAACTCACTCCGCTTCACCGACTGTACTTGGGAATCAAGTCGTGGAACTGATCTGTTGGTTCGTGACGCCGGCGGCGGCCGTCCGAACAAGCTGGTGTTTCGCGGCTGCAAGTTCGAGCAGGCTTCAGTTCGTGATCATAGGATCATTGTCGAAGACGCCGATTTCGTCCTCTTTGAAGGTTGCCAAGTGTTTACAGGCACCAGCCTTGCTGGCGGTGCACCAGTGCACGGCATGACGGTTCGGGACTGCCTTGACCTGCACATTCGAGACACTCGATTCGAGGCTCATAGCTCTGGCGTCACGCTGGGTTCGTGGATGAGATTCTATGGCGGCAACAACGGACTCATTGTTGACGGAGCGTTCTTCCAGACAGCTTCTCCCAACAACCCCGCCACTTCGGGAGGCGCAGTTAAGTGGAGTGGCACAAACGAAAACGTGCGGATTGGCGCTATCGCCGTATTGTACGCAGGCGGGTCTTCGGCCAACTTTCCACTACAGAGTGGATCGCCGACCACAACGATTTGAAACTCGGTTCACCTCAGCTCACACTGAGCCAGACCAGACCACAGGACGACGACCCCGGAGTTCCCTCCATACCGCTTCGGAACGGGGCGACCAACGCTGACACGTACCGCGATCAGGATGACTGTCACACCCCTTGGTTAGTGTGGGTGGTATGGAGTCGGGGGTGTTGGACACGAACTTGGGGGCCGCTTTTGAGGCGGTTGATTCTGGGTTGGATGCTGTGTTCGAGGCCGGTCTTGTCCCGGCGAACAGCCGCGACGCGATCACTGTGATCGAGG
>QIKW01000149.1 GCA_003231975.1 Acidimicrobiia bacterium
GCCTACCTTGAGGCTGCCGGGCTCATTGACGGGTCCCAGTTCGGGAAGACGGTCGTTGGGACCCATTACCTGTCTTCGATCGGTTTGGGTGTTTCTTTCGATGTTCCTTTTGGTGGGATCGGTGGTTCCGGTCAGCGGGGGAGTTTGGCTGTGGTGGGAGCGTCGACCTGTGCCGGTGAGTTGTTCCTCCCTGGAACGTTTTGGGATGACAAGTTTCGGTCGACTCGGAACGGTTGTCCAGCGGTGGTCCATTACGAGACTGCAGGACCGGTGGATGGCGTTGATAGTTTGTTTGGGAATACGCTGCTTTCGAGGCCGCCTGGGGCTTGGTCGCTCGGCATTGATCGTGTGTCTGGGGTGCGGTATCTGCCTGCTGAGCCTCCCCCTTTCCCGGGGGATCGTGGTAACGCGATCCAGATCCTTGTTCTGGGTGACTCCTACTCAGCTGGCAACGGCAGCCGCAACGCCAACGGCGACCGCGACCCCGTTGGGCCAGAGGGCTGTAACCGCACCCAATCTGCTTGGTCTCAGCTGTATGCCCAAACCCTGCGCGCTGACGGGTACAAAGTGGTGTTCACCAACAGGGCCTGTAGTTCTGGTGAGATAGAGGATTTCTTTAACGAACGGGTATTGGACTTCAAGACTTTTGACGTAACGCTCGCTGATTCCCTGCCTGAGCCGACACTGTCGGAGTGGCTGACGATGGCCGATGACGAGGAAGGCCCGAACTGCGGATTCAGAGTAGCGTCACCAAACGAAGAGATCATCGAACTCGAATTGGTCGCCACCGGGCTGGCGCAGGGCCTACAAATCGGCAGGTTTGAATGCAGCCGCAAAATCCCCGCTCAGACCGATGCCCTCGGCATGGACGTCGATTTGGTGTTGTTTACCTTTGGCGGCAACGACCTCGACTTCGCCGCCATCGCGAGCAACTGCTTTGTTACCCAGTGGCCACACGGATGCCGAAACCTGGTCGAACGAGCTAACAGAGATCTGGACGAGGTCCAGGGCGACATTGAGGACGTGTTGCAGGAGATTCTTGACAAGACTGACGCTCAGGTCGGTTTCCTGGCCTATCCGTACCTCGAAAGAAGCGACCTGTTCGTGATCGACGGGATCGGTGGCCCCTTCAACGCAGGTCTGGAGGTTCGCAGGTTGGGTCGGGCTGGGGATGTGGCTCAGCGGACCGCGGTTGACAGTGTTGACCCTAATCGTGAGTTCATCACCTACTTCGGTGGGTTCGGCCCGGATTCGGTCAAGGCCGAGTTCGCCGGATTCGAGCCTTCAGCCGGCGGTTCAGAGGGCGAAGTGTGGCTGCATCGCCCCTTCAGCACAACAAAGCCAACTGACTGGTATCACCCGAACGCGGCGGGTCACGCGGCTGAGGCCCGGGTGGTTGGACGGGCCGGCGATTTCGGTGTGGCAGGCCCGGCTGGTCATGAGCTTGACGTTGTGTTTGTTGTCAACACCGCCGCATCAATGGACCCCGATGTTGCCGCCCTTAAAGAGGTAGCGGGCACAATGTTTGACCGGCTGGAACAAGAATCTGATTCGTTCCTGGTGGGGGTGGTGTCCTACCGCGGCGACGGACAACAAGTGGAAACCGATTTCACCTCCGACCGGGCTGTGTTCTTAGACGCCATAAACAACATCCAGCCAGACGCCGGCACCGGTTCTAGTACTGGAGTGTCGGGGCTTTTTGATGCCACCGAACTGAGCTGGCGAGACGGTGTGGCCAAACACATCATCCACCTGTCCGACTCGGGCGCCAACTTTGTGAACCCCCCGTTCGACGTTGAGGATCTGGTCACAGCAGCCTATGAGCTTGACCCAGCTCAGATCCATACACTGGTACTTGGTCCCGACGCCCAACCTTTGGCCGATTTCTTGGCTGAGGCCAGCGACGGCTTGGTTCTGACTTCCGCTGGGCCTGAAGTATTGGGCGCTGATCTTGACGCCTTGTTCACAGGAATTCTGCGGAAACCGTTCGCGTGGGCTGGTGAGAACTATGTAGCCATTATTGGTGACACTGTCACCTTTGACGCTTCTGGTTCTTATGACGTCGATAGCCTGATTGCTTCCTATGAGTGGGATCTTGACGGAGACCGCATCTACGAAACCCTCGCTGACGGGCCGACCCTCACTGTCGTGCCTGATGCTGGGGTACGGACTATCGGGGTGCGGGTAACCGACACCGAAGGCAACACCGCTATCGGGACCGGTTTCCTGGTTGTCACCCAAGACGGCGACTCGGTGCCCGCCGCGGTCGATAACTGCCCAGACGACTCCAACCCGTCCCAAGACGACGAAGACGGCGACGGCATAGGCGACGTCTGCGATGAAACCCCAGGATTTGAAGCCTATCAGCGGCCACAGTCACTATCGACGTCCTGGCCAATGACACTGACCCTGACGGAGACCTCGACCCCGAAACCCTATGGATTGTTGATCCGCCGTCCCAGGGAACAGCCGAAGTAACCGGAGGGCCGTCCCCGACAATCACCTACACAACCCAAACAGGCAACAGCGACTCCTTCACCTACGCTGTCTGTGACCAATTCCGGGCCTGTGACATCGCCACCGTCACCATCACCGCCGTGAACGGACCCGTCAGCATTTGTGAGGGGCTGGTGCCGACGATTGAGGGCACCGAGGCTACTTCGGGTGATGACATCATCTTCGCTTATGGTGGTGATGACAAGATCAACGGTAAAGGCGGCAGCGATATTGTTTGTGCTGGGCCGGGTGATGACGTCATCAATCTTAAGAACGGTGACGATATTGTCGATACTGGGCCTGGTGATGACAAAGTGAACGCCAAGAACGGGGACAACACCATCTACGCCCTGGAAGGCAACAACATCATCAACGGCGGCTCAGGAATCGACATAGTGTTTGCCGGGCCTGGTGATGACAGGGCTAACACCAAAGCCGGTGACGATGTCATCGATTTGGGTGATGGCGACAACTTTGTCAGTGCCGCTAACGGCGACGACACCGTCACAACCGGTGCAGGTGACGACATCCTGAACCTCGGCAAAGGTGACGATGTCGCGTCGGCTGGGGCTGGTGATGACCGAATCAACGCCAACAAGGGCAACGACACCGTCGACGGCGGACCCGGCGATGATGTGTGTTTTGGTGCCGAAACCTCAACCTCATGCAACCCATAAACCAAAACACAATGAGCAAACCGGATGGTTAGACAACGAACCCTGCTCACAGCATGTGCTGTGGTCTTTCTTGGGGGGCTGGTTCTGCTGGCTGGGTGTGGCACCAAGATCCCAACCGAACGGCTAGCAGAACTCAAAGCCCGTAACCCGGATCTGTTGGCCCTTGAAATCCCGGGAACCAAACGCAAAGTCAACGAATCGACCAGTGATGAGCAAGTAATCAGCATCTTCAACACTGCGTTGCTAGTCACCCTCGCCTACCGGCCCGAACCCGAAACAGGAACAGCCGAAGACCTCAAAGTCCAGATCGTCGCAATCCTGGAAGAAGCAGGATGGGTCTTCGAAGAACGCAACAACGACGATTTCGCCGCCGCCAACCGTGACATCGACCGAGTGACCGTCGCGGTAGTGACAGCTAACTCCGATCCGCGAGTCGTGATCAATCTCTCACCTCAACTCCGGAGGCCGTGACGGGTAGGAAAGTATTGGCACCCGCACGGGTTCGCGCCGATCTGGGTGATGGCGACAACTTTGTCAGTGCCGCTAACGGGAACGACACGGTCACAACCGGGTCAGGTGACGACATCTTGAACCTTGGCAAGGGTGACGACACAGCTTCGGCTGGGGCTGGTGATGACCGAATCAACGCCAGCTCAGGTAACGATACTGTTGATGGCGGGCCCGGGGTTGATGTGTGTTTCGGTGCCGAAACCTCAACCTCATGCAACCCCTAAACCAACCTAACTAAGCTGGGATGGCGGGTAGCCCAGATGGCTAGACGACGAACCTTGCTGTCAGAGTGTGCGGCGTTCTTTGGGAGGCTACGACGTCTTGAACCTGGGCGTTCAGTTTGTTGTGGTGAGACCAGCGCCTCTGGTTCATTGACTCTCCCCAAGCGGTTGACCTTGCCGCCAACTCACAGGGTCTGAACTTCCTTAATCGCAATGTTGGGAATCAGTACTGCGGCTTGGCTTTCTGGCAAGATCGGCGCTTCCCGCCGACGGCTCTGCAATTCAGGATCACGCAGTCGCCGGCGCCAACCGCTTCTGTAAGCGGCCGGGTTCGGGTTAGTTGATTTTGGTGCCGTCTGGTCGTTGGGTGTGCCAGTTGCCGTGGTGGTCTCGCCAGACGGTGTAGCCGTGTTCTTTGGCTCGGTTGTGTTTGTTTCCCGCAGGCGGGTCCCCCGTTTCCGGGGGATGTACTGCCTCCGCCTGCGCCTCCGGCGCGGTGGTTGAAGGGGGTGAGGTGATCTATTTGGCATTGGCTGGTTGGGACGTAGCAGCCGGGCCAGTAGCAGTAGTTTGACGACAGTCGGACTGCGAGAGCGGCGGTGCCTCGGAACAGGCGTTGCTCGCGGCCTAGGTCGATTTGGACTGAGTCGGCTCCGATCACTGAACGGCGGACATGACCTGTTAGCGACGCGGCGACGGTTTCGGTTGGGTCTAGGGGGTGACCGTCGATGGTTGAGCACCGGAAAGTGGTGTGGTTGTTCGGGTCGGCTGGTTCAACGGTTTGGCCTGCGAGGTGGCGGAGTTCGCGTTGGTAGGTTTCGTAGTCGATCATGATGTTGGTGACAACCTTTGGTCGCACCCCGCCTGGTTTGGTGCTGGCAGCCCGTTGGAAGATTTCGGTGAGGGCATCGAAACGTCGTTGAGCGTCGCTGCGGGCAAGGTCGGCTTTGCTGGTGTCGTCGCCGTGTTGGGCCGACGCGCTTTCCCAGTCTGTTTTGAATTCGGCCTCGATGAACTTGTTGAACACTTCAAGCATCTCAGCCCCAGCTAGGGGCCCGCCATGCGCTTTCAGTTCCCAGGACTTGTCGAAGTCTTGAACCATGCTTGCGTTACGGTTCTGGTGGCTGCGCTGGGCGGCGTCTCGGGTGCCGTCTTGGTCCACCCGGGTGACCCAACCCGTTACCCAGTTGTCAAACGATCGGTAGTCACCAACCGCGGCTTGGTTAACGAAATCTTTCTCAGCTTCAGCCAAAGCTTGTCGTACTCGCGGGTTGGCGTGCACTCTGGCGATGCGGCCGACCTGGGCGGTGCCTAAACGCCCGCAGCGCCATTGTTCTGCCACCAAAGGAAGGCGACGGATTGCCTTAGCTGCCCTGGCTCTGCTGGCGGCCTCGGTGTCGGAAAGGCTGGCAACGTGGCGGACCATCACCTTGGCTGAGGCGTGCCGGTCTTGGCGGAACAACCCGGCCTGGCTGATCGTACGAACGATCTCGGCCCGGGCCGCGTCAACCCGGCGGCCCAAGCACTCCAACTCCTCGATCACAGTGATCGCGTCGCGGCTGTTCGCCGGGACAAGACCGGCCTCGAACACAGCATCCAACCCAGAATCAACCGCCTCAAAAGC
>QIKW01000212.1 GCA_003231975.1 Acidimicrobiia bacterium
AGTACTCGGTGCATCTCGTTGAGAAACGCGACCCGGTCATTGACATAGTGGTACACCAGGGCCGCCAGCACTAAGTCGACCGAGCTGTCGGCCACCCAATCAAACGGCTTGTCAAGTGACTGAACCAGAAGATCAACCGCCGCGTTGCGGATTCGATTCTTGGCGAGGTCGATCATCTGGGGCGAGGCATCGCACCCAATGACGTCGGCTCCGCGGCTCAACAGTTCTTCGAGGTAGATTCCTGGGCCGCAGCCAGCGTCAAGAACCCGGCGGCCAGACACCTCGCCCAATAGGTCAAGGGTGGCTGGCCTGTCGTACAAAGCGTTGTATGGGGCTACCTCTGCGTGAGCCTCGTACTCGCTGGCCCAGCCGTCGTACTGTGTCGGATCTGGAACGCGGCGACTCATTGAGCGATCCTAGGAGCCGGTGCTCTTGGAGGGTCACCCCATGAACTACCTCTATGAGATCGGTCTCGGGCGTAAGCGCCTTGTGCCACTTGCGCCAGTAGGTGCCGCCACCAATTGGCATGGTTCGCATGGTCATCCACCCAGGCGCGTCGCTCGCTGATCGTTCGCCCTTCCTCAATTGAATGGCCTTTGCCGCCGATGTTCGGTGTGTGAGGAGAATCGGATCAGGTTGGTTGACGAAGTTGTTCTTTGCCGCTGGCATTCTTTTCTTGGCAGGTTGCGTCGGCGCCCAGAGCGCTGGCGAGAACCAAACGTCTGAATCCACCGAGGCAACCGAAAACTCAAAGGCAGCTCAAGCACCAAGAACGGCTCAAAGCGACGCCGGTACGGCTGACCAAGGCGGAACTGAGGTGGCGGAATCGACGGAGCCAGACGCTCAACGAGCCGAGCTTCCGGTTGCGTTCTCAGAGGTCTGGATTGTTGATGGGACCGGGCTCTACTACGCAGTTGAGGAAGGTCAGATGTTCGTTGTTGGCGTTGACACCTCGACCGGTCAGGAGAAGTACCGGGTGAACGTTCACCCGCTTGGGCGACTGCGAGGGATTAACCCGCGGCTGGCTCTTGATCCCAACAACAACTTCTATGTGACCGGCCTTGAATTAGTCGATGGGGAGTTTGTTGCCTTCCTTGGTGCATACGAGGTCGAGTCTGGCGAGGAACTGTGGCGAAATACCTCGCCACGTGATGGAGAAGAACCTTTTGTTTGCGGACCGATCTGGGTCTGTGTTCGTAACGACGTTGAGCAGTGGATTTACTCGACCGATGTCGGGCAGGTCCTCGGCGCAGTTGAAGTCACAAACCGGCGGCTCCTCATTTCGCGCCTAGATGGATTCATTGTTACTGTCGGCCCAGACACCACACTTACCGACAACGTGGATTTTCTGGCGAGTTCTGACGTGTTCGGTCTAGAACAGTCCTGGGTGATTGACGGAGACAAGCTCAAGTCGCTCACTGGCCAGGATGCAACACCAATGGCTGGTTGGGACAGATTCGACGGACTCGACAACCTTTCAATAGGTATGCTTTTGGGGCCTGCTGGCCCAGAGTCAACCTCGGTCGTGTTTGGCTTTAGCCGGTGGTCCGGCGAGCTGCTCTGGGGTATGAAAGGCGTTCACACGTGCATCTCAGGGGAATCGGCTCGGCGCCCGATGATTGTGTGCCCCGCCGATGAGGCCGACCCGAATCTGACTCGCAGAATTGTGCGGCTTGATCCGGCCTCTGGAGCCGAGCTGTGGGCTATCGACTTACAGGAACCTGTTGACCCCTATTCCTTTGAGGTAGTCCTTGGCGACAAAGCAGTTCATGTTTGGGGGCTCGGCGACAGCGTCCGCTCTTACGATCGAGCCACTGGCATCCGGTTGCCCCAGCCGGGCCCAGCGCCATGCGGAGTTGGAGGCGGTTGGCCAGATATTGATTGGCCATGGGCCGACGACACTGTTGACTATCGCTCGATCAGGCATACAACCTTGTGCGACGAGTTCGAGATTCCTCTCCCAATAGCGGAACTTCTCGAAGCTGCTGCGGCATCTGACCTGGCAGGAAACCCGGGCTTTCTGTTGGGCAATCTGGCGCCAGGAAACCCAGACTTTGTGATTGACAAAGCTGGACGGCCGGTGTTTTTGCCAACGGGCTAGTCGGTGGCCGCTGCGGTTCGCAGCGATCCCGCATTGTCCAATGCCTGATCATCTTCTAGGCGGATCGTTACCTTGTGGATCTTGCCGGTGAATTTGAACGGGCGGGCTGTGCTGCGAGACAACAAGCCCCTGAGCGAGTCAAAGTTGGCAGCCTGCCTTCAGGACGGGCTAACTCCTGAGGATTGGTATGCTCCTGAGGATTGGTATGAGATTCTGAATGGGCGGTTGTTCTTCTGGCCGACTAGCCAGCGGGTGGAGACGCTCCTCGGCGCGGCTGCGTACAGCTCAATCGATCAGTGAGTGATCGAGGTTTCGACCGAGCGACTTGTTGAGTCCTGTGCTGACCGCATCGAGCTTTCGCCAATGAACTCCGGAGCGACCAGCCCGTTTGCGTTCCCGCGGGGCCTCGACACGTTCACGTCGCTTCAGGATTACGACTTCAAAGGCTGGCGTCGTCAGCGTGGCCCAACCAAGGCGGTTGTCGAAGTGACGGTTGTCTACGCTTTGGAACAGCTCACCGATGTGGCCGTATCGGCCACCCGCTACAGCCCACCTGACTCCAGAGAAGTCATTTGGAGGCA
>QIKW01000239.1 GCA_003231975.1 Acidimicrobiia bacterium
TACGTAGACGCCGAGCCGGAGCCAACGATTGTCAGCCTTGCGAACGTTCACCACCTTGGAACCAGGGTTGAGGGCCGCCTCTCGTCGCCCAATGCCTCGGTGCTTGAACTGGTTGGGGCGCTGCACCCAACGCCCGCGGTTGGGGGAGACCCACAAGATGTTGCCTTGAAAGTAATTGAAGGCCTCGAACGGGCAGACCGGGGTCGGTATGCCGGGCCGGTTGGTTGGGCGGACGCAAAGGGCAACGGCTCGTTTGCGGTTGGAATCCGTTCGGCTCAGCTGGATGGGAACACAGTCAACCTTTTTGCCGGAGTTGGTGTGGTCGGCGACAGCGACCCGGCAGCCGAATTGGCCGAAACAAGAACAAAGTTTCAGGCAATGCTTGGCGCGCTACTGCGGCCCTGACGAACTGCGTCTGGCCCAAGGGTCGACTTTGTCAACGCTTTTGAGCCAACTGGCATGGATTAGTGGCGAAAACGCACCTGATCCATTCCAGTTCCAATCTTGGCTCACCAGTTTCGCGTTGCCGACGGCGGAGGCACGCAGCGAGTTGTCTAATTGGTTGGCCAGAGGCGGGTGTGCGGTAAGCAGACCCCAATGTGGCGGCGCGTGGTCGCCGTCGGCGACCAGCGGGTGGCCAGTGGCCCGGATGGCCGGAGGCGGGTCTGCGACAGCAGACCCCAAGTCAGTAGTAGTACGGGAAGTCAGACCAGTTTGGTGGCCGCTTCTCCAGGAACGCGTCTCGGCCCTCCACTGCTTCCTCTGTCATGTATGCAGCCGAGTTGCTTCCCCGGCAAATACCTGTTGGCCCATCAACCCGTCGTCAACCAAATTGAGGGCGAACTTGGCCATTCGCTGGGCCATCGGGCTTTTACTGCAGATCTCGGCCGCCCACTTGAGGGCTTCTGTCTCCAGTTCGGCGTGGGGCACAACCGCGTTCACCACGCCTTGTTCCTTTGCCTCGGCCGCGCTGTAGGTGCGACCCAGAAAAAAGATCTCCCTCGCAACCTTCTGACCGACCTGGCGGGCCAGTAGCCCAGAGCCGAAGCCGCCGTCGAAGCTGGCAACGTCGGTGTCGGTTTGTTTGAACCTGGCGTGTTCCTCACTGGCAATTGTGAGATCGCAAACAACGTGCAAGCTGTGACCGCCGCCAGCCGCCCACCCTGGAACCACGCACACAACCACCTTTGGCATCGTGCGAATGAGGCGCTGAACCTCAAGAATGTGTAGCCTGCCAGACCGGCCAGGGTCAATCGATTCTGCTGTGTCCCCATCGGCGTATCGGTAGCCGTCTTTGCCCCGAATGCGTTGGTCGCCGCCAGAACAGAAGGCCCAGCCCCCGTCCTTTGCCGACGGGCCGTTGCCGGTAAGCAGCACACAGCCAACATCGCTTGACATTCGGGCGTGGTCCAACGCCTGAAACAATTCGTCGACGGTGACTGGCCGGAACGCGTTGCGCACCTCGGGCCGGTTGAACGCCACCCTCATCGCGGGCACTTCCTTCGCTCGGTGGTAGGTGATGTCTGTGAAGTCAAAACCCGGGACTTCCTCCCACAACGCAGGGTCGAAGATCTCAGAAACACCGTTTGCTGCTGCATTCATGAGGCCAGATCGTATGGCCCGACGGCTGACTCCGCCCCCAACCAAAGAAGATAGGTTGGCGGCATCAACAGAGGAGAACGCCATGGAATACAGGAATCTTGGTCGAACCGGGTTGCAGGTAAGCGTGCTTTCGTTCGGGTCCTGGGTCACGTTCAGCAACCAACTGAACGACGACCTTGCGATTGACTGCATGCAGGCCGCGTGGGACGCGGGCTGCAACTTCTTTGACAACGCCGAGGTGTACGCGGGCGGCGAATCCGAGGCAATCATGGGGCGGGTGTTTGCCAAGACCGGCTGGGAGCGGCACTCTTATGTGGTCAGCACCAAGCTCTATTGGGGCATTCACGACAACCCGAACATGAAGAACACGCTGAATCGCAAGTACCTGATGCAGGGCATCGACAGCTCACTTCAGCGCCTGCAGCTGGACTTCGTCGACCTGTTGTACTGCCACCGGGCAGACGCAGACACCCCCATTGAGGAAACCGTGTTTGCCATGCACGACATCATCACCCAGGGCAAGGCTCTGTATTGGGGCACCTCGGAATGGAGCGCAGACGAAATTCGGGCCGCTTGGGAAATTGCCGAGCGCCATCACCTCCACAAGCCGGTGGTTGAGCAACCTCAGTACAACCTGTTCGACCGGGCCCGGGTAGAGCAGGAATACGCCCGACTGTATGAAGACATTGGGCTTGGGCTCACAACCTGGAGCCCCCTCAAGTCTGGGCTCCTCACCGGCAAGTACGCAGACGGAATCCCAGGCGACAGCCGTGGCGCCCTTGGCGGATACGAGTGGTTGCAGGATTCGCTCACCGATGCCGAGGCCAACCAAAGAGTTCAGCGCCTGGCGCCCATTGCGAAAGATCTGGATTGCACGCTGGCCCAGTTGGCCATTGCCTGGTGTGCCACCAACCCGAACGTTTCCACCGTTATCACCGGCGCCAGCAAGGCCCAGCAGGTAACGCAGAACTTTGGTGCCTTGGATGTGATCCCCAAGCTCACCGACGAGGTCTTGGACTCAATAAGCGCAGCCGTCGCCTAACGGGATCGACCAGCCGTTCTCAGCCAGTCGCTTTCAGGCCGACCTCTCCTAGCAGGCTGACGCGTTCGGGAATGTGTCCATTCCCGGCCAGGCTTAGGGTCAGGCCGTCGACACCGGTGGCCATCACTTCAGCCAACCCTTCGCCAACTGTGTCTGGGTCGCCGTA
>QIKW01000051.1 GCA_003231975.1 Acidimicrobiia bacterium
AGCCCTACAGCCTTACCGCAGGCCAGCTGCTGGATTCAATGATGATTGCGTCTGGCACAATGACCAACCGCCTTGACCGTCTGGAAAAGAGGGGCCTGCTGCAAAGAGGAAAGGACCCAGCCGACGGCCGCGTCGTACTCGTTGCGTTAACCCGCGCTGGCCTGAGCAAAGTCAACAAGGCCCTTCCCGATCACGCCGAGAACGAAACCAGCATTGTTGGCGGCCTCACCGAGGCTGACCGCCAGCACCTTGTTGAACTCCTCCGGCGGCTCCACTTGTCTCTGGCTTCCTAAGTGCGCTGTTTGGGCCAAGATCCCGAGCCAAGGGCGGGCCGAGGCAATAGCGTTGCGGAATGCACGAACAGATTTCGCATTTGGGTTCGCTGGTTGGCACTTGGCGGGGTCGGGGGAACGGGATCTACCCAACGATCCCTTCGTTTGCCTACCTCGAAGAGGTCACCTTTGGCCACGTTGGCAAGCCGTTCCTCGCCTACACCCAGAAAACCAGGGACGCCGAAACCGACCTGCCCCTACATGCCGAGGCTGGCTACCTAAGACCGGATGGGGTTGACCGGGCCGAATTCGTTGTGGCCCAGCCGTCCGGGATTGTTGAGGTTCTGCACGGCTCGGTTTCGACAGCCGATGGCTTGCTAACCCTTCAGCTCACAACTTCGTCTGTGACGGTTACCAATACGGCCAAAGAAGTCACAGCGGTGAGGCGCACTCTCACCGTAAACGGCGACGAGATGGCCTATCAGGTAGACATGGCGGCGGTTGGTCAACCAATGCAGCGCCACCTCGAAGCCACCCTTCTGCGGGTGAAGACGTGACACAAGGGGAGCCCAGACAGATCATCATTGACACCGACCCCGGTCAGGACGATGCCGTTGCGCTTCTGGCCGCGTTGGCCAGCCCAGGCGAGTTGGAGATCTTGGGCATCACAACCGTTGGCGGGAACGTGCCGCTTGAGCTAACAACGAAGAACGCCTTGATCATGGTTGAGCTGGCCGACCGGGCCGACGTGCCGGTGCATGCTGGCCACGCCAAACCCAAGGACCGGGCGTTGGCCACCGCCGAACATGTCCACGGCAAGACGGGCCTTGACGGAGCGAACCGGCCAGACCCCACGATTGCCCCGGCTGAAGGTCACGCCGTTGACTTCATTGTTGAGCAGCTCGAAAGCCATGAGGCTGTCACCCTGTGCCCGCTGGGGCCGCTGACGAACATTGCCGATGTGCGAACCCGCAGGCCAGACCTTGCCGGTCGAGTTGATCAGATCGTGCTGATGGGCGGCGGTCACTTCGAGGGCGGAAACGTAACGCCTGCCGCCGAGTTCAACATCTGGGTTGACCCACCTGCCGCAGCCGCTGTTTTTGGGTCTGGCATAGACATCGTGATGATGCCCCTTGATGTAACCCACAAGGCGCGCACCTCGCCCCAGCGGGTTGAAGCATTCGCAAACCTGGGCACAGCAGCAGGAACCGTGACTGCCGGGATGCTCGGTTTCGCCGAACGATACGACAAAGAGCGCTACGGCTCGGCTGGAGGCCCGTTGCATGACCCAACGGTGATTGCCTACCTGTTGGAGCCCGAAATCTTCTCGGGCCGTCGGTGCAACGTTGAGATCGAGCTTGAGTCGCAGCTGACGATGGGAGCCACCGTTGTTGACTGGTGGGGCGCCACCGGCAGACAACCGAACGCCTTTGTTATAAACGACCTCGACCACGACCGCTTTTTCGCCATACCGCCTCGGCCAGATCCCGCAGTTAGGCCGATACGGCATTCACTCCGGCCTGGAACAGGGCCAGGCAACCGCCACCGGGGTTGCGGCCCCGCAGAGGGTCCTGACGGCCAAGCACGTGATTCTCAGGGTGCGGCATGAGGCCAAGCACCAGGCCAGACTGATCACAAACACCAGCCACATCGTCTTGTGACCCGTTCGGGTTGGCCGGATACTGCTGGGCTGCGGCCAAACCGTCTGACCCGATGTAGCGGAAGGCAACTTGATCTGCGGCGTCAAGGGCGGCAACGTCGTCAGAAACAAAGCGTCCCTCGCCGTGGGCGACCGGGCATCTGATTGGCTCACTTAGCTGGTCCAGCCAGATACTTCGAGACGACGAAGGCGTCAGGGTTACCCAGCGGCACTCGAACCGACCAGACTGGTTCTGACCTAGCACCGCCTTTGCTTGGCGCCCTGGCAGCAGGCCAGCGCGAACAAGAGCCTGGAATCCGTTGCAGACCCCAAAGATTGGCATTCCCGACAACGCTGCCTCACGCAGCTGATCCCCGAACCAGCCCGCCAGGTCAAGCCCGAAAAGCCGGCCTGCACCAAGCGAATCTCCATAGGAGAAGCCGCCGGGAATGGCCAAGATCTGATAGTCGGCCAGCCTTCGGTCGCCAGACCTCAGGGCCGTTAGGGGCACCTGCTCTGGCGCGGCCCCGGCCAGGCGAAATGCATCGGCCAGGTCTCCGTCTCGGTTGGTACCAAGGGCAACCGGTATCAGCACGCGCGGCGTTGTCATAGTGCGCTCCCCTCGCTTGGCCCGTGTTTCCACGCGGCCCCAACTTCGTCGAGGCTCAGCTCGATGTCGCCAAGCACGACCAGGGGTTCGCCGAGCACCACCCCAATACGACTGGCTGCGGGAACCAGCTCGGCGAAACGGCGGCCGTGTTCGGGTTTCACCTCAATCAGGTAGCGGCCGCTCCCCTCTCCAAACAACACAAAGGGGTCATCGGGAACGTCCAAGGCCAGGCCAAGGCGGCCTGCGAACGCCCACTCGGCAGCTGCAACAGCCAGGCCTCCCTCGCTTGGGTCGTGGCCGCTGCGCACAAGGCCTGCCGCAATGGCCTCGGCCACCTGGTAGTGGCGATCCACGGCTGTCACATCGATGCCAGGCACCGCGCCGCCATGGTCAGAACCAAGAGCATCGTCGAAGTGAGAGGACCCAAGCGCGCCGCTGGTGGGACCAACCAGCCACACGTCGTTGCCCGCCTCAACCACACCGGTGAGGGGCACAACGTTCAGGTTCTTCACCAAGCCAACAGCGGTGATCACAAGGGTTGGGGCCACCGGATCAGCAGTGCCGTCTGGTCGCACAAAAACGTTGTAGAGCGAGTCTTTGCCGCTGACGAACGGGGCGCCGAAAGCGATGGCGGCGTCGTGACAGCCCTTGCAGGCGGCAACAATCTGGGCCAGCGTCTCGGGATCAGTTGGATCGCCCCAGGCGAAGTTGTCCAACAGGGAAAGCTCCTTAGGATCGGCCCCGGCCAGCACAACGTTGCGAACGGCCTCGTCAACCACATGCCACGCCATCGCCTCAGGATCAGAGCGACCAATCAGGGCGTTCACGCCAATGCCAAGCGCCATGCCCCGGGTGCCAGAAGTGCCAGGCGGAACCACAACGGTGCCGTCTCCCGCACCGTCGCCGCAAGCTCCCCCGTATGGCCGAACCAGCGTGCCTCCGAGTACCTCGTGGTCATAGGTGCGAACCACTTCCTCGTTGGACCGGATCGAGGGGTGGGCCAGCAGCCGAAGGATCATTTCGGCCGAGCCAACGTCGGCCTGGCGCCGCGGCGGCCTGGCGAGATCAAGGGCCGAGGCCACCATCTCCCTTTGCGGGCTGCCGTTGTGCAGGAAGTT
>QIKW01000117.1 GCA_003231975.1 Acidimicrobiia bacterium
ATCATTGCGCCGACGAAGAATCTCTTCCTGGTTGTTGCGCACCACGTCGGCGACGTAGCTCTTGCTGACCGTCATGTAGCGCCGCTGGCCGAACATGTGGTTGAAGGTGAGGGCGATCTTGCGGCAGCCGTTGTGCATCATCAAGGCTTTGAGTCGCAGCACCTCGTCGCGCACCCACGGTGGCTTGGGTGGATGGAAGCGGTGGGTGCTGGTTGTGCTCGACGACGATGTCCGTTGGTGTGGCCTCTTCGCCTTCTGGGCCATGGAGGAATATCGATGCAAAAGCAGAGCGAGGCCGAGCGTGACGCAGCAGAGCAACAGAAGGTCCATACCTCCTAGTTGTTGCTCGCGGGCGCTGGATGGGCAAGAATCTTGGCGAAGTATCGCAGACCCCCGCCCTCCCACCCCGAAGGCGGGGCTCCAGCCGGTCATCAAGAGATCGAAGAGCGTCTAGACGGCCAACTGCGCTTCCGCCGAATCTTCGGAAACGGCCTCGATGAGATCGTCCGCATCGAATCCGACACCAACCTCACCGGCACCCTGGACGAAGTCCTCCTGCCGCTCTTCGATCAAACCGGCAACCTCATCGCTCTGCTCGATGAGGCCGGCAAGCCCATCGCCAGATACCGGTATTCCCCCTACGGCGACGAAGTCCTCGGCGAATTCGATCTCCAATCCCCCAAGCCGCGTCAACTCGTCATCCGCGCCGGCCAGATGTGGCTGGAATTCACTGAAGGCGTAAGCCGTGAAGCGATCCAAGCCGCCTTCGACGCCGGCCGGGTCACCCTGACTGAAACCAACAAAGCCCAGCCGGCCGGCGCCATCGCCCTCACCCTCACCCAGCCCTACCCCGACGGCCCCCAGGCTGGGCAGCGGGTGCTCCTGACTCCCACCAAGCCGCCGGCCCCCGGCACCGAACTGCAACTCGCCGTCGCCGCCTCGGCAATCTCCGATCTCTTCTTGAACCAGGCCGAGGTGGACCTCAGCTACATCTTCACCTGGCCGGCGGCCGGAGCCACCGAGGTCGTCTTCGACGACAGCCCACCCGAGATCGAACGGGTCGTGGTGCGCGACAGCAAGCTAGAGATCGCATTCAGCGAGGAAGTCAACCTTGCCGCCGCCACCACCGCGCTCCAGCTCGACGGTTTGCCCCTAACCTGGGAAGTCGGCGACACGCCCTACCTGCTACGTACCACTTTGCCGATCATCCCCGGCAGCTACGACCTGACCGCCACCACGGGCCTGACCGATCTCGCCGGCCAAGGGCTGGCCAGCAACTTTACGGCCAGTTTCACCTTTGTGCCGGACGAAGCAAATACGGAGGTCTTTGCAGCTCCCGATACCGCGCAGCTCTCCAGTCAGAGCACGACTCTGGGGCGTCTTAGCCAGCTTCCACGGAAGACCTGTGGACCTGGCCACGGGCTTCTACTACTTCCGCCACAGGTACCTCGATCCAGAGATTTCGCGCTTTGCCTCAGCCGATCCACTCGGCTTCCGAGACGGCCCCTCACAGTACATTTTTGCTGGCTACGATCCCGTGAACAAGAGCGATCCGCTCGGGCTGGCCTGCCCAGAGTGCAACTGGAGCCCAAGCACTGTGCGCGAACTGAGCCAGATTACTCCACAAGAAGAACGGCAAGGCTACAGCCAGATTGTAGGCATGGTGCCAGGGATCGGCGACTTGAAAGATGTCCAGGAGGTGCTGACGGGTTACGACTACATCGCCAAGGAAAAGATCGGTTGGTTCGGCCGTGGTGTCACTGTGGCGGCAGCGGCTCTGCCGATTTTGAGTGGGCGGTGGGTGCGGGATATTTTCAAGCGCGGGGCTGATGTTGTTCCGGTTGACAGGATGGCCAAGGGAGCTCGGCGGGCGGATGTGACCGCAGTGGACAAAGCGGCTCGTGCTGGAGGGGTAACGCGTGGAAAAGCAGATATCATCGACGAGATAGGAGGGTCAACACAGCAAGCAGACAGGCTAATTGAAGCTGTGAATGGTAAACGAGTCAAGGTGAATATACTCGGTGACGAGCTGTTCGACAAAGCCTATCGATCGAAGGGTGGGGTTAGGTCGGGTCAAGCATTCCAGTTTAAAGATCAGATTTACCTTCGGTCGAGTTCCGCGGACATCTACACCGACTTCATTCATGAGGGTACCCACGCTCTTGACCACATCTCAGGCCGGAAACGTCTGTCGTATCATTCGCGTGAGATCAGGGCTTACTACTATGAGAGGCAGTTTCAAATGACTACTGGCCGAGAACTCGAACACTCCACACTGCAAGACATGATGCTCTTCATCAACTGGATGTACAGGTAGATGCGAGAGGCAGTTACCGACCTAGCCAACTTCGTCGAGACGTGGGAAGTTTCGAAAGAGTTGGCCGAGGTTCTTGACTCGCTCGGGCCTTCTAGAACTCGTGGTGCGGCAATCAAGATACTTGCGTGGCTCGGGGCAAGATCTCGGCTACTCAGTAAGAAGCCGTTGGCATTGGATTTTCGTCACGAGTGGTGTCGGGATGTCAGAATCGTTGTAGAGAGAGTCGACAGTCTAGCTAGACAATTCCAAGTCTCAGAAGACGCTCTTAGCTTTGCCCAGGGAGTGGAACCGGCGACACAGATAGGGATCGAGAACTTGGCCGGGAAACTCTACAATCCTCCCATTCATGTGCTGCGGAGGAAGCACTGAGTAGTGTGTGCCCCGGTGTTCCGCCCACCACTGCCGACTAGTGTCCCGTGCGGAAAGTTCCTTGACTAGTTGAGTGAATCATGATTATATCCAGGCATGGCTGAATACAAGGTTCTTGAGGTGAGTCA